>JAABSU010000086.1 GCA_011390265.1 Spirulina sp.
GGGCCAGGGGTAAGGGCGGTGAAGGTCAGGGCCGTGCCCCCGTCAATCATGAGAACAGGCGTTCCGTAATCCTGGGCGGCTCCGTAGGCGGCCAGGGCGCGATCGCTCCCCAGCGTCGAATACATCCCTTTTAAGGGAATATCTGCGAGGGTAATTTCTTGGCCATAACTCCCCCAAAATTGGGTTTGGGCGGGAACAACCGAGGCCAAAAAGAGGGGGCAGCGTCGCCACCCTTGGGGCAAATGATCCGGCCCCTGGCCATGCTCCCCCTGCCAATGGGCCACCCCTTGACCCCCTTCCACCCCGACAAAATGGAGGCGAGAATTGCCAATCATCAACCCCACCCAAGCCATAATCTGCGCTGTTGCTCCTCTGTTTTGTGAAAACCCTCGATGTGGGGGCGAAAATTTGGGGGCGAAAAATTTTTCGCCCCTACGATTAGAGATGCTGGGCTAGAAATTCCCCAGCGGCTTCGGGGGGCAAGGGTTTGGCGAAATAATAACCCTGGCCATAGTCGCAACCCCACCGCTTCAGATAGGCCACCTGCATTGGCGCATCAATCCCTTCTGCCACCACATCCATCCCCAAAATATGGGCTAGGTTGATAATCGCCTGGACAATTTCCGAATCCTCCCCATTCGCTTTCATCCGCATCACAAAGGAGCGGTCAATTTTGAGCGTATTCACCGGAAATTGATCCAGATAACTCAGGGAAGAATAGCCTGTGCCAAAATCATCAATGCCGAGTTGAATGTGGCGCGATCGCAACGCCATCAGGATATTTTTCGCCTCGGTGGCATTGTTCATCAACATACTTTCGGTAATTTCCAGCTTGAGGTGATGGGGGGCTAATTGGGTATCGTGGAGAATCTGCGTAATCATATCCAGCAGCCCCAACTCATTCATTTGTCGCCCTGAGAGGTTGACATTCATCACCAAATTCGTAGCTGTGGCATATTGCTGTTGCCAGGTTTGTAGTTGTTGGGCGGCAGTTTCGAGAATCCAGGCCCCCATGGGGACAATTAAACCGGTTTCCTCGGCGATCGCAATGAAATGAGCCGGAGCCACTAGCCCTTTATCGGGATGCTGCCAACGGATCAGGGCCTCAAAGGCGGCAATTTTCCCCGATCTAAGGTTCATAATCGGCTGATAATAGGCGACAAATTCCTCCCGCTCCACCGCCCGCCGCAGATCCGTTTCCAACTCCAATCGCGCCAAGGCCCGTTGGTGCATTGCGGGGTGAAACACGGCATAGCGACCCTTCCCGAGAGCCTTGGCGCGATACATGGCCGTATCTGCATCCCGGAGAATATCCTCGGGATAGTCGTAATGGATTTCTGCCAGATCCGTATCAGATAATTGACTAAAGGCAATGCCAATACTGGTTTCCGCAAAAACATCATAACTTTGAATATGGAAGGAGGCCCGCAGGGCGATATGAATGCGATCGGCAATGGCCAGGGCTTCCTGGCGATCGCGAATTTCCTCCAGCAGAATCGTAAACTCATCCCCCCCCAACCGGGCCAAGGTATCACTGGGCCGCAGGTAATCCTCCAAACGGCGGGCAATGGCCACTAATAATTCATCCCCCACGGTATGGCCCAAACTATCGTTAATCAGTTTAAACGAGTCAATATCGAGGAACAGCACCGCAAACAGATAGCCCCCCCGCCGTTTTGCCCGGCGGATCGTATGCCAGAGGCGATCCATAAAGAGGGCGCGGTTGGGCAGTTCCGTGAGGGAGTCGTAAAAGGCATTGCGCCGCAATTGGGCCTCAGCGCGGCGGCGCTCGGTGATATCGCTGCTAATGCCATCGATGCGCAGGGGTTGATTGTGGTCGTTGTAGACCATGCGACTGCGACAGGCCAGCCAGCGCAGTTCCCCATCGGGGCGGACGATGCGATACTCACATTCGCCAGCGCTGGTTTCGCTCAAGAGGCGTAAATGTTGGGTAAAGCGGTTTTGATCTTCGGGGTGGATCAGCGTCAGCCAGAGGCGGGGGGTGCCGAAGAGTTCGGGGAGCGATCGCCCAAATACCTGGGCCGCTGCCGGGTTGAAATAAATCGGGCTGAGGGTATGGGGGTCTGCGGACCAAACCACATCGGCAATGGAGCCGAGAATCCCCTCAAGGCGTTTTTCGCTGCTGCGAAGGGCTTCCTCCGCCCGTTTGCGATCGCTAATATCCACCAATTGGCCGATTTCATGGCTCGGTTTCCCCTCATCGTCATAGACCACCACCACCCGCACCAAGGCATGGGCGACAATATTCTGCTGGGAAATAAACCGCTTTTCAACTTGGAACTGATTAATTTCCCCCAGGAGCAACTTTTGATTAATCGCCAGATCGGCGGCGCGGTCATCGGGGTGGGTGAGGTCGATTAAATGGGTTTGATGGAGTTGGGCCGCACTGTAGCCCAAGACAGTACAAAGGGCCGGGTTAACCTTTTGGAACCGGCCATCTAAATCACAGAGGAAAATGCCAATGGGAGCCAGTTCAAACAGGAGGCGAAATTGCTCCTCACTTTGCCGGAGGGCAATTTCCGCGTGGTATTGCTCGGTAATATCGGTAATCGAGAGGACGGCAGCGGTAATTTTGCCCTGGGAATCCCGCAGGGGGGAACCGTTGATGGAAAGGTATTGTCGGCTGCTACGCCGGCCATTTTCCCGAGTGATCCAGGTATAGCGCAGGTCAAAAATCGGTTCCCCCTCACTGAGGATCGGCCCAATGGGCAAGTCTTGGAGGGGGAGGGGGGAAGTTTGGGCATGGTTGTGATACCAGGTGAGGCGGTTTTGGTGGGGGCGTTTTTGGGCCCGGTGGGTGAGGCCGAGAATGGCTTCGGCCCGTTCATTGGCAAAGGTGAGTTCTCCCTCACGATTAATCACAATAATCGCGGCGATACTGGTTTGGAGGATGCCATTGAGTAAATCCCGTTCGTTGCGGAGGGTTTCCTCAAATTGCCGCCGCTCCGTAATATCGGTTTGCACTTCGATAAAGTGGGTGAGCGCCCCGTGGAGATCGTGGACGGGGGCGAGGTTGAGTTCCATCCAGAAGGGCGTGCCATCTTTGCGATAGTAGCGGAGTGTGCCGTGGAAATCCTGCCCTTGGAAGCGGGCGTGGTTAATGGCCCGGAGGGTTTGGGCATTGGTTTCGGGGCCGTAGAGGAGGCTGATGCTTTCGCCGATAATATCGGGGGCGTGGTAGCCGGTGAGGGTTTCAAAGCTGCTGTTGGCGTAGAGAATGGGGTGATCGGGGGCGATCGCATCACTGATCACAATACTGTTACTGCTGGAATCAATGGCCCGCTTCATTAAATGGAGTTGGGCGGCCTGTTGTTCCCGTTTAATCGCGGTGGTGAGGATATGGCCAACGGCTTGGAGGAATTGGGCATCATCGTGGTTAAATTCTCGGGGGCGATCGCTATAGATCCCCAACACGCCATAGGGGTGATCCACCCCCAACACCACCACAGAAACCCCACTAATAATCCGGTGATTGTGGAGCAGCACTTCCCCCCGAAACCGCGTTTCGAGGCGCAGATCCAACACCACCACCGGCTGACCCTGCACGAGGGTATAGCCCGATTGGGAGGTTTCCGTAGCGGAAACGGTGATCTGCCCCACCAGGCCCGGTTTCCACCCCACCCCCGCCCGCAACAGCAGGGCATGATCATTCAACTGTTCAAAAACAGCGCAATATTTCACCCGCAGCGTCCGCGCCACCAAGTTAACTAAATCTTGGATCAAGCCATCCAGATCAGAAGCGGTGAGGCCCCGTTGCCCCAGGGCCGCCAGGGCCGACTGTTGGCGGAGTCGGAGCTTTAATTGGGTTTCGCTCCGGTGTTGGTTGGTGATATCTTCTGTGAGCACCATCACCCAATTGGGGGAAATAAACAGATAGCGCAGTTGGAGATGGACATCGGCGGCGGGGAGATGGAGCGATCGCGCCACGGGGGCCTGATGGAGGATGCAGTCAATTAAATCATTATAAATATGGGGGTCTTGGGCTAGAACATCCGTGGCCCGTTTGCCCATATTATTGAGAACTTCGCCGCGAGTGAGGGCGATCGCCGCCTCATTGCAGCCCACAAAAATAAAGTTATCGCCGGTATAGCGCCAGGTACACACCGGAATCGGCAGTTGTTCGTACTGGCGACGAAACTGCATTTCCCGTTCTTGGACTTCCTGAAGCAGGGCGGTATAGGCCAGCATTTCCGTCGTCCACTGGTTCCGCAGCGCCGCTGTATCCTGTTCTACCCCTGCCAATTGTTGAATACACTCAGCCGGGTAAGGTTTAACCCGTTGACGGGGAGCCACTGCCCCCAAGGCCAACCACAGCAGCGCCATCGTACCACTCACCCCCCACCATAGGGGCGCTTCTGAATGAACCACAACCACCCCAAAGGCCCACAACGCTAACCCCAGGCCCAAACCCCAAAGCCCAAACAGCCATATTTGCTGTTGTCGGGACAGCAAAATAAAATGGGGTTCAGGAAGGTTGGCGGCTGAAACCGTGGGTGTTGACGGTGCAGAATCTTGATTCATAATCTTCCTCCGAGAAACCCCATCCCCTTGTGGGTGGGGATGGATGGGAGCGGCAATTGCGTGGGGGTCAATCCCCCCGCAATTGCCCATTCAGTAGCCATAAGCGTAGCCATCCTTCTTCTGTAGAGCTTTGCAGCACTTGTGACTGATTCCTTGCAATAAACCCCTAGGAGTCGCAATGTTGAAATATCCACTTGTTCGCACCGCAACCCGACCGATATAAATGCCCACTTTTTTACCAGAGGTGACAACCGCCTTGACGATATCCCCCGTCTGAAAGCCTTGGATGAACTTGAATCGAGGCACATAACGAACAGGGAAACCAAACTTGTCTGTGCGGCACATTTGCCGCGTGCCGTGTCCCGTTGCCCTGATTAGCAAGGGTTGCTCACTGAGCACGGTTAACTCCTCTGTTTCACCCACACAGGCTGCATCAAAGTAATGCCTCTTGGGTAAGCCCAAACGAGTCCGATTGAATTTCGTTCGACCCCCACTCCCTGTACTGACAGGCAATCCGGTTGCTTTCAACGCATTGAACAATGCCCATCGCGTTGCATTCACTGCTGCTGCATCCTTGAGCGGTGCTTTTGCTTGGCTCAGGACTCGCTGGAGTAAGTCAGGCTTGCCCGATAGGAAGTCTTGAACATCCTGATTCCCTTTGGCTTGGTTGCACGAATGACAGGCTAGGGTCAGATTCGAGACTCGATTCGACCCACCACGAGAACGGGGATGAATATGCTCAACTTCCAAAGGCAAATCCTTGGCTCCACAGTAGATACATTGACGATGGAACTTTTCCAGTAGATACTCCCTGACTTCGTAGCCCTGGAGTTCGCCCTGTTGATACTCAACCCCACTGATTTCGGCATTCTCCATCCGTTGTAAATCAAACCTGACTAACTCCTGAACGATGCCACCCATGGGGGCAAGTTTGCTCAATCGCTTAACCCAGGTGACGGTGGTGTCCACTCGATGCTGCAAGCTCGGCGCAAGCCAACCTTGAGGACGAGTGCGATTGAGAAACCGAGCTTGACGATAACGAGTCTTGCGATTGCGTCTACTGCGCCGGAGTTGGCGGCGAGAGAGCAATGCCGCTTGAATCCCTTGCCCTCGGTGAATCAGTTCAGCAACCCAAATGAGCACAGTTGTCTGGAGCAGAGCAATGCCTGTGACTTGAGAACCGGGGTCAAGTTTGAGGGTTAAAGGCTCCGGCGTGGCTTGCACCGCCTTGGGCAGAATGATGGTGAATGGATACAGCCGAAACACCATCGCTTTCCCGGCTTTGAGCAATGACCGTGCCATGCCCGGAGTGCAGGGCGTGAGCGGTTTACGGTGGGTGTCTAGGACAAAAACGAAATTAGGAATAGACATTGTTGCGTCTCTTCTACTTGCGTGTAACGTTCGCTTCGCCAATGTTCAGAGTCGGTACTTTCCAAATGGCACTGTCTTAACCCTCTAGGACTGTTTAACCACTTGGTTTTAGAGCTTGGGACTAGCGACGCATCCCAAGGTAAGAACTTGAACGCTTACTCTGAACGTAGACCGCGCAGGTCTGAGGCTGGTCAACTAAACTCACTGAGGTTTGAGGCTTTTACAGAGCTACATCCCCTTGTGGGTGGGGTTGTTGACGAGTACAACCCGATCAAACTGGCGCGATACTGAATGACCCGGACAGGATCCCCTTGGGCAACAATGCCCTTCAGAACAATGGTAGAGATTAAACCCCTAACCATCTTCTCAGAAATTTTAAGATTCCCACTGATCTCATCGCTCCATCTCCGTCTAAATCGTTAAAATTAACCCATAGTATCAGGGTCACAGGAGGGGAGTTTGCTCTCAAGCACACAATGGCGTGACAAAAACAGGTTGAGCGGGTGGCGCGGGGTGCAGGTTGCCCTGACCTTGGCTTTTGCCCTCAGTGGGACAGCATTGGGATCGCGGCCTGGAACCGCTGCAATCTGTCCCGCATCTCTAGATGCAGCAATTGAGACGGTGATTGAAGCACCGCAATGGGAGCGATCGCAGTGGGGCATCACGGTTGCACCCTTGGGGGATGCACCGCTCTATGAGTATGATTCCCAAACCTATCGAGTGCCTGCATCCAACGTTAAGCTCTTCACCACCGCTGCGGCTTTGGTAGAACTGGGCCCCGATTACCAAATTCTCACCCCCATTTACCGCTATGGCACTGCCCCCACTTTAACCCAACTTCACATTTCCGGCCGGGGCGATCCCAGCCTCACCACCGCTGATTTACAAGCCTTTGCCCAACGTCTCCACGGTGAAGGGGTGCGAGAAATTCAACTCCTGACCGTGGATGATACCCCAGCCCATACCCATCGCCCTCCCACTTGGGAGCAGGCCGACCTCAACTTTTACTATGGGGCGGCGGTGAATCGACTAATTTTGAATCGCAATGCTTTTCGGGTGACGCTGTTGCCCCAAGGGTTGGGTGAGCCGGTGCAGGTGGTGAGTGAAGATCTTACCGCTTTGGGGCAATGGCAATGGCAAAATTTGACAACGACGGTGAGTGATGAGGGGTCACAGGGGGCGATCGGCCATGGGCAAAGCCCGGTCGGAGACCATCGCGTCCTGATCGCCCGCTCCTTTACCCAACCCCTGTTTACCCTCACCGGGGGCTTGGCGGTCAATGCCGGTTCCACCTCCTGGCAAATGGCGGTGTTAGATCCCACGGCTTATTTTCTCGACACCTTCCGGCTCGAATTAAACCGGGCAGGGATTACCGTGGGGCGCACCTTGGTGAGTGATCCCCCCGTGGATCACATCCCCCAGGATTATTTCACCTCTCCCCCCTTGGCGGCAATGATTCAAGGCATCAATCAACCCAGTGATAATGTCGGGGCGGAGGCGTTGCTACAACAGTTGGGGTCAGTGGAAGCGGCGACGGCGATTCTGACGGCGTTGGGGGTTGATCCAGGGGGTTATCGTTGGGTGGATGGTTCGGGGTTATCCCGCCACAATCTCCTCAGTCCGGCGGCGGTGGGGCAACTGTTGCAGGCCATGGGGCAGCATCAATATGCTGATGTGTTTCGTGATTCCTTACCCATGGGGGGCGAGAGTGGCACGCTGGCCAACCGGTTCCGCAATCCGGCCCTGGGGGCGACGGTGTATGCCAAAACGGGGACAATGACGGGGGTTTCGACGCTATCGGGCTATGTGCAACCTGAGGAGGGGAATCCTTGGGTATTCTCGATTATGGTCAATGGGGCGAATCTGCCGGCACAGGAGCAGCGGGTGGCCATTGATGGGGTGGTGGGGGCGATCGCCACCTGGCAGGCCTGTCAAACTCAGTCGCCCTAATGTTGAGATTATTATTGGAGGTAAATTAAAGCCATGGTGACAACCTTCCGCCCGTTAAACATTACCTGGGAAATTCTCCCTGAAGATTACATTCTCCCTGACGATCCCGTGGATAATCGCACTCAACCCGCCTTAGCCAATGCGTTAAGCGACAGTTTAAGTGTCGCCCATCGCCTCCCGGCGACAGCGATCACCGGAACCAACTATGGCATTTGTGCCACCGTCAACGGCAAGCTGGTGATTAAGGCCCCCGATTGGTTTTATATCCCTCAAATCACTGTTCCGCAAGCCGTCATCAACCGCAGTTATACCCCCCGTCTTCAGGGGGATAGCCCTACGGTGGTAATCGAATTTATCTCCCATACCGACGGGGGAGAATATTCCACCAAACCCACCTACCCACCGGGAAAATGGTTTTTCTATGAGCAGGTGTTACAGGTTCCCCACTACATTATTTTCGAGCCGGATGCGCCCCGTTTGGAGGTCTATCGCCTCGAAGGGGGACGGTATCAACTGCGGGAAGATGGGGAGGGAGATCGCTATTGGTTGCCCGAACTCAACTTAGCCCTAGGGGTTTGGGAAGGGACATGGCAGGAGCGCACCGGCCACTGGTTGCGGTGGTGGGATGAAGCGGGCAATTTGCTGCTGTTCGGCTCGGAATGGGCGGAACAACAACAGCAACGGGCCGAAGCCGCTCAACGGGAGGTGGAAGCTGCCCAGCAGCAAGCCGAAGCAGCCCAACGGGAAGCAGAAGCAGAACGCCGCAAAACTGAGCAGTTGTTAGCCCAACTGCGGGCAGCGGGCCTAGAACCGAATTGGGATGCGAATCCCTAGCCGCCGATTTGGGACATGGTGCGGCTGTAGGTTCCCGCTTTTGTCCCCGATTCGCGGGCTTGGAAGTTAATTTCAGGCTTGCGATCGAGGAGATCCGCCACCTGTTGGTAAATTTCCCCCAAGGGAACGCCGTTGCGGAGAGCGTCGCGGAGATTGATCTGCCCCGTTTCATTGAGCAAACAGGGGCGGAGCCAACCATCGGCGGAAAGGCGCATCCGGTTGCAGCGATCGCAAAAACATTCGGACATCTGACTAATAAACCCCACGGTTCCCACCGCCCCGGGAATTTGGAACACATCCGCCGGGCCATTGCCCTGGACTTGTCCCGTTGTTAGACCCCAGCGATCGCCAATGCGCCGTCGCAACTCCGCCGAGGGAATCCAAGCCCGCTCCCCAAACAGAGAGCCATTGCCAATGGGCATAAATTCAATAAACCGCACATGCCAGGGCTGATCGAGGGTGAGGGCGGCAAAATCCTCAATTTCATGGTCATTCACCCCCGGAATCACCACCACATTCAACTTCAACGGCTTAAATCCCACCCGTTGAGCGGCAGCAATCCCCTCCCAAACCTGGGGCCAGCGGCTTTTCCCCCCATTGCCAATAATCGCCTCAAAGGTATCCGCATCGAGGGAATCGAGGCTGATATTGATCCGCCGGAGTCCCGCTTGATAGAGGGGTTCAGCCAAAGGTGCGAGGAGGAAACCATTGGTGGTGAGGGCGAGATCTTCAGTTTGGGGGAGGGAGGCGATCGCCCCCACCACCTCCACCACTTCGGGCCGCAGCAACGGTTCCCCCCCCGTAAGGCGAAACTTGCGAAACCCCAAGGGGATAAACACCCCCTCAAGCAGCGTCAACAATTCCCCCACCGTCAACCAATCCTGACGGCGCACATAGGCCAACTCCTCCCCCTCCGGCATACAGTATTGACACCGAAAATTGCAGCGATCGATCAGGCTTATGCGGAGGTAATCAACGGGATTCATGAGGTGCAGGGAATAGGGAACAGGGAATAGGGAATAGGGAATAGATAACGGGTTGAGGTAGGTTGCCCTATTGTTAGAGTGGGACAAATTCTCTCACTGTTTCCCGTTGCCTATTCCCCGTTCCCCTTAAGATAATCAATCCTTAAAAGCCTGTGGCTTCTGTCACTGTTCCCCATTCCCCGTTGCCTCATCCCCCTTAATAGCGAATACGCGGGTCAATATAGGCATTGACCGCATCGATCGCAATGCTGGCAATCACGACAATCACGCCAAAAAACACCATAATGCCCTGCACCGTGGGGTAATCCCGCAGGGAAATCGCCTCATAGAGCCGATTCCCTAACCCCGGCCAGGAAAACGTCACCTCCGTTAATACGGCCCCCCCCAACAACGCCGCAAACGTCAGCCCCAACACCGTAATCACGGGGATTAGGGCATTTTTTAGGGCATGGGAGCGAAGAATTTTTCCTTCAGGAATCCCCCGCGCCCTTGCCGCTTCCACATAATCCGCCCGCAGGGTTTGCTTTAAATTCACCCGCACAATCCGTTCAAAAATACCACTGAGCAACAATCCCAAAGAAAAACAGGGCAGGGCTAAATAGTGGAATGCGGTGAAGAGTGCGCTCCAGTGGCCCGTGAGGAGGCTATCGAGGGTGTAGAGGCCGGTGATGTGGGGTGGGGCGGCCAGGCTAATGGGGAAGCGGGTTCCGAGGGGAAACCATTTCAATTGGACGGCAAAGACCAGTTGAAAGACCATCCCCATCCAAAAGAGGGGGAGGGAATAGGTGATGATCCCAAACAGCCGCCCCCCAGCATCGAAAACGGTATTGGGACGGGAGGCGGCAAACATGCCAATGCTCACCCCCAAGACAACGGCCACCAACATCCCATAGAACGTCAGTTCGACGGTGGCGGGGAAATGATCCCAAATCACATCCCACACCGGCAGGCCGCGGCTACTGATGGAGGTGCCGAGATCCAATCTGAGCAGTTGGAGGATGTAGGTGATGTATTGAATGGGCAGGGGGTCGGAGAGGCCCAACTGTTCCCGGAGTGCCTGTTTTGCGGCTTCGGGGGCGCGGTTGCCGAGGATGGCATCGGCGGGGTCGCCGGGGGTGGCCCGCAGCAGTAGGAAGATGAGGGAGACGATTGTCCACAGCATCAAGGGGGCAAGGAGAATCCGGGTGAGGAGGTAATACTGTAAGGCTCTGGCGCGGGACATGGGGAATCAATCAGCAGATGTTTTCCCATACATTACGGCTTTTGGGGGCGATAATTGCGCGATGGTCTCCGACCGGGCTTTGCCCATCGCCCCCACCCCCAACTCAATTTAACCCTGCTCGATCTCAACGGGGGAAAATCCAGGGCCATGATCCAGAGTTTCGAGCGGAGCATAGCCTTGGAGCTTTTGGACTTCAGGGGCTAAGGTGATCATGTCTTCGATATTTTTCTCAAGGGTTTGACAGATGCGATCGAGGGGTAAATCATTTTGATCGTAGCCAAAGGGGTTTTCAATTTCAATCCCGATTTCTTCAATCCCAAAAACCGTAAATGCCACCAAGCCAACAACTAAGGCCGTAGACCAACCCAATTTACCCACCATTTGGAAGGGCAGCCCCAAGGTGTATAAAAGGATCAGTTGTTTGAGGTGAATGGAATAGGCCAGGGGGATGGGCGTTCTTAAAATGCGTTCACAAGCACCAAGGGCATCCACCATCACATCCAGGAGCTTAAACATACTACTCAATTGGTAGGGGTTGAGGTGATTGTGGTCAGCTTGGGTTTGCAAGTAGTTGCCAATCCAGAAAATAATTTCTAGGGGCGGATTACTGGTATTTTGCAGTCGTTCGCACCAAGCTTGGGGCATTAACTGTTCCATTTCGGGATGCACGGGAGTTTCGCTGCGTAAATGGCGTTTGGTGGCCACGGCGTAGGCAATCAGGAGGCGGGTTGTGATTAACTTTTTCTCTTCCTCCTCTGGGGAAGGGGTGGGAATGGAAACCCAAATTTGGCGGGCCAGGTTGCGAGCGGTGTTGGCGATCGCCCCCCATTGTTTCCGCCCTTCCCAAAACCGTTCATAGGAGGTATTGGTGCGAAACACTAGGAGTAGACCGAGGACGATGCTGGGGATCAGGCTTTCGATGGGGAGGGAAATCGGCACACCCCGAGCATATAAAGCGGAGATCACTAAACTAAACAGAAAGCAGCCCAAGACTCTGGGGAAAATTGCCGGAATAACAGAGCCTTTAATCCGAAAAATAAACTTAAGCCATGAGATGCGTTCATCAGACGGTGTTGAGACCATAGCGTTGAGATTCCTGGGGCGTGAATGCCCGATGTGATCGGGTAGGAGTATCGTGGATGAGGATACATGAGATTAACATATCCACCAGGAAAGTTGATCACCAAAAATGCCGAAAGTTATCGCAATCATGACGATTAGCACTAATTTGCTATACAGTTTCTAAGTGATTAATTCAAGCAATTCTATCGAGCAATTTAAGACCAGGTTCACTCCTCAACCGCAAGCACCGTTAACCGGGCAAACTTTAACCCCGTAATCCCTTGCAGGGGTTCCACCTCCCCCATCACCACATCGGTACTAATCCAGCCCTCCCGCTGGAGATAGCGCACATAATGACGATATTCCCGCCATTCTGCTTCGGTAGAATAGACCAACGTTACCATTCCCGGTTGGGTAATGCGATCCGCGACAGCGCACCCATCGCCACTGGTGGCATCGAGGGCTTTATCAATACGTTTTTTAACAATTTCGTAGCGGGTGTCACGGGTTCCCATCACATCAAAGACCCGCTCTGTGGTTTCATCGTGAAAAATATCCACCGTGATGTTTTGCACTAGGACTAAATGGGTGACAAAGAGGGGAATTTCGGCCTCTGGGGCTGGTTGTAGGCAGGTGCGGGCGCAATCACACAAGGCCCGCAATTGCTCATAGCGTAAACTATGAAGATGGAAGGGGGAAAAACGCGGTTCAATATCGCTGCCCACATAGAGCATATGGTCAATGCCATCGGTGACTTCGGTATCACAGTAGTGGGGCAAAATGCCCTGCATTCGGGTTTGCCATTGATCCCAACAATTGCGGAGGGTTTTGGTAATGGTTTGGATCGCTTGATCGTAGCGATCGCGGGCGGTATAGATGCAATGGTGGGGATTGTCGCAGGCTTGACGATAAAGGGCGATCGCCTGTCGTGCCCCCGGACTCACCTGGGCAAAATAGTCAAAATAGGGGTGAATTTCCGTTACTAAATAATCAAAGGCCGTCACCTCATCTTCCGTTTGGATATCGGCGGCCAGGCGATCGCGATAGGCTTCTAAATCCAAACGCAATTGGGCCAAAAACGCCACATCTTGCTCCCCATAAACCCGATCCAGCACCCCCAGAGCTAAATTAAACTGCGCCAACAAATCCGCTTGAATCGCCCGGTTCCGCTCCTGGGAAGAGCCGCGAATATCCGACATTCCATACATCGGGTAAAGGTTACGCAGCACAATCCGCTCTGGGGGCAACCCCGCCGCCCGCCGCTCCGCCTCTTGTAAAAAGCGCCACTCCACCGCCGGATGCACCCGCGCCAGCTTCGTTTGGGGTAGGGGTTGCAGAGCCAGACGCAGGGGGGGGATTAACTGCTCGGCATAGGAGGCATCCAATTGATCATATTGATGGGCATAGGCTCCCCCCAACACCACCACACCTAAACCGGGGCCAATGCCCTCCACGGCCCCATGAATAGGGATCAGCAACAGGGAGCGGCAACCTTGGGCTAACAAGTCGGTTTCAAACACCGTTGGGGCATCGATCGCCAAATCCGGCACATTCCAAACCCGTTTCGCCTGCAATGCTCGCAATACCGGTGAATCTTCCAGATCCCTTAAGGGCAGGGCGGGTAAGGGTTGGCTCTCGCCGTTGTGCAGGCATAACCGTTGTCCCTGCTCCCCTTTGAGGGTGAAGATTAACAGGGTTTCCGCTTGGAAGAGCGATCGCACCCCCGCCCCCAAGGCCCCCAAATGCTCCGGGGCCAGGATACGCGGCCCCAAATCCATCAACGTATAGGTGAGGCGGCGCAGGGTTTCCTGGGGCGTGATATCAATGCCTTCCCAGAGCAGTTCCCCCGTAATCCGGTAGTTATCCCAGGCAATGCGGGCTTCTAGAGCGCCTTGGGAGAGGTGGGCGGGTTCGTGTAAATCTAAATGGGCTAGCTCGTCATAGTTGGGGTCGATGCGTTCCGCTTGCAACTGTTCCCAGCGAAACCAAGATTGAATATGGCGGGGTTCGCTGTAGTGGGGACTTTCGAGGGTGAGGATTTGGGGTTCATCCCAGAGCCGCCAATCTTGGGGGGCAATGGCCACCACATCCCGCAAAATCAGGGGCAAGACATACCGCTGCCGCAGGGCATGGAGATCCGGCATCATGGTTTTGGGGCAGAGATCAAAGAGATGGATCAGTTGTTGGGCTAAGTCCTCCCCCTGTTCCGGCAGGTCGCACAACTGTGCTAGGGCGGGGTTGACCCGCAGCAATTTTAAATCTGTGGGGTCAAGGGTGGCACAGAGGAGTTTACTTTGCCCGCCCCGTAGGAGCAGGGGTTTGGCGGGATCGGCGGTTTCCTGTGGGGGGAAAACATCCAAGAGGTGTTGCTCAGTCATGGTTTTGCTTTGGGTTGTTAAGAATTTTCCAGGGGGATCGAGTATGGTCTCTTTTCCTGGCTCTATCCTAATCAACCGCACAAAATTCTCAGTCCAAGGAATTTATTTTCTATGCCTGGGTTGGTTCAGTGCCGATGCCCCAGCAGTCTTGAAGCTGTACCGCCTGATCTGGAAAGGCTAAGGGGGCGATCTCGGTAGGAGTTTTTAAAATTAATTGCTCTTGATAGCCGTCGGCTTGGGGTTCACGGAAAATGTGTAATTGTTGGGTCGCCACATTCACCACCCAATAATCCTTAATCCCTGCCGCTGCATAGAGTTGCGCCTTCACCCCTAGATCCCGTGCGATGGTCGTGTCTGCCACTTCAATGATCAGATAAATCTGTTCGGGGGTGGGATGGCCAGCGGCGTAGAAATGGCGATCGGGCTGCACAACGGCTAGATCCGGCTCCGGCTCAGAATCGGGGTCAAGTTGAATCGGGTCTTGAACCCGCACAAGCACTTGATCGCCAAGGAGACGTTCAAGCTGCTTTTCTAAACATTTACAGAGGGCACTATGGCGAGGGCCTTTGGGCATTTTTTGTACAATTTGTCCGGCCAACAGTTCAACCTGTTCATCCGCCGCCAGAATTCCCAATTCCGCCATCCGGTGATAATCGGTTCTCGAAATCCGGCGCAGTTCATGGGGTGAAACGAGGGTGAGCATGATCGAATTCGATAGGGCTTAACGGGGCAGAGCAAGCTGACACAATGGGCAAGCTTACCTGTGCTTAATTATAGCCCCGCCGTCAGGAAGCATTGGCCAGGGGGGGGAATTGCCCCTTAGCCCAAATGGTAGCAGTTTCCCGGTCGAGGGCGGGGGAGA
>JAABSU010000087.1 GCA_011390265.1 Spirulina sp.
TGATTCGTGATGAACGATAACCTACCATACATAGTAGCAAATCTTCCGCAAATCAGTGGTTCGCCCATGCCCAAAACTCGAATCTTAATTTGACGATTCCGCCCCTAAAGGATTTCCCGGCCCGTCAATAATTTACGCACCTCCAGCATGGCGGAATAGGTGGGGATGATGTGGAGGGTTTCATTGGTGGGGGTTTGGGCGATCGCCCCTTTCACCGCTGCTTCTAGATTCGCTTCAATGATCAGCTTGCAGGGGTTGGCTTGGTCGGGGGCTTGGTCTTGGCTGTATTGAATGCGTAACGCCATGTCATAGGTGCGATCGCCACTGACGATAATTGTGCCCCCCGATGCGGTGAGGGGTTCGGTGTCTACATCCCAAATCCAGGAAACATCGGTTCCGTCGGGGGTGCGATCGTTGAGGATGAGCAGGGCCACTGAAGATTTTCCTTGCAGCTTTAAATCATTCACCGCCCGGATCGATTCATTGAGTCCCACAGGATTTTTTGAAAGTAAGATCCGGATATGTTTGCCGTCAATGGTTAATTCTTCTGCTCGACCAAACGCCGCTTTAAATGTGCTAATAGTTTCACGAATCACATCGGTGCTAATCCCCATCGATTGCGCCATTAACGCCGCTGCTAACGTGTTGTATTTGTTATAAACTCCGATTAAAATCTGTCCCCATTCGCTGCTCTCAATATCTAGCTTGCTTTTTTTAAAATCACAACTGGGACAGGTATAATCCCCCAAATGGGAGAGGTAAACCCCAGCGTAATCGAGGGATGCGCCGCATTGGGGACAGTAGATCGAGTCTACGGCGTGGGGGATTTCCTTCAGGTATAAATCTGGCTCATTTAACCCAAAGAATTTTACATTTTGGGTGAGATTTTTGCCTAAAAAGTTGAGGGTGGGATCATCACCGTTGATGATAATGGTGGTATCGGGGGGGAGAGGGGCGATCGCCCCCTGCCAACGGCGGCTAATACTATCTACTTCGCCGTAGCGGTCTAACTGATCTCGAAATAAATTCAACGCTAAAATATATTGAGGTTGGCAATCTTTTAACACCAAGGGCAAAATATTTTCATCGACTTCTAAAATGGCGTAGTCACGGTTTAATGTGCCAATTAAATTGGTATCGGCTAAGAGGGCGGTGATCAGGCCATTGATTAAGTTGGCCCCGGTGGCGTTGTGAGTGACACGCTTGCCGGCGTTTTCGAGGATGGTGCGGAGTAGCAGGGATGTGGTAGTTTTGCCGTTCGTGCCGACGATGAGGACAACGCCGGATTTTACCTGTTCAAACAGCAGGGGCAAAACGCGGGGATGGATGCGTTGGGCAATCAGGCCGGGTAAAACGCTGGCGGCTCCGAGGTTGAGGCCCTTGACGATGGTGGTGATCGTTTTGGCGATCGCCACCCCTGCCCCCAATCGCACCCGATTTAATAACTGCATACCGTTAACCCCTAAGTTGCTCAAGCCAGACTAATAATATAGGAAACGGGAAACCGTTGCGGGCGCGATCGCGTCTTGGCTCAGTAACGTGTGGTGAGGATTGTGTGATGAACAAAGCTGTTTTACGAGACCCCCGATTGTGGATTCGTCCTTTGGCATTAGTCACGGTTTCGATGGGCCTCCATGGGGTCTTGCTGTGGTTGCCGGTGGTGGATTCCCCAGTTCCTGAGGCGAAGGAAACGCCCCCGGAAGACCGCATTAAAATCACGGCGCTTCCTTTGGCTGAGGCTCCGATCACGGAGGCCCCGGCTGCTGATTTGCCCAAATTCTCCCCGGAATCCCCCCGGCCGCAACCTACGCCCCGCGTCACTGAACGCCCCCCAGCCCCCCAGCCCCAACGCCAGCAGGAGCGACCTATTCCTCAACGGCAAGCAACGCAACGCAACCCCCAACCCACGCCGGAGCCAACCCCCCCGAATCCCCAGCCCACGCCTTCGGAGCCAACCCCTCCGAATCCCCAACCTACGCCCCCAGCAGGTGATCCACCGGCAAACCCGACGAATCCCCCTGGGAATCCGACACCCCCCAACCCCACGGGCGATCCCTTTGACAATTTTCCCGCCTATCCCAACGCCCAACGGGGTTCGGAAAGCCTGTTCGATCCAGTTTTACAGGATGCGGCTCAAAATACCGCCGATGCTTTGCCTACCGTGGCGGCTTTTTATCAAGAGCAGGGGCCAGAACGGGACTTTACGCTGACGGTGGCCCATGAGGAGGAGGGTTTAAAGGTCTATGAGGTGGCGATCGCCAATGTCACCCCCCGCTATCTCCATTTGCTCACCTTGGAGCAAAAAACGGTGATGATGCTGCTCTCGGAACCCTTGGATCAGAACACATTGGCCCGTTTGCAGGAGGTGGAAACACTAACGGCGGCAGAACGGGAGTTGGAACAGTTCTTTGCCCAGTTGTACCGCGATCGCGCCATAGCTGATTTTGAAGTGGATAGCACGGTATTGGCCAACCTCCCCCCCGCCTTGGCTAGCGATCCAGCTCAGCTCCAACCCAGGGGTAAAATTGCCCAACCCCTGAGCACGGCAAAATCCGAAGTTCTAGAGCGGATGCGTCAAAATGATCGCTACTTTTTTACACCGATGGAAATTCCCGGTACAGGACTCTACCAAGTTCATCGTGATTTGTCCAACGTGTCCGTGTATTTTGTTGCTCTTGATGGTGGTCAAGCAACGGGGGTGATTACGATACGTCAGTAGTGAAGAGGTTTATGTAGGGGCGAAAAATTTTTCACCCCCAATTTTTCGCCCCTGCCTGTGTTTTCTCCACCGGGATCGGCTTTGATGGCATAATAGGGAACGTTGTTTTAGCCAAAGGCATCAGCACGGCATTATGGATATTTTGACATTGGGTTGGGTTGGGGTTCTTGCTCTGTTCACTTGGTCGATCGCAATGGTGGTGTGGGCCCGCAATGGATTCTGAACTGTTTCACAACATTTCACTGCTTGACCTCCTGTTTGTCGCCGCCATTGCCCTGTTGGTTGCGGTGAGTGGCGGCGTGCTTTATCTTTCGACGATTGAATGGCGCGATCGCCGTCGTCAGGGCCGCGATAAAAAAACGTAATCGCTTCTGAGTATTCCCCTACGCCCTGAGAGCCAGTTACCCCTAGCCCCCAGGGCGTTCACCATGCTAACGCGCTGGCCGGGGAAAGCTGCGGGAAATTTCCAGCACCAGTAGGCAAATGATGCCGATATTAATAAAAATATCCGCCAGGTTAAAGACAGGAAAATTAATCAGCCGAAAATCCAAAAAATCCACCACATGGCCATAGAGGAATCGACAAATCCCATTCCCCAAGGCTCCGGACAGGATGCACCCATAGCCGATCTGTTCTAGCTTGGCCATCTTCGGAGTCCAGAGGACATAACCCATCAGTCCCAAACTCACGAATAAGGAAAGCCACCGCAACCAATCTGCCCCCCCCGCAAAGAGGCTAAAGGCAGCGCCGGTATTGATGACGTAGGTGAAGTGAAAGGTATTGGGCCAGAGGGGGATGGTTTCGCCAATAAAATCAAAACGGGCCATCACCCAATATTTAGTGGCCTGATCTAACAACAGGCCGAATAAGCCCACGAGCCAAAAGCCACGGTTTTTCAGTAGGGTATGGCGCAGATTCATAAAGGGCAAGAGGAGGAAACGGGCGTTTCCCAGTATCGCAGATCTCTGGCGGGCCGCTTGAGGATTCCCGCGAGGAGCTGTTACCAGATGGGCGCGAGATTTAGGATAAAACCCGGCAGTTCCGGATCAGCACTGATCTGGGTAATGTCCCCCCGGCATTCCACGGGTTGACCGGGGCGATAGATGTAAACTTGGCAATCTTGGCGATCGATGAGCCAACCCAATTGGCTGCCATTGTCGATATATTCTTGTAATTTTGCTTGCAAGGCTGCGAGGTTGTCACTACGGGAGCGTAGTTCAATGACAAAATCGGGGCAAAGGGGGGCAAAGCGATCACGCTCTGTGGGGGTGAGGGCTTCCCAGCGATCGCGCCTAATCCAAGCCGCATCGGGGGAACGGTTCGCCCCATTGGGCAATTTAAACCCCGTTGAAGAATCAAACCCTAAACCCGTGCCATCCTGATCCGCCCAATTGGCCAATTGTTGGAGGATTTTAAAATTGCGGTGGCCTGTTTCTGCACCGGTCGGAGACATGATGATTAATTCCCCTTGGGCATTGCGCTCAATACGATGATCACGATTAATCCGACAGAGGGCGAAGAATTGTTCCTCACTGAGGGCGATCGCCGGTTCAAGCTTGAGAATTTTTGTACTCATAAAATGGGTCTATCCTCAAAATAGACCGTTGGCCCGTGGGTCTTGCCGGGGAGAAAGCCCGGCGTTGACGAGGATTGAAAAGAATGGACGGTACTGGACTCGAACCAGTGACAGCCTGCTTGTAAGGCAGGAGCTCTACCAACTGAGCTAACCGTCCGGTACGATGGATCAGCGTAACACAAATTTCGTCAAAAGCCAAATCATGCCCTCTGGCCGCACCCACGATCGCATCACCCTCTGGAGCTTGCCAGTCATTGTCGGCTTAACCACCCTCTCCACCCGTAACCCCACGGTAACGCTCCTCGTTGCGGGGGGTTATCTGTTCAGTGGCCTGATGTTTGGCCCGGATTTAGATATTTATTCCGTCCAGTTTAAGCGGTGGGGCTGGTTGCGGGGGCTGTGGATTCCCTATCAGCGCAGTATGCGCCACCGCTCCCGCTTTTCCCACGGGTTTATATTGGGGACAACCTTGCGATTGTGTTATTTGCTGGGAATTGTCGGTGTAGGAATTTGCCTGCTGATCCTTTTGGGGCAAGCATTTTTTCAGCTCGATTGGGATTGGGGGGAAAGGGCGATCGCCCTCGGTACCTGGGTGAGCAACCATCGCATTGGTTTGACCGCTCTCTTTATTGGGTTAGAATTGGGGGCAATGAGCCATGCGATCGCCGATTGGACAGGTTCTCGCTATCAACGGTGGCAACGGCAACAAACCCGCCGTCCAGGGAAATCCCCAAGCCCATCGAAACGCAAGGTAAAACGTTAAAAAACGTTAAAAAACTTTAAATAATATTAATTTTTGTAATTGTTTTATTGATTTAGGAAGCCATTGTGAACGGTGCTAAACCCCCAGAAGCAGAAGACCAAGAGCACAGCAATGTGCAAGAAATCAGATTGATTTTGGAGCATTTAATTGAACGAGAAGAAGTAACCGTGCGCTTCATTCTCGATCGCCTCTATGAAATTGGCATGGCAAATCTGATGCACCACCATGTACAGTGGCGATCGCTCCATCCCCCCCTCCACCACATCGCCCGGTTTTCTCAACCCCTGTTTCGCCGCATCGGCATTTATTGGTTTAACCACAAGGGCGCTGACCTAATTGCTGATTGGCTCCATTCCCTCGTTCGCTTTGAGCCAGAACCCGAACGGAAAACCCGCACCCTCGAACCCTACGAAGTCGCCAATGCTGAAGTCAAACGCTTGCCCCCCAGCCTGATTACCCAACACCCCCAATTTCGCCAATTGCGATCGCAAGTCCGTGTGTTAGCCCTCTGTTTAATCGGTGGGGTAGCCGTGGTGAGCAGTAGCTTTTTCTGGCTCGATTATCGCCTCAAACCCGCCACCTCGGAATTTCTTCAGGATCAAGTCCTAGAACAGGTCAAACACGACCAAAACCGCCGTTTTTAGGTCTAATCACGCTATCATCACTGTTTGGCCTTTGTTTTATCTTGAGATGATCTCATGTCTTTTTCCCCCTCCAATCCCATTGATGATGAGCTTGCCCAAGCGACTTTGCAGCAACTGCGCCGCAAGGAAGGCAGTTGGGTAGATTGGGGGAAAGGTTGTCAAATCCTGCAAAAGGCGGGCTATAGTCCGCAGATTATTTTTACGGAAAGCGGCATTGAACCGGCTTATCAAAATTTAACCATTGTGGCCGCCCAAGTCTTTGAAAGCCTCGTGGCCGAGGGGGCAAATGCAGAATTGCTCGACTATTGCCGGGGGCCTCGCAGTGATGTTCTTTATGAATTTCGGGTCTTAAACCATCGCCAACGCCTAGCAGCGGCGGCCCTGGCCATGGATAAACGCTTGGATGCCGATGAAGCTCGTCAGGTCGTCCAAGCCATGAAAGAGCTTCAAAAGGCCGGCTCTGCCCCCCCTGAATTCACGGCCCATCCTGGTGATGCCATGGCCTATCAGGTGTGGCGCTGGGCCAGGGCTAAAAAAGATTTACAGGCGCGATCGCGCCTCATTGGCCAGGGCCTCAAGTTTGCCCATTCCGACACCGCCCGCCGTCAAATTGAATCCCTCCTCAGTGATTTCAGTATCACCCCCCTGGATCGGCCGCCGTTGCTGCCTCTCTACCGTTTAGAACATGAGGATGAACTGCCCCGGTTAATCCCCGTGGTGGGGACATTCCCCCTGACGGTGAGCCAGGTGGAGGCGATCGCCCCCATCACCGAAATTGAACCCTTTCGCATTGCCACGATCACCGCCCAAACCCAATGCGTCCCCATTCCCGGCTGGCAAGCGGTGCTCAAAGCCGAAGACCCCATTGCCATCCTCTGCCGCACCAGCGATCTCCCCAACCCCCCCGATGGCCCCCTGGAGCAGGTGGTGGTGGTGGTGGATCGGGCTAACCAAGACTGGCACAATCAAGCCTATTGGTTGACGGCTCAGGAAAACGAAGCCGAACTGAATTGGTTTAGTACCGCTCCCGCTGTCGATATTTTGGGGCAGGTGGTGCTGATCCTCCGGCCGAAGCGGATTCTCGATGAAAATAATTTGCTCGAACCGTGGCAGATGGATGATTAATCGGGGCGTAAAGGGGCGAAAGGGGGCAAAAATTTTTGTGCATCCGGCAGGCTTACGCCAACGCCCCTACAGGGGGAATTCGGCCAAACGGTGCAGGAATTGGCGCAGGTGTTGACAGCCTTGGGGTGAGGCTTCCGTAGCCCCCAACAGGGGAATCACCTCGGTATCCAACGCGGGGCGAAATCCGGCACTGGGCCACACCACATCGGGGCAACTGTCGAGGGCATAAACCTGCTCGGCAACGACTAATAACGTCGGCCGCACCCAACAGGTTTGCCGCTGGGGCATGACCTGAATCACTTCCGCATAGAGGCGGGTCTGTTGATCTTCGAGGCAGACAATTTGGTGAGCTTGGAGCGTTGAGGGGCGATGGGTACCGCTATCCATGGTCTTAACTGGCCGCCGCCGTCACCTCAGAGGCCACCATTTCCCGGAAGCGGATCACATCATGGCGCGGGTCAGCAGCACTGACCTGCACCCCAAAGCGATCGCCTAAAGCAATGGAGCGATTAAACCGGTGGGGCAATTCCAAACCCAGATCTTCCAGCAAAATTAACCCCAACTGCTCATCTTCCCGCAGCCAGCGCAACATCTGCACCTCCCACACCGTATCGGCATGGCGGCGTAAATATTCCAGCGTCCAATAGCGGTTGGTTTGCCGCTCCACGAGGATGGCCTCATGGGCGGAGGCGGTGACGGTGTAGAGAATTTCCTGGACTTGATCCGCTGCCAAGGGGAGGGTATCTCCCCGTAAAAAGGCCTTGATTTGAAAATGGGTGAGCAGGTCGGTATAGCGGCGGATCGGGGATGTGGCTTGGGTGTAAACCGGTAGCCCTAAACCGGCGTGGGGGGCGGGGGTCACACCCATTTCACTGCGGGGCATACAGCGGCGCATCGCACAGAACCGCACCGGCCCCGCTGGCAACTGCATCAGTTCTTCTTCCGAAGGGAGTTCCGGCTGGGGCTGACCTCGGAAGGGGACGGGAATATGATTGGCTTGGGCAAACCGGCCCGATACCTCGCCGGCCAAAATCATCATTTCCGCCACCAGTTGGCGCGATCGCGCCTCATAAAGTACCTCAATACTAATTTCTTCCTCGTTCTTCACCTTAATCGAAGATTCCGGCATCCGAATTTCAATGGAGCCTTGGGATTTCCGCCAAGCCCGCCGCAGTTGCGCCGCCTGATTAAGGGCGATAATCTCCGGCTCTGCCTGGATTTCTAACTCCAGCATCTCATCCACATCCATATAGGTGAGGCGGTAGGTGGGTTTAATCCAACTGGCGTGGATGCTGTAATCGGCGATCGCCCCCGTGCCATCGAGCACCACCCCAAAGCTGAGGGCATAGCAATGCTCCCCTTGGATCAAGCTCATCGGCCCTGTAGCTAATTCCTTGGGGAACATCGGGATCATCCCCGTGGGCAGATACATCGTCGTACTACGGCGACGGGCCTCTAGATCTAACTCCCCCCCCAACACGAGGAAACGGGTGGGATCGGCAATGTGGATCCACAACTTCGTTTCCCCCGTGGGGAGGGGTTCAATACTCAGGCCATCGTCGATTTCTTCCGTGCTTTCATCATCAATGGTGTACACCTTGAGATGGGTTAAATCCAGACGGCGATCGCCATCGGCATCGGGGGGGAGAGCGTGTAAACAGGAATGAGCCACATCGAGTACCTTCTGAGGAAACTGGATTGGGGAAGCACTGCGCCGGAGGAACAGGTTTTCATGGGAAGACCACCAGCCAATCCGCACCAAAAGGTCAAAGGCCCCTTCTGGGGTGGTGGGCAGTTGGAGGCTACTGAGCAATTCCTGAGCAGCTTTGTGGGTCTGCTCGGGATAGAGGACGAATTTTTCTAAAGCTTCCAACCGGGGGCGATCGCTTTCTGGCCAGTTTACCGCTTCTCCCCCCAAAGCCGCCGTTAACCGCGCCAAGAAATTGACCCGCTCCGCTTCCCGTTGGGTGGCCATCGTCACTTGATGCTTTAATTCTTCCACCTGACTGGTGGGGCGGGGTTCATAAACATCCCCTTTTTTCTTGAAATAAATCCGATCATCCGCTAACAGCAGATGGGCCGCGTAGCAAATCGCTGGCTCTTGGGCCTCGTAGAGCAATTGCGCCAAGGTGGCCGGTGTCACCGACTCCCCCGCCTCAACGAGCAGTTCCCAAGCCACTTCCAGGCTATCGGGGTCTACATAGGTTTGCACGGTTTCCCAAAAGGCCGGAATTTCTGTAGCGATATATCCCGAACCAATTTCGTATTCAACCCGTTGGGGCTTGAGGGAATGGGATTGTCCGCGCTCATCGATGACAATCCAGTTTTTTTTGCCCTCAGGACGATCAACGACCGCTAATTTGCGATCGCCTTGGTTCCTAAACTCGATTAATGTACCTTTGTCCACCCCTTCGCCCTATCCCCACAATCTTTTCCTAGACTATCATAGGCTACGGGATACCCTCCGGGGCAAACTCCTATCCAACCATCGAGGCAAAATCAATGTAGAGAAATTTTGCGATCGATGGCTGTAAGGGTCGGCAGTTTAGTCCGCGTTGACATAGGGCAAGAGGGCCACATAGCGGGAATACTTAATCGCAGTGGTGAGATCCCGTTGCTGTTTAGCGGTGAGGTTCGTGATCCGGCGGGGCAGAATTTTGCCGCGTTCGGTGACGAATTTACGGAGCAGTTCGGTGTCTTTGTAGTCGATGGGATCACCGGGTTTGATGGGGGAGAGGCGTTTGCGGAAATAACTCATGGTTTAAATCGTTCAGTTAAGGATTGCAAGGGGTTTAAGGGCGCGATCGCCCCAGCGGAAAGTTGGCAAAAAATGCTATTTCGTTTCTTTATGCACCGTATGCTTGTTGCAGTGGGTGCAGAATTTTTTGATTTCCATGCGGCCGGTGGTGTTCCGGCGGTTTTTCATCGTCGTATAGCGGGAAACGCCGGGAGAGCGTTTATCCGGGTTCGTGCGGCACTCGGTACATTCCAGAGTGATGATGATTCTAACGCCTTTTTTGCTTGCCATAGTGGTGAGGTTGCCCCTCCATCCTGAATAAAGACACAGCTTACTATCTTTGCATACGTTGCCGGACTTCTGCAAGTAAACGCCCAATCCGCACATCGAGGGAATAGCCGCGCTTGGTTTGGATCATCACCGTATCGAAGAGGCGATCGTGGATAGCTTGGTTAAATTGCTCATCGGTATAGGCGAGGGCGCAATCGATGACGATGGGGGAAACCAGCAACAGGGTGGTAAAGGGGTTGAAGAAAAACAGGTTTAACCCGGTCATGGCTAGGCCTGCCTCAATGCCGAGGGTTAACTCCCGTTTGCCGAGGGTGTAGACATCGGGAACGCGCCGAAACCGCAGCCCCATCACCTTAATATCCAGGCACCACATCCCCAAGCTTTGGCCAGCATTGCGATCCACCACCACGACCCGCAGCACCAACCACAGGGAAACGAAAACAAACCCCTGTACGGGGCCTGCCCCTACAAAGCTACTGCCGAGCCAAACAAGACAAAAATCGAGGGCAAAGGCATAGAACCGCCGTTTGAAGGGAACGCGGGGAAATCTTTGAACAACTGGACGGTAATCGGGAGCGGTCATGAATGGCAACCCCAGAGGGATGATCTCCTAGCCATTGTAGAAGTTTCTGATCCCCTGTTTGCACAATGCTCGCTGGATCAATCCGTTGGGGTGGGGGTGATGGGGGTTTGCTGTTGCTGTTGCCAGGCGATCGCATTGAGAATTAAGCGACCATGGCCGCTGCATTGGGCTTGATAGTCTTCCTGGGTGGCGATCGCCAGTCCCATCCGCTCAATCACTTTGCCATACTTTCGCTCTTTGGCTAATTCCTTCTCCTCTGCACTGAGGGGGCGACTGCGATCGAGCACTGCCTCAATGATGGGGATATAGGGGGTTGCTTCCTCGGCGGCTTCCTGGGCTTCAATTTGCAAGCGGGTCAGTTGGATAATTTCCTGCGCCCCTTGGACAATGGGGGCAAGGGTTTCTGATTCCGGTTCAGCTTCGCCTTCGGTTTCTGGTACATAGACCAAATTATCCAGCGCCACCCCATCGGGAAACTGATCATCGGCAATTTCCCCTTCTTCCCACATTTGATTAATTAAGTCCAAGGCCTTAGCCCGATTCTGGGGCGTGTCGCCCCCCCGCCCTTCGACGGTGACGAGAATCCCTTCTTGCTCATCCGCTGATTGTTGGGTGTCACTCACTGCCACAAAGTTCACTGTTGATTTACGCCGTGCCATCGCTACCCCCTTAGGTTTGAAGATACTAATATACTAAATGATTGGGGGGCGATCGCTCTTGGGGATTAGGGTGGGCCATGATGGGGAGGCGATCGCTAAAATTGCTCAGGGTTCACGACTTGGGAATAACCACCAGGGGAGAAGTGCCCCGTGCCACTAGCGCAATTTTGCGCTCATGGGGATCAAGCAGATAGATTTGATCTTGGCTCAGTTGGAAAACCAGGCGATCGCCCTCCAAATGAGTCAAATGCCTGACGTGCCAAACAGCAAACGGTGCTTCGAGCGCAAAACGAACAGATTTTTTCTCCTGATCACTCCAGCCATAAATTCCCTCCGCTGCCCAAAATTTGGTTCGATAAATCCAGCTAGAATTCTGAGTCAGTCGAACCGCATACTCATAACGGTTAGAATAATCACAAGGATCTCTTCTGGAATAACTTTCTAAGCTTTCATCATCTGGAAGCTCAAGAGCTGCAACCCCTGCAAAATTTTCAACAATAACCTGATCATTTAACAGCAAATTGAGGTGATTTTCACTCGCTGCCGGGCAAGCTTCCAGAATTCCACCTTTTTCTACTCCGGTTGTCACAACTTCCTGCTCCCTACCCAAAAGATCGCCCCGCATAACCTGATTACCTTCAGGAGAAATCCAGTATAAATTATAATCTTCTGCGGGTTGAATCTCTGCGGCCTCCACAAATTCAAGTTGTGTGAGGAAACTCATCGGACTTGCCAAACGATAAAGACCAAATAAGAGTAAATAACTAATGCTGTGGACGATTAAAGTCGCCTTAAACGCCTGCGAAAGGGGGCGAAGTTGACGACGCAGGAGCCACAAAAAGAAAGGATATTCCAGCACCAATGTCATCAAAAATGTCATCACCACCATCGCCATTAAAAACCAACCGACATTTTGCAAAGTCAGAGAAAATATGAGGTTAGGGTTGTATTTAGCTAAGGCATAACTACTGACCTGTAAACCATACAAACCTACCCAAGTTGATACATAATTTGCTGCAATTAACAGCAAAATTGACCCCCGACGAGAAATTTTAAACCAATGGTGGAGCATCACCCCTTCAACAATGCCGATCGCCAGATTCCCAAGGACTAAATGCCCTGTCAGGACGAAGGTAAGGCTCGTGCCTGCATTAGCGAGAGCGGGGGTCGGTTGTAGGAGCAAAATCGCCACGAAAACGGCAATGCAGCGAATGTAAAATCGTCGCATAAATTCCAGCTAAAATGATTAACAAGGGTAAACGCCCTCTTAGCGGTATCCAAGAGATTGCAAATATTTCCCTTCATTCTGCTAAAAGAGCAGACTAAACTCCCCACGACGAACAGCAGCAATTCCCGACAGAACCGCCAAAAATGCTTTCCCCCTTCATTTTGCACTGGATCAACCGGCGGAATGGGAATGAGTAAAAGACTGGCCGCTAAAATGACAGGCTGCCCAATGCTGCTCTCCCATTGGTGCTAACAGCGGCATGGCTTCCTGGCATTGGGCTACACCCTGGGGACAACGGCCATAGAGACGACAGACTTGGGGAGCGGGATCGATGGGGCTGCGGGGTTCTCCCTGGAGTTGGAGGGCTTGGGGCGGTTGGGTGGGATCGGGGATGGCGGCGATCAGGGCTTGGGTATAGGGGTGGCGGGGATGGTCGAAAATGGCCGCCGTTGGCCCCATTTCAATAATTTGCCCTAAATACATGACAATAATGCGATCGCACAACAGCCGCACCACATTTAAATCATGGGAAACAAACAGATAGCTCATCCCCAAACGGGCCTGTAAATCCGCTAAGAGTTGCAAAATCACCGCCTGCACCGATACATCAAGGGCGGATGTGGGTTCATCGAGGATCAGTAATTTGGGATGGAGGGCGATCGCCCGCGCAATCCCCACCCGCGCCTTTTGTCCCCCCGATAACTGATGGGGGAATCGAGAGAGGAGCGGCTCCGGCAAGCCCACCAACTCCGCCAACTCTGCGACCCGCGCCTTGAGTAACGCCGAAGGCTGGAAACCCCCCAACTGACAGAGCGGGGCGGCAATGGTATCAAAGGCGGTATGGCGAGGGTTGAGGCTGTCGTGGGGATCTTGAAACACTAATTGGATGTGCGATCGCAGCGGATGACGGGCAAACCGTCGGGCGGGAATTTGCGCTAAATCCTTGCCTTCAAACCGGATCGCTCCCCCCGTGGGATCGAGCAACCGCGTCAACAACCGCACCAGCGTAGACTTACCACAGCCCGATTCCCCCACTAACCCCACACTTTCCCCCGCTTCGAGGGTGAAGGAGACATCATCGACAGCATGGAGGAGATGGGGGGCGGCATTGCGTTGGAAGGGGTTTTGCCGTTGGGTGGGGAAATATTTGCGTAAATTTTGAACGGCTAAGAGGGGGGGCGGCGTGAGGTCGGTCATGGTTGCACCTCTGGGGTAAGGGGATGATGGCAGGCGACGGTGTGGCCGGGGGTGATGGTTTGGCGGATCAGGGGAGGGCGATCGCATTCCGGCAGGGGGCGATCGCACCGGGAGCGGAACCGGCAGGGGGGCAAATCCCCCCGCAGATCCGGCAAATGGCCGGCAATGGGCAACAGTTCCCCTAGGGTTTTGTGGGGGTCGGGGGTGGCGGCGATCAGTTTCGTGGTGTAGGGGTGGCAGGGTTGGCGGAGAATTTGGGCGGTGGGGGCGGCTTCGACGATGTGGCCGGCGTGCATAACGAGGAGGCGATCGCAATATTGAGCCGCCAGATCTAAATCATGGGTAATTAAAATCGTCCCCATTTCCCCCTGTTGCCCCAAATCCCGGATCAACCCCATCACCGCCGCCTGGGTCGTGACATCGAGGCCGGTGGTGGGTTCATCGGCGATCAGCACCTTGGGGTTCGCCGCCAAGGCCAGGGCAATCATCACCCGCTGACACATTCCCCCGGAAAGCTCGTAGGGATAGGCATGGTAACGGCGTTCGGGGTCGGGGATGCGGACTTGGGAAAGGAGGGCAAGGGCGCGATCTCGTCGGCCTTGCTTCGGCCCCCGTTGATGCACCGCAAGCACATCCTCCAACTGTTTCCCCACTTGGCGAATCGGATTGAGGGCAACGCGGGGGTTTTGAAAGATCATCGCCATTTCCTTGCCCCGTTTTTGGCGCAATTCCGCCCGGGGGATTTTGAGGAGGTCGATACCTTGGAGGGCGATCGCCCCCTTTGTCACCTCCGCCGCCCGGTCAAGAATGCCTAGAATTGCCAAAGCCAACACCGATTTTCCCGATCCACTTTCCCCCACTAACCCCACAGTTTCCCCCATGGCCAGGCTAAAACTGACCTGATCGAGGGCTTGCACTGTACCGGAACGGGTGCGAAATTCTAGGGCTAAATCTTCCACCCTCAGGAGGGTTTGGGTTTCAACAGTCCGAATGATTTTTTTTGAATGGATCATGTGCGTTTTCGGGGGTCAACTAAATCGCGTAGGCCATCGCCAAGGAGGTTAAAACAAAGCACGGCAATCATTAAAAATACACCGGGAAAAATCGCCAGCCACCATTCCCCGGAAATAATATAGGTTGCTCCTTCCGCGACCATAATGCCCCATTCTGGCGTAGGCGGTTGCACACCTAAACCAATGAAGGATAACCCCGCCGCATTGAGAATTGCCCAACCCATATTTAAGGAAATATGCACCATCATCACCGGCAGGGCATTGGGGAATAGATAGCGGAACATAATTTGAGCATCATTATGACCAGAAAGTTTCGCCGCTTCGATATAACCGGCATTTTTAATCACCAACACTTCGGAGCGAATCACCCGCGCATAAAGGGGCAGGTTAATAATCGCCGTGGCGTAGATAATATTTTCCACAGAATCCCCCAAGGCGGCCATAATGCCCATGGCTAAGACAAAGAGGGGAAAGGCCATAATTGTATCAATGAGGCGACCGGCGATCGCATCCACCCAGCCCCCCCAATAGCC
>JAABSU010000088.1 GCA_011390265.1 Spirulina sp.
CTGTTTATTCTCAAGGATCTTCATTTCATCCTCCAATATCCCCATAATCCTGCCAATGCTCCGGTGATTCGGGAGTTAAAAAATCTCGCCGCCGAACTGAAGTACACCCACCACACGCTGATTTTGACGAGCCACACGCTGATTTTGCCCTCGGAATTGGCGGAAGAGGTGACGGTGATTGATTTTCCTTTGCCCGATGAGGGGGCGATCGCCCGCATCCTCCAAGATTTAGTAGCTCCCGATCAACTCCATCTCAATGATTTAGCTCAGGAGCAACTGATCAAGGCCTGCCAAGGGTTGAGCCAAACCCGGATCCAGCGGGTACTGGCCCGGGCCTTGGCCGCCAAGGGGCAAATTAACGCCTCAGATATTGAAAGCGCCTTAGCGGAAAAAAAACAGGCGATCCGTCAAACGGGATTATTGGAGTTCTACGCAGCGGAAGCCTCGCTGAAAAGTGTGGGGGGGTTGGAAAACCTCAAGCAGTGGGTGCGGTTGCGGAAAGATGCCTTCACCGAAGAAGCCCGTCGCTATGGAATTCCTAACCCCAAGGGGGTGTTGTTGGTGGGGATTCAGGGCACAGGAAAATCGTTATCCGCCAAAACCATTGCCCATGAATGGCGGCTGCCGCTGTTGCGCCTCGATACGGGGCGGCTGTTTGGTGGGTTAGTGGGGGAAAGTGAAAGCCGGGTGCGGCGGATGATCCAAGTGAGCGAGGCGATCGCCCCCTGCGTCCTTTGGATTGATGAAATTGATAAGGCTTTCGGGAATATTAGCGGCGGCGTGGATGGGGATTCGGGGACATCGCGGCGGATGTTCGGGGCGTTGATCACCTGGATGCAGGAAAAAACGGCCCCGGTGTTTATCGTCGCCACCGCCAATAATGTCCGGATTCTTCCGGCGGAACTGCTGCGCAAAGGCCGGTTTGATGAAATTTTCTTCCTGAACTTACCTACGGAAAAGGAGCGGATCGCGATTTTTAAAGTCCATCTTCAGCGGTTGCGCCCCAGCCGGTTACGGGAATTTAACCTCTCGTTATTGGCGAAACAGACGAAGGATTTCAGCGGTGCGGAAATTGAGCAGGTGATTTTTGATGCGATGCATCAAGCTTTTGCGGAAGGCAATGAGGGGCAGCGGCGGGATTTTGTCGATCAGGATATTCTCCGCGCCATTGAGGAAACCGTCCCCCTATCCGCCATTGCCCGCGATCAGATTGAAGACCTCAAGCGCTGGTCGGCAGAAGTGGGGGCGCGGACGGCATCCCAAGATAATGAGCTAACCCAGGCGTTGCGGGATTATATGAAGCGACGGGGGTTTAAGCCGGGGGGGGAGCTTTAGAGTATGGGGAATCCGGTTATAAAATGGGAGGATGAGTTTGCCGACCCCCGATCCGCCAAGAACTAAAGTTCTTGGCTCATAGCGAAAGTGGGCTGAAGCCCACTCTGGAACCCGTTTTAACGGGTTTTCGCTATGAGGCGGGGATTTGAATCCCCGACGGACTGGGCGGAACCGCTGTACTGCCCAGCGTTAAAATGCAGCATATTTTTGAGCAACCCTCTCGTAGCATCATTCCCACTTCTCAACAACAATCAACGTCACCGGATTCAAAGGAGCCATGCGGTGCAGGTGGGCGACGGGGTGCGATCGCGCCACATTCCATTGCAGCACTTGATAATCCTGGCCCTGTAACGTAGTGAGGGCGATTTGCAGCGATTCCAACGTGGCCACGGCGATCACGATCCGCCCCCCCGGTTTTAACCGGCTTTGGCTGTGGCTGAGAATTGTCGCTAAATCTTGACCTCCGCCACCGATGAAGATGCGATCGGGGTCGGGTAACTCCGTTAACGCTGCGGGGGCAGTGCCAGCGATCGCCTCCACCGTTACCCCAAACCGCTGGGCATTTTGGGCGATTAAATGAATCCCCATGGCGGTTTTTTCAATGGCGAACACCTGACCATCGGGGCAACACCGGGCAATTTCCACCGCCACCGACCCCGTGCCTGCGCCAATATCCCACACCACCTGCCCCGGCATGAGGGCCAATTCCCCCAGGACAGCGATGCGAACTTCTCGCTTTGTCATCAGGCCGGGGCGATCGGGCCAGGTGAGAAAGTGGCGATCGGGAATTCCGAATAAGGGCAACGGGGGCAAAGGCTCCGCCTCCGTTTGCCGCACCATCACCACCACATTCAGCGGCGCAAAAGGCCCCTGTGCATCCAGCGGTAATCGCCAAACCCGTTCATCGGGGCCGCCCAAATTTTCACAAACCCAAATTTGATAACGGCTGGGAAGGTCGAGGGATTGATAGAGGGCGGCGATCGCCCCCGGATGGTGAACCCCATCGGTAAGGATGGCGATTTTTTCCGCCCCTTGGCGCAAATACTGAATCAATTCCTCCGGGCCGCGACCGTGAACACTGGTGAGCACCGCATCCTGCCAGGGCAGCTTTAAACGGCTAAAGGCCAATTGAATCGCACTGACATGGGGGTGAAAGACCAAACTTTCCTGCGGAAACTGGGCCAACAGCAGGCGACCGATGCCAAAACAGAGGGGATCCCCAGAGGCCAAAACAGCGAGGCGATCGCCCCCCCGCCAACGGGCTTCGGCAATACGTAACGTTTCTGTAAAGGTTGTTAAAGGGAGGTGTTCTGCGGGAAGATGGGTAAAGCTGGCCAATTGGCGACGGCTGCCCACTAAGAGCGTTGCTTGCTCTAGGGCTAACCGTTGGGGTGCGGTGAGGGAATGCCAACCGGTCAAGCCCATGCCCACCACCGGGATAAAAGGCAGAGGATTCGTTATCTGGATCACACTATCTTAAAAATCCCTCGCTAAAATTAGGGTGTGAGTTGCCCGCTACCCTGTGGGAGCGTGGTCACTCCATATCTTAAACTTGCCAGCATCTCAATTCGTTAACACGGTATGGAATCCAGTGGTTCGTCTGCCAAAGCTGCGGAGCCTCCTAGTCATAGGTGGAGCCAAGCTATCGGCACTTTTATTGCAATTTCAACGCTGATCATCCCGACATTAATCATTGCTTCCTATGCATCCCCCGATGGAGTAGAACTTCAGCGCACCACCACCACGACGCGATCGACTCGCCCGGACGCTTCCCCCCCACCTTGGCTGGCCTGGCTGGAGCGATCGCCCTAACCCCTGCTCTGAATCTGCTCACCATCGGCAATTGCTGGTATTATTTGGGTTGCAATCCCATTGCTTCAAGCATTGCGCGGCATTGCGCCCAAAGCCTTTCGGAGTATTTTCATGGATTTAGCGCGGATTCCAGCCCAACCCAAGCCCGGTCTTCTCAACGTTCTGATTGAGATCCCGGCGGGCAGCAAAAATAAATACGAATTTGATAAAGACCTCAATGCCTTCGCCCTCGACCGGGTGCTGTATTCCTCGGTGCATTATCCCTACGACTATGGGTTTATCCCCAATACCCTCGCGGATGATGGCGACCCCCTTGATGGCATGGTGTTGATCGATCAGCCCACCTTCCCCGGTTGCGTCATCCCGGTGCGCCCCATTGGGATGTTGGAAATGATTGACGGGGGCGATCGCGATGAAAAACTGATCTGTGTCCCGGATAAAGACCCTCGCTATGCCCAGGTGAAATCCCTCGAAAACGTTTCCAGTCATCGCCTTGATGAAATTGCCGAATTTTTCCGAACCTATAAAAATCTGGAAAAGAAAGAGACGGAAATTTTGGGGTGGAAAGGGGTGAGTGAAGTCTTAACCCTGGTGGAGCGCTGTATCCAAGCCGCCCACTAACATCCCCTTAAGATGAGCAGGGAGCAGTCTAGAAGGGTTGTAATTGTGACCTAACTCACAAGGCTCCCGTGACAGTCACGCTACCATAGGGGGAAGCTTGGGATAGAATTATCCTGAACCCGCTTCTGGGCAAGAGTAAAGCTCAACTAGGGTTTCGCCCCCTGCTCGTCATCCATTACCATTGCTTTCCCCAAAGTAGCGGGATGGAGTGAGAGTATAGGGATGCTCAATGACCATCGTGTTGACGTTATTCTCAGCCAGCAGCCGTAGATATCACAATGCCAAGTACCCATGATGTCCAGGAGGATAGCCTTGCTGTGAGTGTTGATGTGCAGTTTTGGGGCGTTCGTGATCAAATTGCAACTCCCGGTGAAGACACAGTACGGTACGGAGGCAATACATCCTGTGTGGAAGTTCGCACGGGCAAGGCTTGCTTGGTCTTTGATGGGGGGACAGGACTACGGAAATTAGGGAATAGTTTGTTGGCGCGGATGCCCGTCGAGGCCCATTTGTTTTTCACCCATTGCCATTGGGATCGAATTCAGGGCTTTCCGTTCTTTGTGCCGGCTTTTATCCCGATCAATCATTTCCACATCTACGGAGCCAACGCTTCAAACGGCTCTACATTTCAACAACGGCTCAGTAAGCAGATGCTGGGGCCGAATTTTCCAGTGCCGATTCAGGTGATGCAGTCGAAGCTGGAGTTTCACGATCTCAATGACTTGGCGAAGCGGGAAATTGATCAAGATGTGATTGTGGAAAGTTGTCTACTCAATGATCATCACCGCTCGGTGGGCTATCGGATCACGGCCCACGGCACAACGATTGTCTATGCCATGAGTCCTGATGATTGTTTGGAAAGTGCCAGTTCTCCCCTATTTGAGTTTGCCCGCCATGCGGATTTGTTAATGTTGGCGGCTCCACGGGCTACGGCGGCGGGAGTACCCTTGAGTTTCCAGGGGCGCGATCGCCTTGATGATAATCTCAACCTCATTAAAGAGGTGGGCGTGAAGCAGGTGGTTCTTTCTCTCCACAATCCCGACCACAGCGACGACTACCTCGATGATGTGGAAAAGCAACTACAAACGCTGTTCCCCAATCTTTCCCTCGCCCGTGAAGGCATGATCATTCCGTTGCCTTAACCCTACTGTTTTTTTCGTGCCCTACTGCCATGCCGTTTTTTGATCATCATCCCTCTTGGCAGTTAAAGGCTGCCACTGTCACCGCTGAAACGGCCTATTTCACCCGTCGTCGCGCCCTCAAGGCGCTTCTGGGTTTGGGGATGGCGACGACGATTTTGCCCTTAACGGGGTGTAAAGCCGGCGGAGCACCCCTGGATGAATTGGAAAAAACCTATAATTTGCCCTCCCTGGAGCCTTTTCGCCGCAATGGGGCCTTTGGGGTGGGCGATCGCCCCCTCACCACCCAAAATCTCGCCAGTCAGTACAACAATTTCTACGAATTTGGCGGCAATAAATCGATTTGGCGATCGGCCCAAGCCCTCCCCACCGATGAATGGACGCTGGAAGTCACGGGGTTAGTGAATCAGCCCCGCACCTATAACCTTGATGATCTGCGTAAAACCTTTGATCTCGAAGAGCGGATCTATCGGTTTCGCTGTGTGGAGGCTTGGTCGATGGTGCTGCCTTGGGTGGGGTTTCCGATGCATAAGATCATCGCAGCGGTAGACCCCCAACCAGCGGCCAAGTTTGTGCAATTTACGTCCTTTTATGATCAAACGCTCACACCGGGGCCGGGTTTCCATTTGGGGGGGTTGCCCTGGCCCTATCGGGAAGGGTTACGGATTGAGGAGATGGCCAATGAGTTAGCGTTTTTCGCGGTGGGGATTTACGGCAAAACCTTGCCGAAGCAGCACGGCGCACCGATTCGGGCGGTTTTACCCTGGAAATATGGGTTTAAGGGGGCGAAATCCATCGTCAAAATCGAATTTTTAGCCGAGCAACCCGCCACCTATTGGAATACGCTGATTCCCAACGAGTACGGTTTTGAAGCCAACGTCAACCCCAACAAACCCCATCCCCGTTGGTCGCAAGCCCAGGAGCGATTTATCGGCCCCGGCGCAACCCTAGATTGGGAAATGAAGGAAACCCTCCCCTACAACGGCTATGGCGAACAGGTGGCTCATTTGTATGCTTAAAACAACCTCGTTACTTGGCTCTGCCAAGTAATGCTCCCCGGAGGCTCTGCCTCCACCGGGCGGCAGAGCCTCCCTGGGGACGTGCCAGGGCGGAGCCATGGCAGGAGGTTTGGTGTCAATAGCGGAGTTGGTTTTGGGCGGCTTCGGAGATGATCGGTAAGTCTGCGTACTGTCCCCGAAGTGCTTGAACAATAGCGAAGATTCCCCCCGCGAGCACTGCGATAAAAATGGCACTTTCAAAGCCGCCAGTAATCCAGGCCATTAGATCGGGGGTATTGTTACGCAGGAAAGGATCGCCTAAACCACTGGACAGGTTGAGAATATTCAAAACTAAGCGCACCAAGAAGGCCAAAATGGAAATGAGGATCGCTTGTAATGTATGGAAGCGAACAAAATGGGCAATATCCCGATTATTGACCACTAATAAAAACAGGCCAAAGAATAATCCCATTTGCACCACAGGAAAGCCACCCAGGCTAAAATCATAGACCGCTAGCAATGGGCGTAACGCCCTCAAGAACATATGGACAGGGGGGAATAATGCTGATAAAAACCGCCCAAAAACTAGCACATCCAAAATCGGCATTAAATAAACTAAGGCTCCGAAAATGCGGTCTTGGGTGCTTGTTGTGCCTCGCCAGGTCATGGGGATGTGCTCCTTGGGGTTGAATCTGCATCAATGTTAGCGAGCCGGAAACCCATTTGGCATTCATAATAGGTGGCGGCTTCGGGAGGGTCGGTGCAAAGGTTGGAACTGTGACCACAGGCATTAATGGCACAGCCGAGCTTGCCCTGCCGCCAACGGGGTTGGCCGTGGCAATCCGCCAAAAGGCAACCTTGACAGACCTGCTGGGGGGTCAGAATTTGGGTATCCGTCACAATGACGAGCATTGTTCCCTCCCTGGTTGTGAGTAATGGCACAATCTCATTAACTTTATCTTAATCGAGATCTGGAGCGGCCGGGGCGATCGCCTCTACCCCCACAAGCCACCGTCAGGGTATGATGGAAAATCCGCACCCCACTGAAAGCGCTTTATTCCCATGGCCGACACTGATCTTAAGATTTTGCAGCAGAGCGATCCGGCGATCGCTACCATCCTCAGCCAAGAACTGCAACGCCAACGCGACCACCTCGAACTGATCGCCAGCGAAAACTTCACCTCCGCTGCCGTCATGGCCGCCCAAGGCTCCGTCCTCACGAATAAATACGCCGAAGGGCTGCCGAAAAAACGCTACTACGGCGGCTGTGAGTTTGTCGATCAAGTGGAGCAACTGGCCATTGATCGCGCCAAAGAATTATTTGGGGCCGCCATGGCCAACGTCCAACCCCATTCCGGGGCACAGGCTAACTTTGCCGTCTTCCTGACGCTCCTCAACCCCGGCGATAAAATCATGGGCATGGATCTCTCCCATGGTGGCCACCTCACCCACGGTTCCCCCGTGAATGTGTCGGGGAAATGGTTTGAAGTGGTGCAGTATGGCGTGAGCCAAGCCACGGAAGCCTTGGATTATGACGAGGTAATGGCGATCGCCCAACGGGAAAAACCGAAACTGATCATCTGCGGCTATTCCGCCTACTCCCGCACCATCGACTTTGCTAAGTTTCGGGAAATTGCCGATGCGGTGGGTGCTTACCTGATGGCAGACATCGCCCACATCGCCGGCCTCGTGGCGGCGGGCCTCCACCCCAACCCCGTCCCCTACTGCGATGTCGTCACCACCACCACCCACAAAACCCTGCGCGGCCCCCGTGGCGGTTTAATCCTCTGCCGCGATGCGGAACTGGGTAAACAACTCAATAAAGCGGTATTTCCTGGAACCCAGGGCGGCCCCCTGGAGCACGTTATCGCCGCGAAAGCCGTCGCTTTTGGGGAAGCGTTGCGCCCAGAATTTAAAACCTACTGCGCTCAAGTCATTGCCAACGCCCAAGCCCTGGCCCAAGGCTTTATCGATCGCGGCTTTAAAATTGTCTCCAATGGCACCGATAACCATTTGATTTTGGTGGATCTGCGCTCCATTGGCATGACGGGGAAAGTGGCCGACGGTTTAGTCAGTGGCGTGAATATTACCGCCAATAAAAACACCGTTCCCTTTGACCCGGAATCCCCCTTTGTCACCAGCGGCCTGCGGTTGGGATCGCCGGCCATGACGACGCGGGGCATGGGGACAGCGGAATTTACCGAAATTGCCAACATTATCGCCGATCGCCTCCTCAACCCTGAGGATGAAACCGTAGCGGCCAACTGTCGGCAACGGGTGGCGGCATTGTGCGATCGCTTCCCCCTCTATCCCCATTTGCAAACCGCCCTACCTGCTTTGGTTTAATTGCCCAAGGAGAATAAACTCAGGGGAGAATTTTGAGATTTTGAGGCGATCGCCCTAGGCTTAAAGGGTAATTTAGTGTAGATTTTAGCTGAACCCTCCGGTGAAGCCCTGACTCAATGTCTCCCCATCTCTACCATTTAATTGCATTTCTTGTTTCGGCGATCGTTGTGTTGTGGAGCACTCCTGTGGTCAAAACCCTTGGCCTGAAAAGTGGCCATGTTGACCATCCCAACGAGCGTAAGGTTCACCGCCAGCCCATCGTGCGCTTAGGCGGTGTTTCGATTTTTGCCAGTACCTTGATTGCCCTCCTCTTGGTGTGGGGGTTGGGGGGGTTTGAGGGACTTTCTCCAGCGGCCCAAGCGGGGATCTGGGGGGTGGCCTTTGGCAGTGTGGGGTTTTTCTGCATTGGTTTAGCCGATGATCTGTTTAACCTTAGCCCCCTATCGCGGTTAGCCATGCAGGTGGCGATCGCCATCATTGTTTGGCATTTGGGCGTGCAAATTGATTTCCTTTCCATCCCTTTTGAGGGGTTGGTGGATATTGGTTGGCTGAGTTTACCAATTACGGTGATTTGGCTCGTCGGTATGGCTAACGCGATCAACTGGATTGACGGTCTTGATGGGTTAGCCGCTGGTGTGTCCGGCATTGCGGCGGTGGTGATGTTGATTGTCACCCTATTTATGAACCAGCCCGGCGCGGCCCTGATTGCAGCGGCCCTTGCTGGCGGTGCTCTGGGCTTTCTGCGTTACAATTTCAACCCTGCCCAAATTTTTATGGGGGATGGTGGCTCCTACTTTATTGGCTTCACCCTAGCAGGGGTGGGGGTGATTGGTTTGGTAAAAACGACGGCGGTAACGGCGGTATTACTCCCCTACCTGATTCTCGCGGTTCCGATCCTCGATATGTCCGCCGTGATCATTTCCCGCCTCAGCCAAGGTAAATCCCCCTTCCGGGCCGATAAACGCCATCTCCACCACCGTTTGCTGGATGCGGGTATCTCCCAACGGCTGACGGTGCTGTTTATCTATGCTTTGACCTTTTGGGTGGGCAGTTTAGCCCTGGCGTTTTCGGGGATTCCCAGCGGCTACACCTATGCGATCGGGGCGACGATGCTTCTGGCCTATGCCAGTTGGCAGGTGTGGCGCAATAGTACCAAGGTGAGTGGTTAACCTGATGACGGCTGAAATTATTTGCGTTGGCACAGAGTTGCTTCTGGGGGAAATCCTCAACAGTAATGCCCGGTTTTTAGCTGGTGAATTGGCGCGGTTGGGGATTCCCCATTATTTTCAAACCGTGGTGGGGGACAATATCGAGCGGATTCATCAGGTGTTGGCGTTGGCGGTGGGGCGATCGCACCTGATTATTTTTACCGGCGGCCTGGGGCCGACCCCCGATGATTTAACCACGGAGGCGATCGCCCAATTCTTCAATACCCCCCTCACCGAACGCCCAGAGGTGTTGCAGGACATTACCGAAAAATTTGCCCAACGTCGTCGGCAGATGACCCCCAACAACCGCAAGCAGGCTTTACTTCCCGAAGGGGCGCAAGTGCTCCCCAATGCCACAGGCACAGCTCCGGGCCTGATCTGGGAACCCCAACCGGGGGTAACAATCCTCACGTTTCCCGGTGTGCCTTCAGAGCTATACCATATGTGGCAACAAACCGCCGTGCCCTATCTCCACAGCCAAGGCTGGGGGCAGCAGGTGATCCACTCGCAGGTGTTACGGTTTTGGGGCATTGGTGAATCGGCGTTAGCTACCAAAGTGGCGGATTTTTTCACACTAACCAACCCCACCGTTGCCCCCTACGCGGCGGCGGGGGAAGTGCGGCTACGGCTTTCAGCGCGGGCGGATTCTGAAGGGGCGGCGATCGCCCTCATTGAACCCGTCGCGGCGCAAATTCGCGCCATTGCGGGCATGGATTATTTTGGCCAGGATGAGGCGACTCTAGCCAGTACTGTTGGGGAGTTATTAACGGCGCGGGGTCAAACCGTGGCCGTGGCGGAATCTTGCACCGGGGGCGGTTTAGGGGCGATGCTCACCGCTGCCCCAGGCAGTTCGGCCTATTTCTATGGCGGTGTGATTACCTATGCCAATGGGGCGAAGGTGAAACAATTGGGGGTGAGTCCGGAAGTCTTAGCCCAACAGGGGGCGGTGAGTGAGCCGGTGGCGAAGCAGATGGCCCTGGGGGTGAAGGCTTTGGCGGGAACCGATTGGGGGATTAGTATTACCGGCATTGCCGGCCCCGATGGCGGGACGGATCAGAAGCCGGTGGGGTTGGTGTATATCGGTTTGGCTCGCCCCGATGGGGGGGTGGATATTTTTGATTATCGCTTTGGCCAGGAGCGCGATCGCGCCATGATCCGCGACCTGAGCGCCTGCCATGCCCTCGATCGCCTCCGTCGCCAACTTCTAGGGATCTAGCTGCCTCAAAGCTGGAGAAGATGAGCGTTTTGGGGGCGATCGGGCAAAATATTGGCCATTTTCCATCATTTTCTTAAAATTTCGTTACAATAGAGCCAGAGATAAAACTCAATGTTAAAAAATAGCGTTCGCTCTCGGATGCTGCCGTTAAAATAGAACTAAGGTCTCACAGGAGCATTTTGTTCGATGGAATATTTAGATAAGGTATTGGAAGAACTCAAAGCATGGGCCCGCCGCATTGTCGAGGCACTCTTTGGCCCAGAACCGGAACCTGAACCGGAACTGATTCCCATTCCTGTGCATGACCGTCGTCGTTCTCGCTAACTCCAACAGGACGGGCGACCCCGATGACTGACAACTCCATACCTACTTTGAAGATCTCGGTTCTCCACGGCCCCAACCTCAATCTGTTGGGCCAGCGGGAACCGGGAATTTATGGCGTTTTAACTTTGGCGACGATTAACGCGCAACTGATGGCCGATGGGGCTGAGTTGGGCGTGAGTCTCACCTGTTTTCAATCCAACCATGAGGGGGAACTGGTGGATCAGATCCATGGCGGCATCAATAGCGTCGATGGGTTTGTGATTAATGCCGGAGCCTATACCCATACTAGCGTGGCGATTCGGGATGCGATCGCCGCCGTCCAAATCCCCACCGTGGAAGTCCACCTCAGCAACATCTACCGCCGCGAGGAATTCCGCCACCATTCCTATATCGCCCCCGTGGTGATTGGCCAGATTAGCGGCTTTGGGGCGATGAGCTACCGCTTGGGATTAAAGGCGATCGTGGCCCATTTGCGGGGTTAATCAAAGCTAGCAACAGGACTTGAACCCGCAACCGTCTCATTACAAGTGAGGTGCTCTACCAATTGAGCTATGCTAGCAAACAGTCAACTATGGTAGCAAAAAAAACTAAGCTGTGGCAAATAATTCAAAAATTTGCCGACAAAACACCTTGAGTTTCTCCGTCACATCGCCATAGGGCAGATCCGACCCCTCAATGTGCCAGCGATCCACCGTCGAAAATCGCCACGCTTCGCCCCGATGGTTAAAACTGGCCACCTCAACGCCAATCAGCCGCCGCTCCTCCCCCTCCCCATGGAACCGCACTTGCACCAAAATGCTCCGCCCCTGAAGCCGGGGACTCCAGCCGGGGAAATGAAAGCCGAGATCAATGGAATCAGGATCAACCCATTCTTGGGTATTCGGGTCACTGCGCCAAGGGGTGAGATCCGCCTTGGCATCGGGGAATTCCACTTTGAATAAATTGGCGATCGCAGCAATCTTGGCGGTCAATTCTAGGTCTTTGGCTTGTTCTGCGGCATTCACGCGCCAGACTCCTCTCTGTTAACGGGGGCTTAACCCAGGGTTATACAACAGAATTTTAGCGGATGTGATGGGGATGCTACAAAGTTGGGAAGTGGGAAGTGCAGAGTAGGAAGATTCTTTTCGCTCCCATTTAGGCCACGGCGTAGATTAATGGGATCGCAGCCCAGGCGGCAACGTGGAACTCGTAATGATCGCTGCTGTCGCCTTTGGCGAGGGGGTGGCTGGCGGCGTGGAGATCTTGGAGGAGGGCTTGGGTTAACCGTAGGGGGTTGGCGAGTTCCATGAAGCGATCGCCTTCTCCTTTCGGTTGGGGCTGTTGGGCTAAATACTTGCGGGTGGCGGGGAAAGGGGCGCGGCTACAGATGATGTAGAGGCGGTTGAGGCCGGGGGAGCCGGCCATGATGCCCGTCAGGCTTGATGTGGGGGCTGGGAGGGTTAACACCGTTTGCGGTTCAATGACCCAATGGGCGCGATCGCCAGTGACGAGGGGATAAAGGGCGATCGCCCGATTACGACTATCCAACCCCACCACCAGCATATGAAGCGGATCATCCCCCCAATTTTCCACCTGGTACTGCACCATTGTCCCCACGGGCAGAGACAGTAAACCGGGGGAACTTATAATCTGGGGCGTAGCGGTGAGGGTTTGGGCGCGACGGGTGCGATATTGGGCTAAAAGGGTGGGCTGGGGTTGCATTTGACTCAGGGAAACCTGAATCGGTAATTGGGAAGACTCGCCATTACTCAATAACTGCCACCACTTGGCCGCCAACAATGTCGTCAGGGTGGGCACAAACCGATTCACCGCCAACTTCACCGCCTCCTCAGAACTGCCAACGGTATTGGGAATCGACACCCCTCCCGCTGAGAACAATTCATAGCCCTGGGCAATATCTCGCTGCTGGGTGGTGGCGATCGCCACCGGCACAATCGAACCGGTACGGCTGAGGAGATAGTCCGTGGCCTGCTCCCCGGCTAATACAACATTGCTGACACTGGGAATATTCGCCAAGGCACTGGTGGCATCCACCCGCTCAATGCGCTGGAGTTGAGGGTCGAGGGCAATGGTGAGGCCAAGATTGCGGGGGAAGACCCGGAGCCATTCCTCCACCCCTTGCCCCGGCTCGTGGGAGGTTTGTTCGCCGATCGCCATCGCCTTAGCCGTCAAGCCCGAACGCGATCGCACCTCCAGCACCTGCTCCGTCCCGGCAATCCGAAACTGCGATCGCCCCTGGCTATGGCTCCAAACCCAGGGGTTCACCCCCCCAAGCTGCAACTGAATCTCGTTGCCACTTGCTGCCACTGTGGCAATATAGCCCTCGATCCCCGTGGGTTGGGTGGGATTGGCCTTGAATAGGGGGCGATCGCCCTGGCCTTTGCCCTGAATGTAGGGTTCCTGAGCCGCAGTGGGGGTGAGGGTTTCGCTGAGATGTTCGAGGGTAAACCAGAGGGTGGGGGGCGGCGTATGGGCCCAAAGCCATTGGGTCAAACTATAGGTCAACAGCCCCGCCGTCACCCCCGACCACCGCCCTTCTAACGCGCCATCTGACCCCAACAGCAGGCCCGGCCATTGCTGCCAATTGAGGGGAAGATTGGCCTTAAACCGGGATCGTCCCAACCGTTGGCGCAGTTGATCTGCTACGGCCAACTCCGCTTGGCTGGAGTATTCGGCGGGAGCATCGGGGTGAGAGCGCGATCGCCAACTGCCTTGGAGCAACTGGCCAAAACTTTGATAGGCGGTATCTAACACCACTAGAGCTTGAGTTGTGGGGAGCGATCGCAACAGCAACAACAGCGTTTCCTCTAAAACACCATTGCCCACCACCTCCGTCGCCTCAGCGGTTTCCCGATCCACCGAAACCAAACGATTCATTAATGCCGCTTGATCTCCAGAGCGATGGACTTGCGCCCCATAGCCGCTGAAGTGGAACACCACCTGATCCCCAGCTTTGGCCTGTTTAATTAAATGCTCAGAAAATGCCGTCTCAATATTTTCGCGGGTTCCCTGCTGATCCGTGAGGGTGACAATATCCGCCGGTAAAAACCCAAAGCGATGGATCAATAAATCCCGCTGCAATTCCACATCCGCCACGCACCCTTCCAGGGCGGGATGATGGGGGTAGCGATTAATCCCCACTAAGAGGGCCAACTTCCGAGGCCCCCCAGCGGTCAAAGTTTCCTGATACTGTGTGGCGGAGGCTGCCCAACTGGGGGAAGGGGCGATCGCCCCGGTTCCGGTTGTCAGCAGGGCTAGCCCCACCCGTTGCAAAAAGGTGCGCCGATCCAATGCCATAACCCGTGCTGCTGATCTCGAGTGCGTTGCTATCAGCCTAACAGGAAAGGGGGAGGATCTGACGGGGCGATCCCAGTCAGTCCTCCCTAGGACGGGACTTAATGGGGGATTTGCATCGCCCGCGCCAACTCCCGCGCCACCTCGGGCCGAGAAAATTCTGGCGGCGGCAATTCCCCACTACGCAACAAGGCCCGCACCTTCGTCCCGGAAAGGTGAACCCGTTCCTCTGGCTTGCTGGGGCTGGTTTTCGTCGTTGCCATCTGTTGCGTCCGGGTGCAGTAGAAGGCGTGCTCAAACTTCATCGGCAGAATCCCCAATTCTCCCGCCTCAAATTCATCAAAAATATGTTGAGCATCGTAGGTTCCGTAATAGTCCCCCACCCCAGCATGATCCCGACCGACAATGAAATGGGTACAACCGTAGTTTTTACGGATCAAGGCATGGAAGATGGCCTCGCGGGGGCCGGCGTAGCGCATCGCTGAGGGGTTAATGGCCAAAATCACCCGATCTTGAGGGAAATAATGCTCCATCATGATTTCATAGCAACGCATCCGCACATCGGC
>JAABSU010000089.1 GCA_011390265.1 Spirulina sp.
TGAATGTAGATCTGCCGGGAGCCTTAGCCCTCGCCCCCAGTCCTGGCGATGATGGCTTTCTCACCAGTCGCGATATTGCCGGCCTGAAGCTCCAAGCGGATTTAGTCGTGCTCAGTGCCTGCGATACTGGCCAGGGGCGGATTACCGGCGATGGGGTCGTGGGGCTATCCCGCGCCTTCCTCACCGCTGGGGCGAGCAGCGTGGTGGTTTCCCTTTGGGCGATTCCCGATGCCCCTACCGCCGTGTTAATGACCGCCTTTTATCGCCAACTGCGCCAAAACCCCGATAAAGCCCAAGCCCTGCGCCAAGCGATGCTGATCACCCGTCAGCAATACCCCAACCCCGTGGATTGGGCGGGCTTCATCCTGATTGGCGAATCTTAACGCCCTGCTTCCCACTCTCCCCTGCTCCGGAGGGAGGGACAAAAACCTGCTATGGTAGTTGAGGCAAATCTAGATCCAACACAAGGTACAAAGTAGGCGATGACATACCAAAGAGTCTTGCTCAAGCTCAGTGGGGAAGCTTTGATGGGGGATTTAGGGTACGGGATCGATCCCACCGTGGTGGCGAGTATTGCGGAAGAAATTGCGGATGTGATTCGCAGTGGTGTCCAGATGGCGGTGGTGGTCGGGGGCGGCAATATTTTCCGAGGGGTGAAGGCTTCGGCGGCGGGGATGGATCGGGCAACGGCGGATTATGTGGGGATGTTGGCCACGGTGATGAATGCCATTGCCCTGCAAGATGCTCTAGAGCGCATTGATGTGGCCACCCGCGTCCAAACGGCGATCGCCATGCAGGAGGTGGCGGAACCCTATATCCGGCGGCGGGCAATTCGCCATCTGGATCGGGGTTTGGTGGTAATTTTTGGGGCGGGTTCGGGAAATCCTTTTTTCACCACCGATACGACGGCGGCGCTGCGGGCTGCTGAGATCGATGCGGATGTGATTTTTAAGGCCACAAAAGTGGATGGGGTTTACGATGCCGACCCGAAAACCAACCCCAATGCTCGCCGCTATCAAACCCTCACCTATAACCATGTGTTGAGCCATGATTTGCGGGTGATGGATGGGACGGCGATCGCCCTGTGTAAAGAAAACAATATTCCGATTATGGTTTTTGACCTGTCGGTGTCGGGCAATATTGTCCGGGCCGTCAAGGGGGAGCCGATTGGAACCACTGTAGGAGGTAACTGTGATGTTAGCTGAAACTGAAGACTTGATGCAAAAGGCGATTGAGGCGACTCAACGCAACTTTAATACGATTCGCACCGGGCGGGCCAGTACGAGCCTCCTTGACCGGATCACGGTGGAATATTACGGCACGGAAACGCCCCTGAAGCAGATCGCCAATATCAGCACACCGGAGGCGACGACGATTTTGATCCAGCCCTACGATCGCACCAGTATGGGGGCGATTGAAAAGGCGATCAGTCTTTCGGATATTGGCCTTACCCCCAATAATGATGGCCAGGTGATCCGGTTGAATATTCCGCCGTTGACGAGCGATCGCCGTAAGGACTTGGTGAAGCAGGTGAAGAACTTGGCGGAAGAGGGCAAGGTTTCGATCCGCAATATCCGCCGGGATGCGATCGATCAAGTTCGCAAGCAGGAAAAAACCTCGGAAGTTTCCGAAGATGAATCCCGCGATCTCCAAGACCAGATCCAAAAACTAACGGATAAGTACACGGCTCGCGTTGAAGAAATTCTCACCGTCAAGGAAAAGGACATCACGACAATTTAGGGTGACTGTTGTTTGACTGGCTTCGGGTAGCTCAAAGACCGGGTTTGTAGCGGATATGCTCGCAGCAACCCGGTTTTTCACTGGGGCCGTCTCTGCCTCCCAATCCACCATTGGGCATAGCGCCATGCTCCCCAGGAACAGAATGCGCTGAAAAACAGTGCCATCAAGAGGGGATGGGGGAGTGGGAAGGGGGATTCTATTTTTTCCCCATTGGGATGATACCAACGTTCGATCATTAACCCGGATGTTGAGGCGGCGATCGCCCCCGCTGCAATTCCCACACCTACGGCTTGAATTTTGTCCTGTAAATCTTGGTTAGCCTTTTCGCCTTGCTCTCGACTCGCTTCCAATTCTTTTTGAAACGCTTGGTCTTGTTGGTGTAACCGTTCTAAAAATCGTTCTTCGTGCTCTTTTTCCCACCGTTGCCGGGCGCGATCGCACTGAGCTTGGTCAATTTCGACAATGGCGCGAATCGAGGCCACTGCCTGAGAGATTAATCCCGTTCCCTGTTCAAAATAACTTAAATCCGCTTCAATTTGCCGCCGAAATTGGGGGGCGATGTTTTCCCCGAACTGTTGCCAAATTAAGAGGTTTTCAGGATTAATGCTCAATGTGGCGGCAATTTGGTCGATTTTATCATTGTAGTTGCTACCATTAATGGCAATCGTGGTAAATAAATCTTTCATTTTGCGGAGGAGGCGATCGTAAATCAGGGAATCTCCAGAAAGTTGTTTCAGGTGTTGTTTAATCTCCCGAAGGTAGGTGTCATCTTGGGGATCGGGTTGGGCTTGATCGATTTGGGCTTGGATGTGGTCGAGGGTAGGATCGAGGCTATGGTAATAGGTTTTGAGTTGTTGGTAAGCGGCGCGGCTATCTTGAAAGGCTTTGGCAACTTTATGGCGGTAGAAAAATAGGTCAAAGGCGAGACCCCAGGAATGTTTAAACATGGTGTCTGTTTGGAGGTTTTGGAGTAACCAGATCAGAACGTGGGGAGATTGATCGGGTTGACGGGGGTTGCCGTATTCAAAGATGAGGCTGCCAAAGAGTTCACCCCGGCGGGATAGAGGGGGTTGAGGTTGATCAAATAGCTGTTGATAGCAATGGTTAGCCAGTTGCGTGAGTTGGGGGATGGATTGTTCGGTTTCTGGGGTTAACCACAGGGTTAGGATGAGGGTTTGGCCTAAACAGGATGCGGTGAGGGGAGATTCGAGGCAGTGGTTCGGGTTAAAGGTTTGTAAAATTGAGGGGTCTACGGTTTCGGTGGTTTCCTTTTCGTCGTCGTAGCCAATATTCAGCAGGAGAGCGTAACTATCTTGAAGTTGCAGGGGTTGGATGAAGCCCTCAATTTTGGGATGGGCGGTGAGGGTGAAGGGGATTTCGGTTTGGGATGGGGGGAGGAGGATGCGGCCTGGGTTGAAGTGGAGGTGGGGGGTGAGTTGGGTGGTGGTGAAGTGGGAGAGGAGGCGATCGCTCGCTTGCCAAAGGGGATGGGTTGCTCCCGTTGTGTCATCTTGGCGGAGATGGTAGGTACATAAATAAAGGTTGGGGGCAAAAATTTTCATGCTCATCATTTTGCCGTTTTGTCGCTAGGGGGTGGTTTAAATGTTAATTAGTGGGGATGTGAGGTCAATTTGCCAATTTTCATCAATAAATTCTAGGTTTTCATCATAGATGAGCATGAGTTCGGCTATGGGAGTGGGAGGGGTAGCGGTTTCGAGATTGAGGGTAAATTTCAGTTGAATGCGGCGTTTATCTCCGTTGAAGGTCACGCCACTGCTGATTAATTGGGGGGATAGGGGACGGGGAAGAATAATGTTTTCATAAAAGCGATCGCTTTCATCCCAATAGCCGGATATTTGATAATCACAGAATGCCAAATGCTCCCAAACTAGAGCATTGGCATCAATACCTTGAACAACTTCTGATAAGTTTTTCCAAACCGGGTGATCTTTTAGATCAGTTTGAATTTCTGACCAGTTTTGAGGTAAAGTTTCCATTGTTCTCAACTGGATTGAGATTGACCCTCTTTTTTGCCCATTCTCGGCAGCCTAGTTCGGAGAATTTGGGTGATTTCAGGATATAAATTTACTAAGGGTTGGTAGTTTGTGGTTGGGGGAACATTATCACCCCCGCTTAACTTGCGGGTACTCGCGGCATCCACTGCATCGGTTATCGCTTCATAATTGGAAAACCAATTTTCCAAGCAATCGGCTATTTGTTGATCAGATGCGGTTTCCAACTCAATCAATTGGTTTTGCAAGTCTCCTAAACTGTCCGATACTTCTGGATTGTTAAACAGTTCTGGGCTTTTTTCCCAAACCGATAGAAAAGCGCTGATAAGTTCTTCTGGGTTCATAATTATCCTAACCGGGCTTAACGACTAAAAGACGGAGGCGGTTACTTTACTAATTTTAGGCTCCAATGGCGCAAAAGGCTGCCCAGTAGTAGGGAGACTCAAACCGTTTAGCATCAAGTTTATTTTTCCAAGCGCCAAGGGTGAGTCTTTTTTTCATTTCCTCCCGCCGCTGCTGACTAATCACCGCACAGCTATCAACCCAGTTTAACAAATTTTGCACCGTCGCTTCCCGCAACCATTTCTGAGTATGCTGCAACGCCAGAACCACCGAGAGGTCAGGCTGGTTTTGCAGGGTTTGATAAAAGTGAATCATTAAAATCGCCGTCGAGATATCCGCCACCGCCCAGAGGGTACTGACCACATTGGGAGAACCGGCCAAAATGAAGCCACTGGGTAAACCGATATATTCATCACTGGTGGAGGTGAAGTCGGTGATGCCGGTTTCGCAGGCGGAGAGGGTGACGAGGCGGCAGTTGGTCAGGTCAAGGCGTAAGATATCCTCTAAGGTCAGACATTTTTGCAGGTCGAGGAGTTTGTTGTCTTCTAGGGACAGATAGCGGCTGGGGTCATCCGTTGGGGGAGGGGGTGTAAATTCGCTTTTAGCCAGGATGAGGGCGGATTTGAGGGCATCTTGGAAGTTGAAGTAGCCGTGACAGGAGAAGTGCGCGCAGTGGGCATTTTTCAGGGTTTCCCCATCGATGGCCGCTTTTTCCGCTTGGTCATGTTTGAGGACTTGGTGGGGGTTAAACAGGGATTGGATGGCTTCGACTTCCATATCGGCAAACTTGATGCGGTCGTCTTGGGTGGGGTTTTGGATGGCGAAGAGGCGGTTAAAGTCGGGGCGTTCATTGATGCGTTTTTTGGCTTGTTTGAGGACTTGGCAGTTGGGGGCGTAGGCGACACCTTTGGGGAAAAGGTCTTGTAGGAGTTTGCCCTCACTCTCTCCTGTAGCAACAGGTAAAGCGTGGAGGGGGAACAGGTGCAGGAAGCGGTGAGGGATGAGGATGAGTTTTTGGCAGTTGGGAAATTGTTGCCGCAGGTTTTGCAGGATTTTATCCAGATGGAGAATTTGGGACAGTTGTTCTAGGCGTTGGGAGAGGTTTTCTCGCCATTGGCTGTTGTTATCGATATAGTCGTCGATATAGGCACCTGTCCAGTCGATGAGTTTGTCTAGGTCTTCTTCGGAAGATGTCCAGAGGTGAAGGTTTTGGTTAGTGAGAGTGAAGGTGAGGAATTTATCATCCAGGTCATACCATTCTAGGATGACGGTTTCATCATCAAGGAGAGATTGAATATCCGAGAATTTCAACGGTTTATAGGGATATTTGGTTTGAAATTCTTCCCGCAGTTGAATGATGTGGGTATAGTCGGGATTGGGGTCTTGTTTGAGGCGGCGGTCTTCTTCAGAAATCGCTTGACGGAGTTCTTGCAAGCGTTGGCGGACTTCGGGGGGAATGTCTCCCCCTGGGTATGCGTCACGGGTGGCGATGAGTTCGGTGAGGTTGCGGGCTTTACTGCGATCGGCGTATTCAATCGCGTCGGTGTATCGGTCTAATTCTATGCACGCTTTTACCATTCCCACATAGAGTCCAGACCATTGCTCATTGAGTTGATGTTGAGCTTCATCTCCAGAAGTGATTTCACCTCTTAGGTATTCCACTGCATCTAGTGCCTGTTGAAAAGTATCGTAAGCATTTTGAAGGGCAGTTCGTTTTTTGACAGGCTCATTTATGTAGTAATAAGACTGGGATTGGTAAGTCATCCCTAGGTTGCTTAAATTTTTTGTGTGTTCTTGGGGAAAAGCATTGCGAGTAAAAACTTCTAAGGCAGCTTCAGAATAAGCAATTGATCTCTCCAGGTTCTCCCCTCGATCTCCTCGGATGCGCTGACCGTAAGCATTTGCCAAGTTATTTTGCGTCATTGCCCGTTGCTCAGGAAAAATGTTGGCAGTGTAAATGGATAAAGCAGCTTCACAAAAGGAAATTGCTTGTTCCAAGTTCTCCTCTCGTTCTCCTTGAACTCGATCAACGTAAACATTTGCCAAGTTATTTTGCGTCATTGCCCATTGTTCGGGATAAGCAATACGAGTTTTGACTTCTAACGCAGCATTGTAACAAGAGATTGCTTTTTCCAAGTTCTCGCCTCGCTCTCCTCGAAGCCGTGATATATTACAATGGGCAACTCCTAGGCTATGTTGAATATTTGCCCATTGTTCGGGATAGGCACTGCGAGTATATACTTCTAATGTAGCTTTATTGTATGCTATTGCCCGTTCTAGATTCTCGGTCTGTTCTCCTCGAATTCGCTCGCAGTAAATATTGGCTAAATTGCTTTGTGTTCTTGCCCATTTTTCGGGATAGGCACTGCGGGTATACACTTCCAATGTGGTTTCAGCGTACATAATTGCCTGTTCTAAGTTATAAAATTGCTCTCCTCGAATACGACATAAATAGGAAACGGACAAATTATGTTGGGTCATTGCCCATTGTTCGGGATAGGCACTGCGGGTATACACTTCCAAAGCGGCTTCACTGTATACTATAGCCCGTTCTAGATTGTCAGATTTCTTTCCTTGGATACGGGTAGTGTATAGAGCCACCAAATTATTTTGCGTCATTGCCCATTGTTCGGGATAGGCATTACGGGTTCTTACTTCTAAAACCGCTTCATAATACGCTCTTGCTTGCTCCAAGTTCTCCCCTCGGTCTCCTCGGATGCGATACAGGTAAGTATTGCCCAAGCTATTTTGCGTTTCCGCCCATTGTTCAGGATAGGTACTACGGGTATATACTTTTAAGGCAGATTCATAGTAGCTAATCGCTTGCTCCAAGTTCTCCCTTCGCTCTCCCTGAATGCGATTGAAGTAGGCAAGTCCCAGGTTATATTGGGTCATTGCCCATTGTTCGGGATAGGCACTACGGGTTCGTACTTCTAAAGCCGCTTCATGGTAAGCTATTGCTTGTTCTAGATTTTCCCTTCGCTCTCCCTGGATGCGTTCCGAGTAAACAACTCCTAGGTTATTGTGCGTGATTGCCCATTGTTCGGGATAGGCACTAAATGTGTACACTTCCAATGCCGCTTCATAATGAGCTATTGCTTGCTCCAGGTTTTCCCTTCGCTCTCCCTGGATGCGTTCCGAGTAAACACGTCCTAGGTTATTGTGCGTCATTGCCCATTGTTCAGGATAGGCACTATCAGGATAGGCACTAAATGTGTACACTTCTAATGCCGATTCATAATAAGCTATAGCCCGTTCTAGATTGTCAGATTTCTTTCCTTGGATACGGTTGTTGTATATACCTGCCAAGTTATATTGAGTTGCTGCCCATTGTTCAGGATAGGCACTAAATGTGTACACTTTTAATGCCGATTCATAATAAGCTATAGCCCGTTCTAGATTGTCAGATTTCTTTCCTTGGATACGGTCTTTATATACACCTGCTGACTTATGTTGTGTAGCTGCCCATTGTTCGGGATAGGCACTAAATGTGTACACTTCCAATGCCGCTTCACAGTAAGCTATAGCCCGTTCTAGATTGTCAGATTTCTTTCCTTGGATACGGTTGTTGTATAGGTCTGCTAATTTATGTTGCGTTATTGCCCATCTTTCGGAGTAGGCACTACAGATATACACTTCTAATGCCAATTCATAGCAAGTTATGGCTTGCTCCAAGTTGTCTCTTCGCTCTCCCTGGATACGTTCCGAGTAGGCACTTCCCAAGTTATATTGCTGCACAGCCCATTTTTCAGGAAAGGCTTGACAAATAAAGATCTCTAAAGCAGCTTGGTAGCATATAATGGCGGCTTCTATATTCTCAGATTGTTCCTCTTGTACACGATCACTGTAGGCAAGTCCTAGGTTGTTTTGAATCATTGCCCAATCTTCAGGTAACTGATCTCGGCTACAAATTTGCAATGCCTCTTGAAAATACATAATAGCTTGCTCTATATTATTTGATTTATCTCCTTGAACACGATTGGAATAGGAACAACCTAGGAAATTATTTAGATCAACTAATTCTCGAATTGAAGATTTTTTGTTGGAAAGTGTTAACGCATTTTTATAGTAATTGATCGCCTTCTCAATATTTTCAGCTCGCTTACCTTCTATTCGATCGCTGTATGCGTTACCCAGTCTGGTTTGAGTAATAATCCATAGTTCAGTATGTCCTTTTTTTTGAAAAAACCTCGAAATAACTTCATATCCTACAATGGCAACTTCAAGATTGTTTGTTCGGTTGCCTATTGGGAAATCATGAATTAAGTTTGAAAAACTACCGATAACGCCAGCAATTTTAAGATTTTCTTCGTCTTCAACCCTGTGCAGTACCTGAACTGCCCACATTTGCAAGGTTTGAGCAAAATTTATTCCTATTTTATTTAAATTTTGTTCAAGGAAATTATAAATAATAGACGCATTACCTCCAGTATCTGAAGTCAATTGCAAAACCTGCATTAAAAAGTTGAGATAGTCTTGCTCTGTCCCCTGAGCTTGACCCTCACCCGTTGCGACCCCAGAGGTTTGACTGTTGAGATATTGTCCCACCTCCTGCGCCAGATTCCGCAGAAACCCCGCCTGGCTGTCTTGTCCCGCTTCCTGCAACTGTGCTGCCACCAACTCACACACCTGAACAAACCCTTCATCCACCAACTCCAGATGACGGTTGAGGATTTGCGCTTCCTCCCCACGGGGACAGTCGAGGAGTTTTTGAATCAGAGAGAGATAAGCCTGCACACGTTGTTCATCCATAGCCGCGCACCGGATAAGGGATAATACCCCGATCCTACCCCATTCCCAAACCTCAGAAATCGGTTAATTTCTTAAATTTTTATGAAAAAATCGAGATGCTGCCAAAAACCCGGTTTCTTTAACCCCCACCCGCAAATCTATATCATTTATAGGATAGGAATGACTTTTTTTAATTCTAAAATTAAAGTCGGCAAACTCTTGACTGCGGTATCCCAAACTACATCGAGGTCAATCCCATCATATTCATGGACGAGTCGATTTCTCATCCCGTTAATCACTGACCAAGGAATTGTCGTTAAGCGATCGCAAGTCGGTTCAGAAACCCGTTTTGCCGCTTCGCCAATAATTGAAAGTCTCCGAATAATCGCATCTTGCAATTGTAAATCAGTCGCTAAATCTTGCCGCGATCGCCCAGAAACATATTCCGTCACGATTTCGGCTGATTGCAACATATCAAGCAACGATTGAAGATCCCGTTCCATAAACCACCTGTGCAGAAGATAAAATGGCTTGGCGACGCAGATAGTTACGACTGCCTTCAATTCCCTTTCGAGTCATTAAATCTACATCTCGCTGAAAGAGTTGCTTAAGTTCCTCTTCCATCTCAGCTAAATCAAACAGAGTGGGATGCGCTTCGGGATGAAACTGTACCATCACATCAACATCACTATTAGCATTAAAATCATCCCGGAGAATCGAGCCAAATAAAGCTAACTCCGTCAGATCCCACCTTTGGCAAAATTCAGCAATTTTTTCCATCGGCAGTGCGATCGCTGTCTCGACCATGTTCGTCTTAACCTCCAGTTCGCCTAAGTCTATCATCATTGTCCCGTGAGTTTGGGCAGGATTACTCCTGTTTACAAATTCATCCCGAAAACTTCCGGAGCAATGCCAAGGCAGAGGGTACTAAGAACTGGTAGATGCACCCTGATTGTGATCCCCTCCCCGCACCCCTGAATGCGCGGAGGGGTTTTTATTGCAACACCTGCATACTTTGGATTAGCCACTGCTCACCCTGACGCACCACCTCATAGCGCACCCGCAAATTATCATCATAGGAAGCCGCCGCATTAAGTTGGCCATTGACATATTCCTGAGAAGCCTCCCGCACCGCCGCATCAATCACCGCCCGATCCGGATTATTTGGCTCAACATTCACCGCTTCCACCTCTACCCGGTGCTCGTACTCCCGATGAGTATTGTTCGCCCGTAGCCCTTCCGCCAATTGCCGCCAAGAGTTGCGCAGAGTTTCACTCAAAATAATATCTAAAGTTTCCACTTGATAATCAGGGCCAAAAGCCAAAGTTTTCACCCGCAACCAAGTTTCCACCACCTCACCCGCCGTTTCCATATCTAAAGGACTCATCGCCAAAACCGGCTCCGGGGGGGCATCGGGGTCGGGAATTTCCGGCACCGGCTCAATTTGCAAGGGAGTGACCTCTGGAACAGGGGTTTCCACCACCGGCTCCGGTTGGTTAAAGAGCAATTGCCACAGTTGGGCAATTAGGAAACCGGCGATCGCCACCCCCAACACACCCCCAACCCCCAAGAGCATCAGCCGAGCGGTTTGATGCTTGCGCGGATGACGACGGGGCGATCTCTTCGCCACCGGCATTTCCGCCTCCGGAACCGGGGGGCGTTCCCTGGGTCGATGGGGTCGGGGCGTTTCCGGAGGAGCCGATTGGGGAATCGCCGGATTCGCCGCCGCGGCCGCCTCCGCCTCCAACGCTGCCCCCACCGTTAACTCCGGATTCGGAGCCATCGCCGCCGCCGTCAGGTGAGATTCCACCACCGCCCATTGATTTTGCGCTCCCGCAGTTTCCCCTTCCCCCGGTAACTGCTCTAAATAACTCTGCACCGCCTCATCAGCAAAATAATCCTTGAGGGCCACCGTTTGATGGGCCAAATCTCGAAAATGGGGAAACACTTCCGTTTGCAACCACCGCTCCCCATAAAGGCATAGCCCCGGCAACAAATCCGGCGCATCCTGGGAATGCTCCTGAATAAACTGCAACGGTTCATGGTCTTGGCTCTGCTCCAGTTCCTGATTCGCCACCTCCGTCTGGCCCAACAGCAACGCACAGATCGCCTGCTCCAAATGGACATCCTGCCGCCGTCCCAACCGCCCCAGCCAATCCTGAGCTTGGGCAATCAGTTGAGGCTGACCATAGGCAAACCCCCGCGCAATCAACGCATACACCGCCAAATACATCGCCACCGCCGACGGCCGCCGCGCTTCCAATTCAAAAAGTTCCTGCTGTTCCGCTGTGGTGAGATGACTGCGCAATTGCTGAATAAACCGCAGAAAATCATCTAAATCCAACCCCGATTGATCATCCCGCGTCCCATCAATGCCGCCTCGGTCTTCAACCATCTCCAGCAACACCTTCATCCCTTGGCCCCGACTGGCTTCATCCCCATCTTCGCGGGTGAGCAGTTCCAAAATCCGGTAGGGCCGCAGTTTGTAGAGGTCGGCTTGAATTTCGCCGCGAATATTGGCAAATAGCCCTTCGCGCAGGAGCAATTCCTGGCCATAGTGGGCAGTGTGGGCGGCCTGTTCTGAAGCCCCCTGTTGCCATTGTTCCCGCCCCAACTCCAAACTCGCGAGGGCCAACGTCAGGACAATATCAGCGCGGATCAGGCGATTGTTCACCAATTCCACCTGCTCTGGAGGCAGTTGGGCCTTAGGGTCGAGGAGAGACTGGGCCAGTTGTAACACCAGTTCATATTCCCCCAATTCATGGAGCAGCAGCAACGCCCCCAGCAATTGGTTATGGTCAATATCTAAGCTGGGGGATTGGGGATTGGGGGAGTTGAGAAAGTTGCCATCGTAGCGCGATCGCTCCTCCGGGTTAGAGAGAACGCTGTAGGCCTCATCGAGTAACTGCTTACGGGTATTGATGGCCAGGTCGCTATATTCCCGCCGAGGCAATTGCAGGGCGCGATCATGGTAAGCCTGACTCAATTGCTGGCCATCGGCTTGAATGGGAATCCCCAAGATTCGGTAATAATCCAGCGGAATACGCACAGTCAATTCTCCCAGCCGTGTGGCGAAAACTTTTCAGTAAGCCGAAACGAACCGGCATGAAACGAAGTTATCTTAACATCATCCTTTGCCGGGGAATGGTTAACTTTGACTCTGTTGCCAGATTAGCCGTTGAACGGGGGCGATCGCCCGATTCACTTCCTGGCCCTTACGCTGGGGATCGGCTAAAAAGGCCGCCTGCTCTTGGGCAATCATCGCCACATCCTGACGCACTAACCCATCCAATAGCCCCCGCGCTGAATTGAACAGGCTATTTTTCACCCAACGGCGGAAGGGGATGGGGAGTTTATGGAGTCGCCAGAAGGCATTGAGGGAGGTGAAATGGATTAAGTAGGCGCGGGTGTGGGTGGGGCTAACGGGGCAAAACAGGCAATAGATTTTAAAATCATTCCCCAAGCTGGAGGCCCAATGGGGGTAAATGTAGCTCACCGTCAGGGGTTCGGGGTGCAACCGCCGCAGGGCCGGGATAAAGAGTTGGGACACCGACCAGATTTTGTCAATTTTGTAATAGCTTTGGGCTTCGTAATGGGCATCAATCCGTTGGGGTTGGGTGTCGATCCGCTCTAACTGCGCCTCGGCCCAAGCTTGGTAATTGTCATGGAGATGGCCGTGGTGCATATCCATTAGGTTTTCAATCAGGTAGGAAAAATGGCCGGGGCAGTCGATGGTCGTCCAAGAGGCGATGTAATTGAGGTGATCCCATTCCGGCAACCCCATTAACGGCACATCCGCCCCATCCCCCGATCCCCCAAATAACCAAATAAACCCATCCTGCTCCCGCACTGGGTAGGTTTTGATCCGGCAGGTGGGGAGCTTTTGCCCTGCGTCCAGATAGGGGATCTGGGTACAGCTTCCTTCGGGGCCGATCTGCCAACCGTGGTAGGCACAGGCGATCGCCTCCCCCACCACTGCCCCCTCACTCAATTTCACATGGCGATGGGGGCAACGGTCTTCGAGGGCGTGAACCTGGCCTTGGCCATCCCGATAGAGGGCGATCGCCTCCCCCCACAGCACCACCGCCACGGGTTTTTGCCTGACCTCACTGCTTTGGGCCACCCCATACCAACAATTACGATTAATCCCAGCGGTGCGCAGTTGGGCAAGGGAAGGAACGGGAGGGAGCGGCGTTAAGGGACTCATGGCAAAGTTGTAGGGGCCTTTACAAAATCAATCAAAATTCTACTCTTCACGCTGGATTGCCAGGGACTGCACATCTAGGCCCCTTTGCAACCTGATCAATTTTCCCATTGGGGGGGAGAATCCAGACGCAGACGGATTTTTGTGATTTTTAATACAAAATACATCACTTATTGTAGTTATTGATACAAAAAAATCTCAATTTGGGCGATGAGAAGCATTACTTATTTCTCCAGTTAGAAATTCAAATCTAAAAAAAAGCTTAAGACTAGGTAAAGAAATGTAAAATAATGCCTATATTCCCAAGTTTTTCACATTTCCCCCCTAATCTACATGATTGAAGAACAAGATACGAAAAAACCAGGTAGGTGTCTCATGGCTACGCTCACACTGCTTCCCCAAGTTAATCAACGCATCCAACTCAGCGAAACCCTCTACGAAATCTATAGCAAAATTCATCAAGTCCAATCCCTCACCAACATTGAATATCAGATCCTCTACACCCTCAAACAGGATCAAAATTTAGGGGAAGACCACCGCAATATGCTGACCCGGATTTTCCACACCTTGGAAAAACTGGATAGACAGCAAAGAAACCAAGGGTATCAATCCACCTTCGCCTGTGCCTAAGCCCCAATCTTGGGAAACTTTCCCATCCTGGGCTAGGGTTGGCCCTTAACGCATTACTCGTAGTTGTTGTTCTCGGCGCGTGAGACTGTCGCATAAAATTCCCACAATATATCTCTCCAACTGTCGTGCTAGGGCAGGATGCGCCTGTTGCATTTCCTGAAAACTGTCCTGGCTCAAGCCGTAGAGTTGCGTTTCTACCTCTGCAACCACTGCACTCGAAAGGGGTGGCTTCCCATAAAAGCGCATTTCCCCCAACACATTACCCCGCGTCACGGTTTGGAGTCGCTTTGTGTTGCCGTCGGGGAGTTCAAGGAGAACGCTCACCCGGCCGGAGGCGACGAAATAGAGGCGATCCGCAGTCGCGCCCCCATCCCCCCCACTCTGCCCATAAACCTGCTCCCCCGCCGCCAACGTCACCGGCTCTAAATAGGCGCAAAATGTTTCCACCTCTTCCGGTGGGAGGAATTTCTCAACGAGGGCATTGCCAAAATCCGTTGTTGAGCTTGGGCCGGTTTCCAGGAGCAGATTCTCACACCATTCCAAACCGCGATCGATATCGTCAAAAAACTGACAGGTTCCCCCCGTGTCTAAGGAGCAGGCGTTTTCCTGGAGGGGAATGGCATCCCCTTGTTCTAATTGGGCGCGAAAAGTGGGGGCTAGGTTGGTAAAGACGAGGGTGATCTGCTGCTGTTGGGCTAAGGTGCGGATCTTACGGCAACTCAACACGGCTGAGGAATCAACGCCGGTCACTTGGCGGAAATCCAAGACAATAAACCGCAACGGTACCCCAGCCCCTAGGCGTTGTTTAACTTGCTTCAATAAATAGTTAGCCGTACCGAAAAAGAGAAAGCCTTGCAGTTCCAAAATAAAAATGCGATCGCCCCCCTGGCTCAATTGGGCTAACTCTGCCCCGGTGCGCTCCACGTTGCTGCGGGTGGTGGCTCCCGATAGCACTTCTTTGGCCACATCCACCTGGCTGTAGTGGTACATGAACAGCAACACGGAGAGGATAAAGCCGACGGCGATGCCCTGGAGAAATCCAAAGGCATTGATCGCCACGACCATGGCCACGACGGTGAGGTAGTCCATTCGGGGGAGGATTGCCCAAGATTGGACGAGCCATTTATAAAGTAGGTTCAGCCCCAAATACAGGAGTAGAC
>JAABSU010000090.1 GCA_011390265.1 Spirulina sp.
GTATTGGCAGCATTGGCCCAAGCGGTGGGAATGGTTTCATCGCGGTTCATTCTGGTGGATCAGAGCATTTCGCCCCTGTGGAGTAGCCTGATTCGGTTAACGGGGGGAGCGGTGGTTTTGTTGCTGTTGTTGTGGCGACAACAGGGGCGATGGGTTCCGGGGGTGAGTCTGCCCCGTTTATCGGCGCGGGCTTGGGTCGCCGTTGCCGTTGCCGCCACAGGAGGAACCTACCTAGGAATTTGGTTGCAGCAAATTGCCTTGCAACTGGCCCCCGCTGCCATTGCTCAAACCCTGATGGGAACCAGTCCCATCTTTATCCTGCCTTTGGTGGCATTAATGGGGGAAAAGGTGAGTCTGCGGGCAGTGGTGGGGGTGGGGGTGGCGATCGCCGGCATTGCCCTCCTGTTTCAGGCGTGAAACTCCGCAGCAATCAAAGCAAAGATCAGCCGTGGAACTGAGCCTGAGATTTTGAAAATAGAAGTGTTCACTCCAACAAATGCAACCTTTCTTCATACTTAAATTTTTCCGGCATTACATAGGAAGAATGGCTAAAATCCGCAAATATGCCCATTGGCTTTTACCCTAAACTGCGATAGATTGCCATCAGTGCTTCATCTTAATCTGAGAATAAATTGTATTTTTTTCTACAAAAAATTCATTTGCCTCGATCTCAAAATCATTCAATTTATTTGGATAAGATTGGCTTATAAAAGCTGGAGGGCAAGGTTAACGTCATATTAAGTTTCAGGTTTTTTTATACCCATTTCCATGAAGGTTTCTTACCATGGATTATGGGGTAGCGGTTGAAAATCCTTCCCTTGATAAGATTCCTCATTTGATTAGTCTCTTTATGATCCCTTGCCCTTGCTGCGCCCAACCCATGGTTAGCCACGTTCACCGGAGCCGTGTCTATTGGTTTTGTCCCCACTGCCACCAAGAAATGCCCGATCTACTCAATGTGATGATGACGAAACGTCAGCACGACCGGGCCCAAGCGGAGGCCCGTTGCCTATCGACCCTCACCCTTAGCCCTTCTCCACCAGAGGAGAACAATTTAGACTATGCCATGCCTTGAGATCGGCCAGGGCGCGATCGCGGTAGACCCCATAGCGATCGCGCTTACTGCGGATCTTCTGCTCTAAGGGCGGGATAATCCCAAAGTTCGGCGGCATCGGTTGAAAATGCTTCGGTGAGGCGGTGGTAATGAAATCCACCAACGCACCGAGCATTGTCGTTTTGGGCGGTACTATCGGCCGTAACCCCAAGACTAAACGGGCGGCATTGGTTCCCGCCAGCCAGCCCCCAGCGGCAGCAGCGGTATAACCCTCTGTCCCTACCAATTGCCCAGCGGCGAGGAGGGTTTCCCGTTCGTGGAATTGCAGCGTGGGGGCGAGGAGTTGGGGGGAATTAATGAACGTATTGCGGTGCATTACGCCCATGCGGACAAATTCGGCATTTTCCAACCCCGGAATGAGGCGAAACACCCGTTTTTGCTCTCCCCAACGGAGATTGGTTTGAAATCCCACCAGATTCCACAGTTGGCCGGCTTTATCCTCTTGGCGCAGTTGGGCAACGGCATAGGGGCGATCGCCCTCCGGGTCGCGGGGATCTTTCAACCCCACGGGCTTGAGGGGGCCATAGCGCATCGTTTCTTCCCCCCGTTGTGCCTGCTCCTCAATGGGCAAACAGCCCTCAAAAAACTTCGCCGTTTCCCGCTCAAAATCCTTCACCGGGGCCTGCTCCGCCGTCCGCAATGCCTCCCAAAAGGCTAAATACTGCTCGCGGTTGAAGGGGCAGTTTAAATAGGCTGCTTCGCCTTTATCGTAGCGGGAGGCGCGAAAGGCAATTTCAGCGTTAATCGAATCCCCAACAATAATCGGGCTAGCGGCATCAAAAAAGCTGAGGTAGTCCATCCCCGTAAACCGTTGGAGGTCGGCGGTGAGGGCGGGGCTGGTGAGGGGGCCGGTGGTGAGGACGACGATTCCCTCGGTGGGGAGGGTGGGGATTTCTGCCCGTTGGAGTGTGATCTGGGGATGATTCTGGAGGGTTTGGGTGAGATCCTGACTAAACACGCCCCGATCCACCGCTAAGGCTCCCCCAGCGGGGACAGCGTGGGCATCGGCTTTGGCAATCACAATGGAATCGAGATGGCGCAGTTCGGTATGGAGGAGGCCAGCGGCGCGATCGCTTGCCAGCGCCCCAAAGGAATTACTACAAACCAACTCCGCCAGTTCGCTGCTATGGTGGGCGGGGCTGGTTTGCACGGGGCGCATTTCGTGCAACACCACATCCACCCCCGCCTGAGCAATCTGCCAAGCCGCCTCTGTTCCCGCTAAACCACCCCCAATCACCTGTACGGCTTGATCTGCCATAACCCATTCCTCAAAAAAAGACCGTTTCCCATTGTAGTCAAGATGGTGCGTCAGCCGTTACGCTGCTCTTTTGCCTCATGGGTGAATCGATCTGACGCACCCTACTACAATTGAAAATTGAACTGTAGACGGTACAATACAAACAGTTATCATTTTTTGTGGATTATTTACCAGATGAAAACTTATTCATTGGTGAAAAATGGCATGAATTGGAATTTCAAGTCAGAAATTGAACTAGAAAATTTTGTTTGGTTCAACTTGGAAAAATTATTTAATTTAGTTCCAATCAAAAAACAATACCACATTGAAGGTTTATATTGTGACATCATTGCCAAAACTCACAGCGATCAACTCGTTGTTATTGAGTTAAAAATCGTCCAAGATAGATACATTGTTCAGCAATTAACTCGCTATTTTGATTACTTAAAAAACCATCGTACTTTAGTGAATCTCATTGATTTTGATTTGCCCGTAAAACTTATTGGCATATTGCCCAGCATCCATTCAGACAATTTGATTGACATCAAATATCATTGCTTGGTATTTGAATTATATCAATATCACATTAAACTTGATCAGGATAAATTCTATTTTGAATGTACTCATGCCTTAAATCAAACAAAACTACCCTGCCTTGAAATTTTTCCACAAAGTGACGACAATATCAGTACCAATCTACCTCCTATCCCCGCTAAACTAACAGAGATCCTACGAAAATCTAATGAAAAAGAGTATAAAGGTATATTGGCAACCCGATCTACAATTTTAAATTTTGAGAAAAGAATGAAAGAAACAGTTGAAGGCAATAGTGTTATTTATGGATTTAACAAAAGTACACCAATTGCAGAATTTCGTTATCATAATGAACGGAAACAGGCTGTTTTATTCCTTTGGTTGCCACTGATTAATCAAAATCGTTCAATTATTGCCAGAATGAAGGTCTGGACGGATTGGATTAATATTTATGATGTTGCTTATGTCAGGCAAGGTACTGGAAAAATGATTAGTAGCGATGAATATAAATCTCCACATTTTCCAATTCAACTTATTCCTGCTAAACTTTTGCCATTTCGTAAGTATCAAGGTAGATCAAGAACTTTCACTGCTGACTTTTTTTATGCTCAAGATAGAGAAAACTATCAGAAATTCTTGCATGATTCACAATATCGCCAGGAAGTGATTGAACGTAATCTATCAATCTATACGGCACGAAGTATGACGAAGCAGGGGTGCCCATTAGCCATGCCGATCAATAAGTATTTTGAAATAACTAGAAATGCCTATGAGCTTGAACAAAAACGTCAAGAAATTCAATCTAGAGCACACAAAATAAAAATCAGTTCAAACATCAAACAATATACTCAAGATGAATATTCCTTAAATAAAGTTGTTGAATTTGCTCTGGAGGAAAGATTTTTGATGTGGAGGGGATTTCGCTAAGAGATGGTGCTTTTTGGCGCAAAGGATTGGGGCGAACATTTGGGGGCGAAAAATTTTTTGCCCCTACGGGATGCCCAATCGACGATAGAGGCGGGGATAATCTACCTTGGCTCCGTGGCGGCGCTCCACCGGAATTTGTGCCATGGGAACAATGCGATCCAACTGCGCCCAAACCAATTGCGCCTTTAAACCTCGGTAATCCTGGGGTTGATACCCATGAATCCATTGCACATATAACACCCGCTGCCCCCGTTGCGCCACCACCACCGATCGCACCACGCCGGGCCAATCATTGGCCACCGCCTCCACCGCCCAAGGGTAGAGTAAACCCCGCTCATCCTCAATCAACCCCACCACCCGCCCCAACAGCCAGAGCCGCCCTTGGGGATCTTGATAGCCGAGATCGCCGGTACGATGCCAGCGTTGGCCATTGAGGGTGAATTGGTGGGGACTGTGGGGGATCGTCAGGATGTGGGGGCCGGTGACACAGATTTCCCCTGGTTGGCTGGGGGCGATCGCCATCTGGGCAAAGGCTTCGAGGCTTGGAGGGTTGGGGCTGTGGGGGGGCAGAATTTTAAGTGTGATCGTGGGGATGGGCTGGCCCACTAATAGCCCCTGGCCGCTGTGGGTGAGATCGCGATCCTTGCTCGTCATATCTGCATAGGCTTGATGGGCGATGGGTTCGGCTTCCGTTGCGCCGTAGACAATCACAATCTTTGCTTGGGGGGCGAGGGACTGGAGGCGAGTGAGGAGTTTAAAGCCCACGGGAGCGCCACCGATGAAAATCCGCTTCAGGTGGGGGAGGGTTTGACCTTGTTCCACAAGGCGGCTGAATACCGTGGGGGAGGCGACGATCCGCTCAATTTTGGCCTGTTGGATCAGGGGCAAAAGCCGCTGGCCAGGCATCTGGGGGAGCGATCTGCGATAGGCAAAACCCGGTGGGAGACCATCGCGCACCCATCGCCCCTGAAAATCCGGCAACACCAACCGCCCCCCCGCCCCCAAATGGGCCAAGCCAAATAGGGGCAAAATTCCTAACTCCGTCGTTCCGGGTTGGGATTGCAGAATCGGGGCCAGGGCTTGACCTTGGGCTTGGAGTTGGTGGTGCGATCGCTCGATTAATTTCGCCTGGCCGGTGCTGCCGCTGGTGAAGGAGATCAACGCCGTAGTTTCAGGATCAGCTTCCCCTTGGGAAATCACACCATCGAGGGGATCTTGTCCCAAATCCCCTAAGGCGATCTTGTGGGGAATCTTACCCAAGGCTGGCACGACCCAAGGCAATGCCCACAACAGCGGCCGGGGCGCAATCCAAGCTTGCGGTTTTAATGCCCCACAGGCCCGCCCCAGAGCCGCCCGCCCTGCTTTGGGATTGAGCGCCACCACCACCGCCCCCATCTGCCATAGGGCCGCCAACACAACATAAAGTTCCGGGGATAGCCCCACCATGAGGAGAATGCGATCGCCCCTGTTCAGGCCCCGCCGATGGAGATCCGCCGCCCAACGCTGGCTCAGGGATGCCCAGGCTTGAAAGCTGAAGCGTTGGCCTTGCGCCCCCCTTTGGAAGGCAATCTGATCCGGCTCGGTTTGGCTCCAATGGTGCAGGGTGTCGATTAAGCTCACGGGGTTCGCCATCCTAGCCTGTTTTTTGATCAAGGTTCACCACTTGATTGCGTCCGTTGGCTTTGGCCTCAAATAGGCCCTGATCTGCCCGTTGAAAGAGGCTGCGGCCGTCGCGATCATCCCTTGGGTTAAATGTTGCCACCCCAATGCTGAGGGTAATCGTTAACGTCAGATCCCGATCGACCGCGAAGGGATGCTCGCCAATCAAGGCCCGTAATCGTTGGGCGATCGCCGCCGCCCCGCCATTATCGGTATTTTTCAACAACACGACAAACTCCTCCCCCCCATAGCGAAACACCGCATCTTGGCTCCGGAGGTAGTTGCGGAGACGTTGGGCCAGGAGTTGGAGAACGCGATCGCCCGCCTGATGGCCGTGATTATCATTGACAACTTTGAAAAAATCCACATCTAAAACGAGCAAACTTAAGGGGTTTCCCTGGGCTTGGGCCCGCTGAATCTGCCGGGTTAACTCCCACTCTAGGGCACGACGATTACTGAGGGTCGTGAGGGGGTCTGCCAGGGCAATGCTGGAGAGGAAATCATTGGCTGCCATCAGGCCACAGTACTGCTCCAGATAGCGTTGAGCCACCTGTAAATAGGCTTGGACAAGTTGGTGTTCAGCGGCAACCAGTGCCGTTGTTTGGGGACAGGGTAACAGTTCTAAATAGGCATCAGCGCCCTGGGTGAGTAAGCCCACTTCTGTCGAAATGGTGGCAATGTTGTAGCGGGGTGCGGGGTCGGTATTGACGGCAATGCAATAGACAATGGCGAGGTGGCTCTGGTTTTTCAGGGGTTTGATGTAGTCCTGCTCCACCAATGCGGGGGCGAGCATGACAATGGAAGCCTTGGCGGACTGGAGCATTGTCAGCAAGCGGTCAAGGGTGGGTGACTCACAGGATAAGGCTCCCCAGGGTTGGAGGTACGGCTCCAGGCGGGCCAAAAAGGGGCGATCGCCAGCCACAACAATGGGGGCATCCGTTTTCATGACAGTGGGGTAAATTTTGACGGAGGAAGCCTCGAACATCTGTGTTCGGTCAACCCTTTGAACGATGCCATTGGGATATATCTCAGCTAGGCAATTTTCACCGCACCGGAGGGGATACTTCTCAGGGCATCTCCCTCCGGTGGAGTGGGGTTAAGGTACGGCGACTTCGTGACCGGCGGCCTCGATCCACCCCTTTACCTGCTGGGGATCCGTTGCTTCGGTGACGGTCAAAAGGTGGTGCTCAAGATCGGCGCTCACGGTTGCCGTGGGGAGGTGGGCGGTAATGGCGGCGGTAATTGTTTTCACACAGGCACCACAAACCATACTGGGAACTTTAAGTTGGACAGACATAGACATAAACCGCATTAAGTGTGGACGGAGCATGCCCCATTTTAAACGTTCACTACAGAAATTGTGCTCCCCCTGTGGGCGATCCCAAATGCTAAAGCCGGTGGCACAATGGGGAAGGAGAGATCGTTGATGCCTGTTGTGCCCTCATGTCTCTCTGCAAAAGCGCCTAATCTCAGTCTGTCAGTCCTCATCAAAACCTATGTTGATCTCAATCGGACGACCTCATCTCCTCCCATGGCTGGGCAATGGCATGATGGTGGGCATTCTCCCGATCGCCTTGAGTTTGCCGGATTCACCACAAGTACTGTGGGGGGGGGTTGTGGTGGGGGCGATCGCCCTCCTGGCGGTGATTGTCCGTCAAATCCAGCAAATTACCGATCGCACCCAAGCCCTCGCCGAAAAAGCCGCCCAACTCGAACGCAGTGAGCAGCAAAACCGAGCAATGCTCCAAGCGATTCCCGACCTCATGTTTCGCATGAACCGCCAAGGGCAATATCTCCATTATGTCCAAGCGCGGGAACTGAAGGATTTTTTTGAAGATGATCAGCGAGTCAAGACAGATCCCCAATTGCGGGCCGATGCGGATCCTCAATTGATTGAGGATTTGTTTAACCGGCAAGTCGTGGCCATGGAGCAGGCCCTCGCCACGGGTGAGGTGCAATATTACGAGCAAACGGTTCCCTGTGGGGATCGCCTCCAATACGAAGAGGTGCGCGCCGTTCCCAGTGGCCCCAATGAAGTGTTGTTTATCATTCGGGATATTAGCGATCGCAAACAAGCCGAATTAGCCCTCAAAGCCAACCAAGCCCAAACCCGTGCCTTGATCAACGGCTTGCCGGATCTGCTCATGCAAGTGGATCGCCACGGCAACTATCTTGAAGCCGCCTGTTCCCATTTTTTTGAAAGTATTGTTCCCGTTGACAGCCTTGTGGGGAAAAATCTCACCGAAACCTTACCGGCAAAGGTGGCCCATCAACGCCTTGAGATGATCCAACTTGCCCTCGATACCCAGACCATTCAGCGCTATGAATTTATCTTAGAAATTGACAATAAGCTCCTCTATCAAGAGGCGCGAATTGTGCCGATGGAGGGGGGGAAAGCCCTGATTATTGTTCGGGATATTACGGATCGTAAACAAGCAGAACTCGCTCTCCAAAACGCCCAAGATGAATTAATTCAAGCGGAAAAAATGGCCGCCTTGGGGCAATTGGTGGCGGGCATTGCCCATGAGATCAATACCCCGTTGGGGGCGATCCGCTCCTCAGCGGGGAACATGACTAAATATTTAGAGCAAACCCTTGCCCAGTTGCCCGCCCTCTTACAAACCCTAGATTTGGAGCAAACCCAAGCGTTTGTGGATTTACTCCAACGGGCCATGCACACCACCCCCCTGACTTCGGCAAAAGCCGAGCGGAAACTACGGCGGAGCCTGGGGAATGAGTTGATGGCCCAAGGGGTGGGGAATGGGGAGGCGATCGCCGAATTCCTCGTCCTCATGGGGGTTTATACCGAAATTGACATGCTGATCCCCCTGCTGCAATCCCCCCAAGCCGATCAAGCGATCACCATGGCCTATAAGCTCTCCGGCCTCGCCCGCAGCACCCAAACCATCAACACCGCCACCCAGCGGGCCTCCAAGGTCGTCTTCGCCCTCAAAAGCTACGCCCACCAAGATCATTCCGGCGAAAAAATCCCCGTCCAACTCACCGATGGCATTGAAACCGTCCTCACCCTCTACCACAACCAACTCAAGCGCGGCATTGAAGTTGTCCAAAACTACCAACCCCTCCCTCAAGTGTGGTGTTACCCCGACGAACTCAATCAGGTGTGGACGAACCTGATCCACAATGCTATCCAGGCGATGCAGCCCCGGGGAACCCTGACGATCGCCACTCAACCCTGTGGGGATCATGTCCAAATTCAATTCATCGATACCGGCGTGGGGATTCCCGCCGCAATACAGCACCGCGTCTTTGAACCTTTCTTTACCACCAAGGCCACTGGAGAAGGCAGCGGTCTAGGATTGAATATTGTCCAGAAAATTATTGACAAGCACGAAGGCCGTATTGAGCTAACCAGTCAACCCGGTGCAACGGCGTTCACAATTTCCTTACCCATTCACCACCCCAAACCCCACCATGTCTAAACCCGTAATCCTCTGCGTTGATGATGAACCCATTGTCCTGGAAAGCTTGCGATCGCAACTTCGGGAGGCTTTTGGCGAATGTTACATCTACGAAGTCGCCCAAGATGCCGACGATGCCCTCGAAGTCATTGATGAGATTCAAGCGGAATGCACCGATATTATCCTGATCGTCTCTGATTGGCTGATGCCGGGGATGAAGGGGGATGAATTTCTGATTAAAGTTCATCAACGTTTTCCCCATGTGGTCAAAATCATGCTCACGGGCCAAGCCGATGAGGCCGCCATTCAACGGGTACAGGATGAGGCCAATTTGCATAAATGTCTGTTTAAGCCCTGGTCAGAAAGCGAATTAATCCACACCATACAATCGGGATTAGCACAACTATGAAGCGCCCGGCAATTATTTGTGTTGATGATGAACGGATAATCCTCGAAAGCCTGCGGGATGAATTACGCAATAATCTCACGGGCGACTTCACCATTGAACTGGCGGATGGCGGCCATAGTGCCCTGGAATTGGTCACGGAATTATTAGAGGAGGGCTACCACCTCCCGCTGATTATTTCTGACTACATCATGCCGGATATGCGGGGGGATGAATTGCTGGCCAAAATTCATCAAATTTCTCCCCAAACCCTCAAGGTGATGTTAACGGGCCAAGCCACCATTGACGGCGTTTCCCACGCCATCCAACACGCCAAGCTCTACCGCTACATTGCCAAGCCCTGGGAATCGGAAGATTTAAGGCTGACGGTGCTCGAAGCCCTCAACGCCTATCAGCAGGAGCAAAAACTCACCGCCCAACATCAGGAATTGCGGAAACTCAACCAGGCCCTCGAAGAAGCCAATCTCTCCCTTGAGCAGCGGGTGGCGGAACGGACGCGGGAACTTTCTCAGGCCTTGGATAGCCTCAAGATGGCTCAGGAAAGTTTAATTCAATCGGAGAAAATGGCCGCCTTGGGGCAATTGGTGGCCGGTGTTGCCCATGAGATTAATACCCCGATGGGGGCGATCCGGGCTTCCATTGGTAGTTTAAATACGGCCTTGGGGCGATCGCTTTCCGATCTCCCCTTATTATTCCGCACCCTTTCGGAAGAACGCTGGGCCGATTTTCAGCATTTATTGACCATTACCCAAAATCATCAAGACATCCTGATTTCTCGGGAGGAACGGAAGGCCCGGCGGCGTTTGACCGCCATGTTACAGGACTACAGCCTTGAAGAGGCGGAGGAACTGGCGATGAAATTGATTCTTTTAGGCATCACCGATGGCATTGAACCCCTCCTCCCCCTGCTCCGTTCCGAGGACTGCGATCTCGTGCTCAACACCGTGCATACCCTGGCGATTCAACGCAATAGCGGCAAACGCATTGAACTGGCGGTGGAAAAAGCCACCCAGATCGTTTCCGCCCTCAAAAGCTATGCCCGCCAGAGCAACAACGCTGAAATGACGGAGACGGACTTGTGTAAAAACATTGATCTGGTTTTAATGATTTATCACAACAGTCTGAAACAGGGCATTGAGGTCAAGAAGGATTACAATGAAGTACCCTTAATTTCCTGTTATCCCGACGAACTGACGCAAGTTTGGACAAACTTAATTCACAATGCCATTCATGCCATGGGGGGTCAGGGGGAAATTACGATTCAGATTCAACGGGTTGAACCTAATGTTATCGTTAAATTTACGGATACTGGTCGTGGCATTCCCCCGGAACTACACCATAAAATTTTCGATCCGTTCTTCACGACAAAGGCAGTGGGGGAAGGCAGTGGCATGGGTTTAAGCATTGTCCAACGGATTATTGAACGGCATCGGGGGCAAATTCAGATGGAGAGTCAGCCCGGTTGTACAACGTTTACGGTGACATTGCCGCTTGCCCAACGGCGGCAATGAGCAATGATGACAAGCTCACACCACGAATAGGCGGTTAAACCCGTCTACGCACAATAACTGCTAATTGATAGTTGAGGACATCCATGGGCAAGCCGACGATTATTTGTGTAGACGACGAGCAGTTAGTATTAGCCAGTCTGCGGGATTCTCTCCATCAGGCTTTGGGCAATGACTATGTGGTGGAAATTGCCGAAAGTGGTGAGGAAGCCCTAGAACTCATTACGGAGTTGTTGGCCAGCGCCACGGAGATCCCCTTAATTATTAGTGATCAGTTAATGCCTGGCCTGAAGGGGGATGAACTGCTGGCGGAAATTCACCGCTATTCACCCCGCACGCTGAAGGTGATGCTGACGGGTCAAGCCACGCCGGACGCGGTGGGTCGGGCGGTCAATGCTGCTAATTTATATCGCTATATTCCCAAACCTTGGAGCGGCTTGGGCTTGATTGAAATGGTCAAGTCTGCTCTAGAGCAGTATTTTCAAGATCAAGATGTTCAGGAAGTGAATTCTGTTTTGCAAGGGTTGAATGAGCAACTGGAGCAGGAAGTGCAGTTGCGAACAGCGGCGTTGCGACAACATATTAATTTGGAACAACTGATTACAGAAATTTCTACCCAATTTCTCAATACTAACGTTCTTTCCATCGACGAAGGCATTCAAGAAGCTTTAGCGAAGTTTGGCAATTTTTTCGGGGTCGATCGCAGCTATGTGTTCCGTGTTAACCCCACGCGGCAGGAGGTTTGTTGTTCCCATGAATGGTGCGCATCGGGGATTCAAGCCTATCGTGACCAGCTCCAGAATTTACCGATTATTGCGATGCCTTGGTTGTTTAATCAGTTGGCGGCAGGGAAAACGGTGCTGATTCCGGTGGTGGAGGATTTGCCCTTGGAGGCGGTGGCGGAGCGGGCGGAGTTCCAAGTGGAGGGGATTCAATCGCTGATCTGTGTGCCGGTGATGGTGCAGGAACAATGGGTGGGGTTTGTGGGGTTTGATGTGGTGCAGCGGCAACAAGTTTGGCCGGAGGAGGTGATTCATCCGCTGCGGATGATTGGGGAATTGTTTGCGGGGGTGATCTATCGACAGCAGCAGGAGTTGTCGTTGATTGAAAAGGAGGAACTGTTTCGCGGTGCTTTTGATAATGCGGGGATTGGGATGGCGATTATTGGCTTGAATAATCGCTTTATTCAGGTGAATCCTAAACTCTGTGAAATGTTGGGCTATACGGAACAGGAATTGGAGGTTTTAACCTTTTTAGATGTGACACATCCGGAGGATCTGCGGATTAAATACACCCAAAGGCAGCAACTTTTTCGGGATGCAATTAATAGTTATCAGTTAGAAAAACGCTATCTAACAAAGCAAGGAAAGGTCATTTGGGCGCTTTTAAATGTGGCTTTGGTGCGGGATTATCGCCATCAACCGTTGTATTATGTGACGCAGGTTCAGGATATTAGCGATCGCAAGCGTATGGAACTGGCGCTCCAAAACAGTGAGCGGGAAATGCGGGAAATTACCGATGCAATTCCAGGGGTGGTTTACCGTTATCACTACCGGGAACAGGAGCCGGATTATCTCTCCTTTGTCAGTCAAGGGGTGGAGCAAATTTATGAGATCTCTGTTGAGGAGGCCTGTGCGGATGCAAGTCGCTTGTTTGCCATGGTGTTGCCGGAGGATCTTCCTGCTCTCCAAGCTTCCATTTTGGCCTCAGCCCAAACGGGAGAACCTTGGACTTCAGAACACCGCATTCTTACCCCCAGCGGTTGCGTCAAATGGTTACAGGGGCGATCGCAACCCAGCTATCAGCCTGATGGCTCCCTGGTTTGGCATGGCATTATCACCGATGTCACGGAAATTAAGCAGGCTGAATTAGAGCTAGAGGAAACCCGGCGGCGGCTTCAGGCCCTCACGGAAAATATACCGGGGATGCTCTACACCCTCGCCCAAACTGGGGATGAGTTTCGCTTTCTTTTCGCCAGTGCTGGCTGTGAAACGATGTTTGGGGTAACACCGAAACAAGTCTTAGCCGATAGTTCAGTGTTGTTAGCCCACATTCATCCCGATGATTTACAGGGTTATCAGGAGAGGTTGGCTGTCTCTATAGCTGATCTCAGCCACTTTAACTATGAATGGCGGCATATTCTCCCCTCCGGCGAAATATTGTGGTTGATGGGCAATTCCACCCCCCATCAGCAACCCGATGGCTCGATTCATTGGCATGGTTTAGTGTTGGATGTGAGCGATCGCAAGCGCATGGAATTGGCCCTCCAAAATCGGGAGCAGGAAATTCGCGATATTACTGACGCTGTACCGGGGATGGTGTACCGCTACCACCGCCGCCCCGATGGTGAGCATTATCTTTCCTTTGTCAGTCGCGGGGTGGAGCAGATCTATGAGGCCTGTGCGGAAGAAGTTTATGAGGATGCTAACCGGCTCTTTGGCCAAGTCATCCCGGAGGATATCCCGGATTTATATGCTTCCATTCTCAGATCAGCGGAAACCCTAGAACCCTGGAATTTTGAACATCGCATCTGCACCCCTAGCGGTCGCATCAAATGGTTACAGGGGCGATCGCACCCCAACCGACAGCCCGATGGCTCAATTTTTTGGCATGGCATCCTCACCGATGTCACGGAAATTAAGCAGGCTGAATCGGAGCTAGAGGAAACCCGGCGGCGGCTGGAAGCCCTGAATGCCAATTTACCCGGCATGATCTACACGATGCACCAAACTGCGGAGGGCCTGCGATTTGTCTATGTGAGTAGCACTTGTGAACAGATGTTTGGGGTGAAACCGGAGGCGATCCTCGCTGATCCAATGGTTTTGGCAGGGGGCATTCATCCGGAGGATTTGCAGGAATATGAACAAAAAATGATTGAGGCAACGACCCATCTCACCCCCTTTAGCCATGAGTGGCGGCAGATTCTGCCCTCTGGGGAAATGATCTGGAATTTGGTCAATGCCACACCGGATCCGCAGCCCGATGGCTCGGTGTATTGGCATGGTTTGGCCATGGATGTGAGCGATCGCAAGGAAACCGAGCTAGCCCTACGCCAAAGTGAAACCCGCAATCAGATGATGCTCGATGCGATCCCCGATTTAATGATCTTTATGGATGCCAACGGCCGCTATATCAGCCGGTTTAGCTCCGCCTACACGTTAGATTTAGTCTCCCATATTCCCGATCAGGAATTGGTGCAAACAACCGTCCTAGAGACCTTGCCCCCCGCCATTGCTCAAAAACATCTTGATGGCATTCACGCCGCACTGGAGACCCAAACGGTTCAGCAGTTTGAGCAGGAATTTACCGTGGGCGATCGGGTGCAATACGAAGAGGTGCGGGTGATTCCCTATCGGAAAGATCGGGCCTTGTTGATTATTCGGGATATTAGCGATCGCAAACAAGCCGAATTCGCCCTCCAGGACAGTGAAGCCAAAACCCGCGCCATTATCGAAGCCCTCCCAGATCTCCTGATTCGGATGCGCAGCGATGGCCTCTGTCTCGAAGTTCACTGTGCCCCCTATTTCGAGACCATTAAACCCGCCGCTGAAATGGTGGGGCGCAATTTGCAGGAGCTACTCCCGTCAGCGGCAGCGGCACAGCAGTTGGCCGTGGCACAGCAGGCCCTAAAGATGGCGGCAATGCAACATTATGAATATCCCCTGGAATTTGGGGGGAAAAAGCTATGGCGAGAAGTGCGGATTGTGCCCTTGCGTCAGGATGAAGTGTTGATTGTGGTGCGGGATCTCAGCGAGCGCAAAGCCACCGAAGAAGCCCTCCGTCGCAGTGAAGCCACCAACCGCGCTCTCCTCCAAGCCATCCCCGATATTTTGATCCAAATCAATCGACAGGGGGAGCGGTTGAATATTTTTGCCCACGATGTCAACGCTCTTTATAATCCCGATTCAATTACCATTGGTGGCAATATCCGCGATACCCTG
>JAABSU010000091.1 GCA_011390265.1 Spirulina sp.
CCCGCCATTGATATTGATCAGACCACAGGGAGAGCGATCGCTCCACCCGCACCCCATCTATCAATTCACTCGTAGCGGAATCCGCCCGCTCATGCACCCGATGCCCCCGCAATGTATAAATATTTTCTTCAAAGGTTTGTTCAATGTGGATTAGAGCACATTGACGGGGACAAAAAACGTAGTGTTGAAGCACACTAATCCAGAGATAATTTTCTCGATCAACCTGATTCATTGTTCAAAAATTTCTAAATTTACCAAAACAGAAAAAACAAGGGAGTTTAGCCCCTTGTTTTTCTTCAGTTATATCCAACTAAACCAACTTTGTTAACGTCACCCCCTCCGGCAAATCATCCTCATTGACATCAACCCCATAATCTGTAAAGGCACGAGGTGTATTAGTTGTGGATTGCACCGTAACCCGATCAAATAATTTATGAGCCGGAGCGTTACCCAGCGGTTTTTCATGGGTGAAAAGATACAAACCTCGCAACGCCATCAATCCCCGGCTAGCACTCCGGTCTAACTCCCACATCCCTTGCAGAGCTTGCCAAAATAAAGCTAAATCCGCTTCAGTAACCCCCGTTTGCTTCGCAAAAAAGGGCGAGAAAAACCCAAACCCACGATACAAACCGTAAGGAATCTGCGTTTTTCGCCCCATCGTTTGTAAATTGACGCGATCTTCCTTAGCATCTGTTACCGCCATCCGGGTAATTGACCAATCTAAAGGCAAAACCGGATCAATGGATCGAGCAAACGTTAATTGCACCGGCCCCCGTACCTGACCGGCATTTAATCCCGTACTCATCACCGCCCCAAACATTCGCACATCGTAAAAATTGGCACACATCCAATTTTTAGCAGTTTCGATATTTTTACCCGTTTTTGCAGGCTTACCTGATTTTTTAACCAAAGCTTCAACAAACTTTTTGACAACCTTCCAATCTTCAAACTCCTCTAGATGCTTATATTCTGCCTTCAATTCTTCTGCATCAAGCTCCCCATTGTAAGCCAAACTTGAAACCACATCATCGCCATTTTCTTCATCTTCAAGATTGAAAGCTTTGGGTAATTCATCCTTTAAATTTTGCAAGGCAGTGAGAACCTTTACATCCTTAACCACTTCAGAAACAGGTTCACTTACGGGCAAACCTGACCCCACATAAGCCCGACGAATTTGCTCATTAAGAACGCCCTGATGCTCAACAAAAATTTTCAGCCGTTCTTTTTCAGCCTCCGTTGCTTCACAATCACAGTAAGCCTCGACATAGTTCCGCACCTTCCGTTTCAAACAAACATCCGTCACCAAACCCTGCATCGTTTCCCCATCCGTCCGGGGCAAGTTTCCCCCATCAGGATCACCATTGGGATTACCATCTAGCACATCAAATAACAAAACAAAATCGTGGCGACAATTGGGATCAGTATAGCTAGGCATTGACTTCATTCCTGAAAATAATGGGACATTAATTGAACGTGAAACTTGCAAATCTAACCCTTGTTAGATCGGTTTTTTACATCAGCGGTATTTTTTGCCCGCTGGTGATAATAACCCAGTGCAAAAATACTTTGCTGCTGCATAGTGAAACTATTGGGTAAATGATCTTGATCCGGCTGAATATGGCTTTCAATCTCCTGCAAACTCATTTGTAAATTGTGATGCAGTCCCCCATTATTTTTACGAATTTTACCCAGGTGAGCTTGCGCTCCTCGGCATAACAAGCCCATCACCTTTCCTGGCGTGGTAGACATTGCCCCGTAGTAGCGATCCACAATGGTTGTATTAATTTTTTTTCGGCCTTTTTCATCTAAAGCAAAGTGTTGAATTTGCTCCAATTGTGCTAATAACCGTCCGCAGTGGTAAGCGGTTTTATCTCGTCCCTCCAAAGGTGGATTTAAATTTAATTCAGTCATTGATTCAGTTTCATTCATGGGAATAATCTCCTTAAAGGTGAGGTTAAAGGTGAGGTAAAGCTTGATTAATGCAGCACGGGGATGGGTAACTTTATAGTCTTGATCGACCCGAATCCGTCGTACAACACTCGCCAAGAGATCATCAGGTAGCGGTTTCCCCTGCAAAGCTGCAAAAAATAAAGTGGTGGGCGTTCGGGGTAACATTTCTTTGTTCACATCCCGATAGGCAGAGGCAGCTAAGGCATAGAGTCCAAAAAGTTTAGGATCTTCTCCGGTTGGACTCACCACCTGTTGCGCTTGAAACCATCGACCAAGGTTTTCTCGCACTTCGTTAAGGGTGATATTTAACCAACTACGGACAACGGTGCGGGCATTGTTGGCGGTGAGCGCAACGGCATAAAAATGGTCTTCTTCCAGTTGATCTAAGGCGACGGCATTGGGTTTAGTTTGCACGGCTGAGATCAGGTTTTTAACTTGGGCTTCACTGGGTTTATCTAAGAAGCTAAAGAGATCAAATTCTGTGGCTTCCTTTGTCCACCAAGCATAAACGGCTTTATCTCCAATGCGCAGATGGGAATCCCGGTTTTTGAGCAGGTGATTGAGGGCTTTGGCAAAGGCTTCACCAGCCTCGCGGGAAATGGGGGAGGTGAGGGAGTTGGCAAGGCCGTAGGATTCAAAGGCTTTGGAGTTGGCGGAAACTAGGGCAGTACCGGATGCTTGGCCGCCAGGAACGCCTTTGATTGTAAAGGGGAGCCGTTGCTCAACAGGGCCATAATTACCGGAGACTAAACACCAGCCGAGATTTTCCGCTTCCTCGGTTCCCCCGGTATAGTTGGCCCAAAATTGTTGAATGGCGGTCAATTGGGCTTTGTCTTCAGCGGGGATGATCGGGCCGTTGGGGGTTATGACTTGAAACGTGATGACCATGCTGGGGTCAAAGTCAGGGGGGAGAAGGTGGCGATCGCCTTCCGGACTCCATCCATCCAAAAACTGGACAATCGCTTTTACTGCGGGTTCTTGGGTGACTTCGGCACAGTGACGGGCCAGATCTTTAAATTGCTGATGACAGTCAACAATGCGATCGGGTTTTGATTTGGGTTTGGGGATGCCCAGTACATATTCCCCGGTATCAGCCAGAAGTTTGGGACTAATGCCCGAACTGCGACTAATATGGGGCAAAATTTTCGGCTCTCCCCGTTTATTTTTTTTATCACCTAAGGGGGTGAGTAGATCGCCCCGGAGTTGACCATCGAGGGTGAGACTGATGATCCAACGCACTGGGGAGGGGCCATACATGGCGGGGGTGGGGTTGATACGCTGGGCATAGTCAGCGAGGGCTTTGAGGAGCATGATTTAAAGGGGACGATGGGGAATGGTGAGAATGCCTTGATCAAGACGAGCGCGGAAAAAGCGGGGCCGGGCATTGGCCTTAATAATCCGCCGACCTTCTCCGTCCTGTTGACGGTGCTGAACTTTACCTTGTGGATCGGGGTTAAATTCGACATCGTAGAGCATCAAACCCAGATCATCGCTGTGCTCAATGGCTTGCTCCGTCCCGCTAGGGGGTTCAAAAAAAGCACTAAATTCACGGGTTCCTAAATAGGGCTGATGATGACATTGCCCCCGTTGCACCCGACGACGAAATTGATCTCGATATTTGGCAATGTTTTCGGTGGCGTGGGCTTTCAAATAGATCTGAGCTTCGATGATATAGCTCACATCCCGTAAGCCGAGGGTATGGCGTTGGGCGCGATCGCCATCGGCAAAATAGCCCCCAACTCCAGTTTTAGCCCAACTTTTGGCACTACTTTCGCTCTGGTAGTTATTCACTTCATTACGCCAGATCGAAAAGTGGCGAATTTTGCTCAAAACATGAATCCGTTCAATCCGGTAGCCCATTTCCGGTTTCCAGAAAATCGCTTCGAGAATCCCCCTTGCTGCACTGGGGGTGAGGACATCATAGCTAATCCGTTCAACCTTAAATTCTGGGCGCGTAAAGCAGGCAAAATCACCACAGACTTTCAGCGCTAGAGGAGGAGAATTGCTCACGGTGCTAATCCTTGATCAATAAAACAATATGACTAAGCTTAGGGTAAGTCGGAAGAGTTGCAAGGGTTGCAAAACTTGATGAAACTTAATGTTGCTGTAAGCCACCTTTCAGTTATCATCACTTCAAAAGTTTTGATTTTTTTTGATACTGGCACAACAGTTCATCCAATAGGCTACGAGTTGTTGGTTTCAAACGCTGGTCATTTAATAAGGGTTTGATGCTTTCAAGCCCTTGATCGGTCAGGCTGAGGCCTTGAGTGAGGATCCTGCTCTGACTGCTGCGCCTTAGGTCATTGATGATCTCTGCTGGTGAGCGTTGATCAAAGAGCGATCGCTGAAAAGCCCGCTGGGACTTGTCCATGGCTGTTTACTTAATCTCGACATCTTTAATGTAGCACTTCTTTTTACAAACAGTAGATGGAAGGATAAATTTTTTTCAGGAGGAGAGGGGACAGCATTGTGTCCCCTCCGTCTGTGGAGCAAGGCTACCGGCTACCAACAGCAGATGGTTTCAATCCTCGCCATTTCAATCTTTAACGACAAGATCGGGCGCTTGCATCCCAGATTACCTGATGATCGCTGGGTTAGACAATCAGATCGAAGGGATCGCGCTGGATGGGTTGACCTTCCCATTCAATCCCCACTAACTGATCATAGCCCCCCTGCCATTCCCAAAGTCCGGGGACAACCTCCTGACGGCTCTCTTCACTTTGATTGAACTGCCAAGGGAAGAGATTCACCACATAGGACTGCAAACGACCGTATAACTCTCGCCCCACCCGACCCTGAGCGCGGACTTTTTGGAGAATTTTGTCACTCTCCCCATAGTTGACCACCACCGGGATCGTCTCATCCTCAATCAGCGAAAACTTAGCCACCTCTGGATAATTCAACTTTTCCCGCGCCCTTTGAATCGCTTGGCCAGGGGAGAGATCCGCCTGTTGATAGAGTTCTTGGAAATACTGCACAAAAACGTCGGGGCGATGGAGTTGCTCCATTTCCTCCGGACTAAGGTAGTTCTTCGCCACGGTGTAGGCCGTTTGATAAAGGCCACGGGGACTACCCCCCTCCAGCGGTTCAAAGAGAATCACCTGACCGCGATCGCGCTTTCCTTCCCGATTGCACCGCCCCGCTGCTTGAACAATCCGATCAAGGGGGGCGATCGCCCGATACACCACCGGAAAATCTAAATCTACCCCCGCCTCCACCACCTGGGTAGACACTAACCAACAGGGCAACCGTTCAGCCAAGCGTTGTTTGACCACTGCCAACACCTGCCGACGATGCGCACCACAGAGCAGCGTCGAGAGGTGGAATAATCCCTCAGGGGGGAACTCAGCCGCCTGCAATGCGGCCAACGCCGCTAATGCATCCTTGCGGGTATTGACGATAATCAAGGCTCGTTCCGCCGACCGTTGTTGTAAATCTGCGCTCAAATCTGACCAAGACCAAGACGCTTGCGGTCGGATATAATCGACCCGTTGTAAGGCTCGAAAATGCCGCTGGGCTTCCAATGGTGGCACAATATCCGTAATTTTTTCAAACCCGGCTAAATAGGGGGTACTCCCTTCAAAGGCGGGTTGAGTAGCTGTACAAAGCACCACCGTCACCCCATAATTCTGCACCAATTGCCGCAACACATCTAAAATCGGCTCCAACAAAGGAATGGGTAATGTTTGCACCTCATCCAACACAATCACACTGTTCACCAGATTATGCAGTTTCCGACAACGCCCCGGTCGATGGGCAAACAAGCTATCAAACAATTGCACCGTTGTCGTCACAATTAAAGGCGCATCCCAATTTTGGGCAATTAAACGGGCTTGAGCATAGGCAGAACGAGCATCATCATCCCGCCAATCCTCCTTTAAACCCTTTAAACTTTCTGGAGAAATGGCACTGTGATGCTCTAAAACTGCCATCTCACCTAAAGACGCAAAAATTTTCCGATAAACGTCTACAGTTTGCTCAATAATGCTGGTATAGGGAACTGCAAAAATCACCCGACGCTGACCATTTTCACAAGCATGATTTAAGGCAAAAGCCAAACCACTGCGGGTTTTTCCGCCCCCTGTCGGTACACAAAGACGAAACACACCCGGCTTGTGCAAGGCTTGATCACAGCAAAATTGATAAACTTCACGCCGGACTTGATTAACAGGCGTATTGGTTACGGTACTCAATAAAATTTGTTGTTCACGTTCTAACTCAGCTTTGAATTGGGGGAGCGTGAGCGGACTTTCTTCTATTGCTACATCATTTGAATCAACTGAATGGAATGGGAGAGAGATTTTTCGTTGTGCTGCTTTTTCTGGATTGAAATGCTCCTCTGTGTCTAAGTGATCTGCATCAATGAGGCAGGAAAAAAGCAATCGGAGAAACAATTCACACTGCAAAGAATTATGCTGATAGACAGCCATCTCTTGGCGGAGCATCGGAGGAGCTTTGAGGTCAATACCAGCCGCTTTTGCCTGTTCGATTACAGTTTGATAAGCTGTTGCTGTGCGTTCAGGATTCCGCCCAGCTAGTTTGCTTTTCAGGGCCGCAAACGCCGGTAAACCGCTATGGTGGCCGTAAATTAAGACAGCAAGGGGTTGAAATTGTGTAGCGGCTAACTTGGCCCCGTGGATGGCATGGGGTACGGATTTGGCACGTTTATCGCCCCGATGGCAAGCTTGCAAATAGTCTTGAAAATCCTGATGATATTTGCCCAGATCATGCCAGAGACCGGCATAATAGCCGCAACGCTCCCCCCCCATGACGGCAGCAAAGGCAGCAGCTTTGTGGGCAACTTTAGTCAGGTGAGCCTGGAGGGGATGCCATTTTTTCTCAGGATCATTGGGGTTGGGGGTATGGGCAGCAATAACCATAAACGGAGTGATGGAGAGGAATCCCTCCATGCTAATCCCTACACCCCTAAACCTCCATAACCCTCCCCAGATCAGCACCTGAGGGGATTTTGACGATTTCCCCGCAAAAACCTTGCACAATTGGGCAAACCTTGCTACAGTAGTAACTGCGCTTGAATTTCGACTGTGAAATCCTCAAGAGCAAGCCAGGATAGCTCAGTCGGTAGAGCAGAGGACTGAAAATCCTCGTGTCGGCGGTTCAAATCCGCCTCCCGGCATTCCCCAAACCTAAACCCCCCGACAGCTTCAGCGATTCTGTTGGGGGGTTTGGTTTTGCCGGTTTGAGTATCCGTGAGTATCGTTTGGATATCATTTGGATATTTTTCGCCCCTTTTGTTAAAAAAATCCCCGCAAAATTCTCAGCATCCAAGGATCATGGCAAGGTAGAACCATAGCCACAGCCCAAGGAGGCGCGAAGATGTCCGAATTTTTAGATTTCCTCAAACATAAATATGCCTACGTCGCCATTGGAGCCTTTAAGCCCGGCCGATTCAATGAAGCCGAGCAACTGTTTGTCAAAGCCGTTTCCACCTATAGCGAAGGGTTTGAGGGCGCTTACCTCCTGCAAAAACCTGGCACCGATGAAGGGATTGCCGTCATTTTCTGGGATAACCTCGAAGACATGGATGCCAACCGCAGCGATCTCCATGAAGCCCTGATTAAGGAAATGGGCCACCTCTTCGCCGCTGCCCCGGAAACCTGCTTCTACGAAGTCTGTAGCGAGGTGCAACCCAAGGCTAAGGCTTAAATCACCAGCCCCAAGTGCCAGCACTGCCTTTGAAGGGGCCGACAATATCGGACGTGATCCAGCCGCCGTAGAAATCCCCGGCTTGGGCCTGTACCCGTTCCCCATCCACATAACAGGCCTCCATCCGGCCGGGGTAAAGGGCGATCGCCTCCTGAATTACAGCAAAATTCGGGGTCGGCTCCGGATACTGCCAAGCGGCATTGACCAACACCTGCTCCCCCACGGTAATCGTGTAGTATCGCGCCCAACCCTTCCATTCACAAAAGGATTGCTGATCCGTGGGGGTGAAATAGTCCATCTGGATATCGGCAATGGGGATGTAATAAGCCGGGGGATGGCTGGTTTCTAAAACGCGATAGGTGCGAGAACTGTCGGCGATCGCCACCCCATGACAGATCACCTGAATGCGCTTGGTACTGGGCTGGACAATGGCCGGACGGGGATAATCCCAAACAGATTCTTGGCCGGGTTGGGGTTCGATGGGACGAGGGCGGGGGGAGAGCATGGGGGGGAGGAGTAGGAAGTTAGAAGTGGGAAGTTAGGAGTGGGAAGGGGTTAGGGGGTGGCTTGGCATTGTTGGCACAGGCCGAAGAATTCGAGGGTGTGGTAATAGACTTTGAATTGGTGCGATCGCTCCAATTGCTGCTCCAATTCATGGACAGGGCATTGGGGGATAGGAATCGAAGCGCCACAGTTTAAACAGGTGAGATGGTGTTGATCCTGTTGAACGGGACTATAGAGGGATTCACCATTGGTGAGGGTGCGCACCGTAACCAAGCCATCCAGTTTAAGGGCTTCGAGGGCACGGTAAACCGTCGCTAACCCCATATTTTGCTGATTGTTGCGCAGTTCCAAATAAAGGTCTTGAGCAGAAATGGCACACTTCAGCGTTTTGAGGAGATTGAGGATTTTAGCTTGGGAACGGGTGCGGGTCTTCATGGGGGGACAGCAGGGCTGGCTCAGTTGCTCCCCTTTAGCTTAACTGCTAGGCGCACCCCACCGTACCCACAGAAGGATGATCTCAACCCGCCGAATCGATCAGGAGAAACCGCGCTTAGACGTATAGAATGGAACCGTGCTGTGTCTAAGGGATTGCGATGGCTCATTTTCATGCTCGTATTTATGTCACCCTCCGCCCATCTGTCCTCGATCCGGCGGGGGTGGCAGTCTGTTCCGGGTTGCACCAATTGGGCTATGAGGCGGTGGAATCGGTGCGCATTGGCAAATATATTGAAGTGCAGTTAACGGCGGCGGATCAAGGGGAAGCGGAAACGCAACTGGATCAAATGTGCGATCGCCTCCTGGCCAACCCCGTGATTGAAAACTATTGCTTTGAACTGACGGAATTGGCGGCAGCATGACTAACTTTGGCGTTCTCGTTTTTCCGGGTTCCAATTGCGATCGCGATATCGCCTACGTCACCCGCGACCTTTTGGGACAACCCACCCGCTTCATTTGGCATCAGGAAACCGATCTGGGGGATGTGGATGTGGTGATTGTGCCGGGGGGGTTCAGTTATGGGGACTATCTCCGCTGTGGGGCGATCGCCCGCTTCTCCCCAATTATGCAGGCCGTATTAGACCACGCGGCCCAAGGTAAATCGGTGTTGGGGGTGTGTAATGGCTTCCAAATCCTCACCGAAGTCGGGCTACTCCCCGGAGCCTTAACCCGCAATCGGGATTTACATTTTATTTGCGATCGCACCCCCCTCAAACTCGAAAACCATCGCTCCCCCTGGACTAACACCTACAATCAACCCGTCATTACCCTCCCCATTGCCCACGGCGAAGGCCGCTACCACGCCGACCCCGACACCCTCAAAGATTTAGAAGATCACGACCAAATCCTCTTCCGCTACTGCGATCCCGATGGCATTATTGATGAAAGCCACAACCCCAACGGCTCCATCGGGAACATCGCCGGCATCACCAACCGTCAGGGCAACGTCCTCGGCATGATGCCCCACCCAGAACGGGCCGCCGATGCCATGCTTGGCTCCGTCGATGGTCTCGGTTTATTCCAAGGACTCTTAAACTAACCCCAGTTGGAGGATGAATGATTGACCTACTCTTCCTTGCCCACTGTAATTTTGAAAAAACACCCACCCTGCCAATTATTATTTTTGAAATATTTATTCTTCTCGGGGTAGGGTTGGCCACATTTTTCTTAAGTAAAATCAAAACCAAAATCATTCCCCGTTTTTTAATTTTAGCCCTCGGTGTATTGATTTTTGAACTCTTTACCTCCCCCATGTGGCTCAATGAACGGCTCGGGGTTTGGGCCTATCTGTACCACGATGTGAGTTGGATTCTCACCATCGGTTGGACGGGCTTAATCCTTACCGTCGTCACCGTCACCGATCAACTCCTCGCCCCCTGGAAAGAATGGCAACGGTTCCCGGTTTATTTAGGGGTTTTAATCATTCTGGTCACACTACTAGAAATTCTTGTCGTTAACCTCGAAATTCGGAGCTACGCCCCGGAAGTTTTAGCCATCTTAAGCGGCGTGTTTGTTGCCGGAGTCCCGCTCCTTGATGTGTTTTATTACACCCCGGTTTTCACCGGATTAGTGATCAGCTTTTACAAATATTGGGGTTTTGTCCTGGATGATGAACCCTTAGTACCCAGCAAGAAACGGAAATGGCTCCGCAGCATTGGCATTGCCTGTTTAGCCGTCTTCTTATTTGAAGTTATGATTCACCCCATGGTGCAAAACCAAGCGCTACCCCGTTGGTCTTATCTATTTTTTGATATTAGCTTCTTGCTCACGGGCCTATGGGTGATGATCATTGGTATTGCGGCGGTGGTCGTGGATCGCTTTTTCCTCCATCTACCCATTGTGTTGCGATTCATGATTGCTTTGGGGGTGACGGGGGCGATCGCCTTCCCCATTGAAGCCTGGCTAATGTCCGCAGGATTCCGCGTCTACGGCGAAAGCGCCGTCGATAACTTTACTGGTTTTACCACTCCATTTTTCAATACACCGGTAGAAATTGCCTTTGCGATTCCCTGTTACATGGCGTTAATCATTGCCTGTATTCGCTATTGGGAAACGATCCTTGATAATCGCTTATAATCTCGCTATCGGTGATCTCCCATAGCCAGAAACCCTCTCTACCTCCGGATTTAGCTTATGCTGGTTTTAATTCTGTTGTGGCTGTTATTGTCCGCCATCACATTTACCATTGGCCTCGGTCTTTTACAAATGTTACGGGCGGATTGCCTCAATCGTCAGGGCGATCGCCTCATTCTTGCCCTCTGGTTAGGTTTATTTACCTTAGCTTGGGCTTTGTTTACGGTCTCTCTGATTTTACCCTTAAGTCCCTGGGTGGGTTTAGCCGTTGCGGGCGGTTTAATGGCGATCGCCCTTGCCCAAGGCAACACTGCCCAGGAAAGCCGCGCCCTGCTTAAAATCGTAGTGCAAATGCCTTGGAGTTGGAAAGTTGCCGGTTTAGGCTTAACACTGGCCATCGCCTTCTTCTCCGCCCAAGGGATCATCTGGTTTGATACCGGCCTCTACCACTACCAGGCGATCGAATGGTTTCGACTCCATGGCACAGTTCCCGGTTTAGCCCTAATTCATGAACGCTTTGGCACCAGTTCTTCCTGGTTTGCCCTCGCCGCCCCTTTCAATTTTGGGGTTTTTAATGCAAAAATCACAGCTTATCTAGGCGGATTCACCTTTTTTTTAGGATTGTGTCAAACTGCAATTATTGTACATCGAATCCTGAATCATACTGAACAGTTTACCGATTGGTTTTTAGGGTTGGCGATGTTCTTGATCATTCCCACCTTATTTTGGTCTTCACTCCCTTTCTCGATCTCCCCAGATCAACCGATTATTTTTGTAACTGTGATCACAGCATGGGTCATGTTGATCATTCTCAACAAGAGAAATTCATCTCAAGATCAATCAATCCTAATTCCGTTAATTTTAACCGCAACAGGAACAACCATTAAACTAAGCGCTTTACCTTTGGTTCTATTAACATTTTGTTTTTATGTTTTCACTGAATCAAACACAACTTTTACTATCAATGCCACTAAAACCTTTACTAATCAAATTAGTCAATACCTTAAGCTAATTTTCAAGCCCTCAATTCAGGGAGCATTTTTTGCAATCGTACTTATTTCCCCCTTGTTTATATTTAATATTTTCACCTCTGGATGTATGCTTTTTCCGTCCCCCTTTTTGTGTTTTGATTTTTCCTGGTCAATGGCTCTAACCAATGTTCAAAAATCCTATCAAGAAATCAAAGAATGGAATAGATGGATTGGGGCAGAACCCACGGGGCAAACCTTAGGATGGGTTCAACCTTGGATTGATGCAGAAGGACAATTTGCTTTCTTGATTCTTTGCTCTGTAATTAGCCTTGGGCTAATATTAATTTATCATACTAAAATTGTTGTCAAAGGCAAGTACTACATCATGACCATGGGGACACTGGGACTGACCTATGTACTAACTTCTGCCCCAACTTGGCGTTTTGGGTTAGGCTATGCTTGTCTATTACCTGGATTTTTACTAGCAGAATATTGTTATCGCAATTCACGAAAGCGGGTATTATCGATATTGGTAATTTCTGGTGCAGCTAATGCTTGGTTGGAATTTACATCTCCCTCATTTCTTCTGATTTTGGGTCTAACTTTTTTAAGCATTTTTGGCATTTATGTTTATCCAAAAATAACCCAGTTGCAGTTTTTTGGGATTCTAACCATTCTCTCTTTTCTGGTTATTAGTCGTCACTACCTCCTGACCTACGCACACAATCGCATTAACGTAAAAGTTTATCCCATTTTTCCCCCCAGCCTACAAGAAACCTATCCACCCCATGAATTCAAAGCTCTTCAAACTAATGATGTGACCTATTTTATCCCCACTGATGGCACTCAGTTGTGCTGGGCTGCGCCTTTGCCTTGTACCTACGGCCTCAATGACGAAAATATTCAATTGCGTGATCCAGACCGTGGTATCGGGGCTGGTTTTATCAAAGTCCCCACGGGATCTCAATCAGGGTTCCCTGAGGAAATTTTCAAGGCTGTTCAGCGGGACTAAAGCTCTGGCGGTATGATGGGGAGGCTTGAGCCATTCGGTTGAACATTTAGGGTTGGCGAGGATATGGGGACAGTGAATCAAGGCAGTTATTACTATGGGCTGGAGGCGGAAAGGGCCGGGATTCATGCTTTGGTTCTTGCTGCCTTGGCAGAGGTGCAGCGATCGCCTCTCCTCGCCACCGGAGAAATGGGTTTAGGCATTAGTCAGCCGGCAAAATCTTTGGAGAGTTTTCCCCTCCAGGTGCAGTATGCGGCGAATACGATCCGCGCCTTGAGCGATCGCCTCATTGCCCAAGGTTGGCAGGGGAGTGATCTGTGGGATGTGGGGATGGGGGGGTATAGCGATCGCTTTTTGGCCATTGTGGCGGCGGGGTATATCCCGGCGGTGGAAGAAACCAATGTGGGGGAGTTGACTCCCTGTGATGGCAGAGCATTGCAGGCGGCCTATCGCCAAGGGTTGGAAATGATCAGCATCGGGTTAGATCAGACGGCCTTGGATCAACAACTCCTGACCTTTATTGAAAAAATTCCCGAATATTATTTAGGGCTATCCCACCAGCGGCGGGGATTATTGGAGGTGGTGCGGATTTGGCGCAGGTTGGATAGTGCTGGGGCGGCGATGGAATCCTTGGCCCGGGAAACCCAAAAATCCGCCCAACAGTTGGCAACGGAGGATCTCGATATTACCCTGAAGCAGTTCATTCAGCGGATCCCGGGGCAATACAAGGGCTTTCCCCACCAACGGGAAGCGCTGCTGCGGTTGATTCAATCCTGGCGGCAGTTGCCCAGTCGGGAGGCGGTGATTGAGTCCTTAGCCGTTTCTAGCCGTCCCGATCCGGATTTACACCTCTTTGATGGGGCGCTGCTCCATTGGGTGCAGCAAATTCCCCTCAACTATGCCGGGACGGGGGCACAGCGCAATGCTCTCACCGAGGGGTTTCGGATTTGGCGACAGTTGAATTCTCGGCAAACGGCGATCGCCGCCCTGGGGATTGACCCGGAACGCCTCAGCGTTGCCAGCAGTGATCCGGAAAAGCTCCAGGCGATCGCCACCGAACTCGACCGCGAATTGCTCACATTTATCCGCCGCATTCCCCACACCTACCGCGAAACCCACCAACAGCGGGAGGCCTTAATTCGCCTCATGCAATTATGGCGCGGCCTCAAAACCCGTGAGCAAACCCTCGCCTCCCTCACCGACGACCTCAAGGCCATGGAGCAACATCCCCCCACGGGGGAAATGGCAACATTAATCCTCCCCCAACGGCCGGAACAATGGACACCGGACAACCTCCAACTCCATGGCACGATCCTCCCCCAAGGGCAGTTCACCTGGGCCCAAGCCACCCAAGGGGGAACAGTGATGCCCCCAGATCAGGCCACCGTTGAAGCCATCATTCGCATTGCCACCTTAGCCCAACAGGTGAGCGATCGCCTCCAACGCCCCCTCCTGATTACCAGTTGGTATCGCCCCCCCCACATCAACCAAGCCCTTGGCGGCCTCCCCGATAGCCGTCACCTGATGGGGGATGCGATCGACTTCGTTTGCGAAGGCCTCACCGGCAACCAACTCTATTGGTTCCTCGATTCCTGGTGGCCCGGCGGCCTCGCCCGCTACCGCCGTTTCCCCCACCTCTGCCACATCGATGCCCGCCACTACCGCGCCCGCTGGTTAGCTTAAATCGATCAGCCACAAAAAAGAAGCGAACAGGGGAGGGGCGAAAAATTTTTGTGCCTCCGGCAGGCTTACGCCAACGCCCCTACATTAATCATCATTCCCCATTCCCCATTCCCCATTCCCCACTTCCTACTCCCCACCCCCCAACAACTCCAAATCATGACGCACCATCACCTCCACCATCTTCTCAAAAGAATGCTCTGGCTGCCACTGAAGTTTGGTGCGAATCTTATCGATACAGCCCACCAACTGCACCGCCTCATCCGGGCGGTAAAACTCCGGATCCACCGTCACATAA
>JAABSU010000092.1 GCA_011390265.1 Spirulina sp.
TAACGCTCTAGGGGATGGTGTGTATTTCTGGGGCATGTTTTCAGAAATGCAGGGATTAATGGCTGTCGTTAACCTCTATAAATTTGGGTTGGAATCATGGCTTTTGAACGGGGCAATACTCAAAAAAATACCCAAAAAGAGGAACCCGCGCATTTGAGGATTAATTTAGAGAGCTTAAACGCTTCTAGACCATAGCCTTGGCGGGTTTTATTAGCCCCATTATAGCCTTCTAGTCCTTAGTCGTCAATCTCGCGAATCGTCCCCCACCCACCGCTAAACTGAAAATAAAACCCGATGAATCCACCATGAGCCACCCCCCAGATCACCCACCCCCAGAGCGCCATGGGTACGCCAACGCCGATCGCCCCCTCGCTATCTGGCGAGACATGGGTTGGCCATCGATGATTTTGTGCTTGGGGGCCGGCGCATTGGTGGGGATTAGCCCCGCGCCCGTGGGGGCGTTCCCCTTGGCTTGGGTGGGGGTGGCTCCCCTGTGGTGGGGGGTGATCAGAGCCAAAACAGCGCGGCAACGGTGGGGACAATCCCTCGCTTGGGGTTGTAGCTTCCATGGTTTAGCCCTGGCCTGGATCACCGGAGTTCACCCCATGACCTGGATGGGTGTGCCTTGGGGGGCAAGTTTGGCGATCGCCCTCCTCTGTTGGCTCCTGATTACCCTGTGGGGGGCCGCCCTCGTTGTGGTTTGGGGGGAATTAATGGGGCGATGGTCTCCAAACCTGGGTTGGCAAAATTTGCTCTTTGGGGCGGCCCTGTGGTGTAGCCTCGAAGCGATCTGGCAGTGGGGGCCGCTGTGGTGGTCGTCCCTCGCCTATACCCAAAGTCCGGGAAACCTAGCCCTCCTCCATTGGGGGCGAATTTCTGGCCCGACAACGGTGACATTTTTGCTGATGGGGGTGAATGGGGCGATCGCCCAAACCCTCCTGACCCCAAAACGCCGCCTTTGGGCTGGGGGAGCGATCGCCCTCCTCCTCTCCATCCACACCCTCGGGGCCATCTGGAGCCAGCAACCCCTCACCCCCGGCCAACCCCTCACCGTCGGCATCATCCAGGGCAATATCCCCAATGAAATTAAGCTCTATCCTACGGGTTGGAGTCGGGCGATCGCCGGTTATACCAGCGGTTACGAAACCCTCACCCAACAGGGAGTAGAAGCCATCCTCACCCCCGAAACCGCCCTCCCGTTTCCCTTAGCAGAACTGATTCAAAATCACCATCCCTTTTACGAAGCCGTCCAGCGCCAGGGCATACCCGTATGGCTGGGGGCCTTCGGGCAAACGGGAACCAGTTACACCAATAGCCTATTTACAATTACCGGCGCGGGGGAACTCTATAGCCGTTATGACAAGGTGAAACTGGTTCCTTTGGGGGAATATATCCCTTTTCAAGCCCTATTAGGGGGCGTGATTAATCGCCTTTCCCCCCTCGATGCCCATCTCGCGCCCGGTTCGCCGCGCCAAGTTTTTGACACCCCCTTTGGACGGGCCATTGTCGGCATTTGCTATGAATCCGCCTTTCCCCGCCATTTTCAACGCCAAGCCGCCGCCGGGGGGGAATTCATCCTCACCGCCTCCAACAATGCCCACTACAGCCCCGCCATGCCCGCCCAACACCATGCCCTCGATGTGATGCGGGCGATCGAACTCGATCGCTGGGCAGTGCGGGCCACTAATACAGGATATTCAGCGATCGTCACCCCCCACGGTAAAACCCCGTGGATTTCTGGAATCAATACCTACGAACTCCACACCGCCACCATCGAACGACGACAAACCCGAACCCTTTACAGTCGGTGGGGAGATTGGTTGAGTCTGGTTTTGGCGTTAATGGTGGTGAGCTTGGCCTACTTTGCCGTGCAGCAGAGACGGCGAGATCTCCCTCGAAATAACTGAAATTGGTATCCTAGAGATACCCCTTCACAAAACTTTAACTGTTACTCCCCATGAAATGTATCATTCACCGTCGCGCTCAATTTGCGGCCAGCCATCGGTATTGGCTGCCGGAATGGAGCGAGGCGGAAAACCTGGCCCAGTTTGGCTGCTGTAGCCGTTTTCCTGGCCATGGCCATAACTACACCCTCTATGTGTCCCTAGAGGGGGATTTAGATCAGTACGGCATGGTGCAGAATCTTTCGGATGTTAAACACGCCATCCGCACCGCTGTGATTGATGACCTCAACTTCAGCTACTTAAACACCGCTTGGCCGGAATTTGAGCAGACGCTGCCCACAACGGAAAATGTCGCCCGCATCATCTGGCAACGCCTTGCGCCCCACCTGCCTTTAGTCAATATCCAACTTTTTGAACACCCGGAACTCTGGGCCAACTACTCTGGAAACGCCATGGAAGCCACACTGACGATTAGCACCCATTTTAGTGCTGCCCACCGCCTCGCCCTCGATAGCCTTGATTTTGACGAAAACGTCGCCATTTATGGCAAATGCGCCCGCCCCAATGGCCATGGCCACAACTATCACCTGGAGGTGAGCGTGGCCGGGGAGATTGACCCCCGCACCGGCATGATTGTCGATTTGGTGGAGTTTCAAAAGGTGGTGGATGATCTGATCGTTGAGCCGATGGATCACACATTCCTCAACAAAGATATTCCCTATTTTGCTGAGGTTGTCCCCACGGCGGAAAATATCGCCCTCTATGTGGCCCAGACGTTGACGGAACCTTTAGCCGCTTTGGGGGTGACATTGGATCGGGTCAAACTGATTGAAAGCCCGAACAATTCCGCCGAAATTTTCTGTCGCCAGGGGGCAACCTCCCAAACGCCCCCCGTGGAAAAAGAGCCAGCCTTGGCCGGCCGCTAATTGGGTTGGGCTTAGTCCTCAATCCAGTCTTTGGCACGGCTAACCGCCTTTTGCCATTGGCTGAAATTGCCCTGAGCCTCCCCTTGGCCCGCCCCCGGTTCAAAGGTTTGGTCAACGCGGCGATGGGCAATGAGATCCTCATAACTTTGCCAAAAACCTTGGGCTAATCCTGCCCCAAAGGCAGCGCCTTGGGCCGTCGCATCGAGAATGGCGGGCCGCTCCACCGGAATGCCTAACACATCCGCTTGGAATTGCATCAACCAATCATTTTGGGATGCGCCCCCGTCCACTTTCAGGAGTTCAATGTGGCTAACTGTGCCGCTGGCGGCCTGGGCATCTTTATTCATCGCTTCCACCACTTCTTTCACTTGGTAGGCGATCGCCTCCAACACCGCCCGCACCATATGGGCCGGCTGCACCCCTCCGGTAATCCCTTGGAACGAGGCCCGCGCATTCATATCCCAATGGGGCGCACCCAAACCACTCAAGGCCGGGACAAAAAACACGCCATCGGTATTGGGGACAGAGCGGGCCAGGGGATCCGTCTCCTTAGCGGATTGAATCAACTGCAACCCATCCCGGAGCCATTGAATACAGGCTCCGGTGGTGAACATGGCCCCCTCCAGGGCATAGTAATTTTCTTGGGGCGTTGTCCAGGCGATGGTGGAAAGGAGTTGTTGGTGCGATCGCACCAACGTTGATCCCATTTGCGCCACCAAAAAGCAACCCGTGCCATAGGTACATTTCAACAAACCCGGCGTATTGCAACCATGGGCAAACAGCGCCGCCTGTTGATCCCCAAAAATTCCCGTAATCGGCACAGCGCCCCCCAATAGGGAAGGCTCCGTCACCCCAAACTCCCCCAAACTTGGCTGAATCTGGGGCATCCACTGGGGCGGAATCCCAAACAGTTGCAACAAATCCTGATCCCATTCCCCTTGGGCCAAATTCATCAACATCGTGCGGCTGGCATTGCTGTGATCCGTGGCATGGACTTTCCGCCCCGTCAGATTCCAGAGAATCCAACTGTCAATGGTTCCGGCGAGAATGCGATCGGGATTAACCTCCGGGCAATGGGTTTCCACCCACTGCTTCAGCCAGGCCAACTTCGTTGCGGAAAAATAGGCATCCAACACGAGGCCCGTGCGCTCCTCAATCAAGCCCCGATGGCCTGCACTCTCCAACTGGTGACACATCGCCGTGGTGCGGCGGTCTTGCCAGACGATCGCCCGGTGTAGGGGTTTACCCGTCGTTTTATCCCAGAGCAGGCAGGTTTCCCGCTGCACCGTCAGGCCAATGGCGGCAATCTGGCCCGCTGCCAGGTTGTGATCCGCCAACACCCGCTTGATTAAAATCTGCGTATCGCGCCAAATGGCCTCGGCATCATGCTCAAGCCAACCGGGTTCGGGATAATGTTGGGGCAATTCCTTATAGGCTTGGCCAGCAATATCACCCTCGGCATTGAATAGGATGGCACGATTGCCCGTTGTGCCTAAATCAATGGCCAGTACGTATTCTGGGGTCATGGTCTTTGGTAATTTACAGTAAACCTTTTTAGGGGTAGTCTGACGAATGTACCAAATCCCTCCCCGGTACTGATGGATTGAGCCGATTTTGTTGGAAAAATTTTCAAAGCCGAAAGGTGTGGCAGACAACAACCGCATCAGGGAAGTTTGCTTTAAATTGAAGGCGGGATTCTCCCACCATGCACCATTTCATCTGTCTAGAACCTTTATGCATTTGCTTCCCCATCGCACTAAAATCGTGGCCACCATTGGCCCGGCCAGTCGTTCCCCGGAGGTGATCCGCCAACTGATTCAAGCGGGTATGGGGGTGGCTCGCCTCAACTTCTCCCATGGCAGTTATGCCGACCATGCCGCCACGATTCAAACCCTGCGCCAGGTGGCGGCGGAGTTGGATCATCCCCTCGCGCTGTTGCAGGATTTGCAGGGGCCGAAGATTCGGGTGGAATCTTTACCCGGTGGGGAACTGGATTTGGATGTGGGCCAGGGGATTAGTCTTGGCTACGGCCAGGAGGGGGTGACGATTCCCATTGATTATCCGGGTTTGGCGGGGGAGGCGATCGCCGGCACCCGCGTCCTCCTCGATGATGGCCAGTTAGAATTCCGTGTCACCGCTATTGAGGGGGAAATCGTCTATGCGGAAGTGATGCGGGGGGGCATTCTCAAAAATCGTAAGGGGGTCAACTTCCCGGATTTGGCCCTGAATATGCCCTCCATGACCGATAAGGACTGCCAAGACCTGCTGTTTGGCCTGGAGCAGGGGGTGGATCTTGTCGCCCTGAGTTTTGTGCGTCAGGCGGAAGATGTTCAGGTGTTGAAAAAATTCCTGATCGACCATGGGGCCGCCGATGTGCCGGTGTTAGCCAAAATTGAACGACCCCAGGCGATCGCCCACCTGGAGGAATTGGTCAATCTCTGCGATGGGATTATGGTGGCCCGGGGGGATCTGGGGGTGGAGATGAACCCCGAAAAAGTACCCATGCTTCAAAAGCAGATCATCCATGCCTGCAACCAAAAAGGCATCCCCGTGATCACCGCCACCCAAATGCTCGAAAGCATGATCCACAACTCCCAACCCACCCGCGCCGAAGCCAGCGATGTGGCTAACGCGATCATCGATGGCACTGATGCCGTGATGCTCTCTGGGGAGTCAGCGGTGGGCCGCTATCCGATCCAGGCGGTGCAGATGTTGGCCCGCATTGCCAAGGAGGTGGAGCCATTGATCGATTTTGTCAACTTCCCCCCCGCTGAACAAACCGCCACCCATGCCCTGAGTGAAGCCCTCAATACCATCGATAAAATCATTAAGCTCCGTTGGATTGTTGCCTTCACCTCCACCGGCTACACCGCTAAACTGGTGGCCGCTGAACGCACCCATGCGCCAATTTTAGCCCTAACCACAGAGCGCAAGGTCTACCACCGCTTAAACCTAATTTGGGGGGTAACGCCGATTTTAATTGAGGGGCCGGTGGATTCGGTGGAAGTGTTATCGGAGCGGGTTGAGATGGTGTTAAAGGACTATGATCTGGCGGAACCAGGGGATCAGGTGTTGATCCTCGGGGGCAGTCCCGTCCAAATGACCCAAGGCACGAATTTCCTCAAAATTCACACGATCCACGGTTAAGGGATAATTGGGGATGGCCTTCATCCCCCATCACTTCCGAATCTATGTCTCGACCCACCCTCTATATCGCAATTACAAACCACGGTTTTGGCCATGCGAGCCGGATGGCGACGGTGGCGGCGGCGATTCAGCGCCTCTGCCCCGATGTATTGCTGATTCTGACCACCACAGCCCCCCGTTGGCTGCTGGAAAGTTATCTGCCGGGGGATTTTATCCTGCGGCCGCGGGCCTATGATGTGGGGGTGGTGCAGCCGGATAGCTTAAGGATAGATCAGGCGGCTACCCTGGCGCAGTTGCGGCAAATTCGCGATCGCGCCCCCCAAATTATCGCCAAAGAGGTGGAATATCTCCACACCAATCAGGTGGATCTGGTGTTGGGGGATATTCCCCCCTTGGCGGCCCCGATGGCGCGGGCGGCGGGGGTTCCGGGGTGGATGATGGGCAATTTTGGCTGGGATTTTATCTATCGGGATTGGGGGGGCGCATTTATTGAGTTTGCCGATTGGATTGGGGATTGCTTTGGGCAGTGCGATCGCCTCTTTCGCCTCCCCTTTCATGAACCCATGGCCGCTTTCCCCACCCGGATCGATGTCGGTCTCACGGGGGATCAGCCTCGCTATGATCAGGGGGAGTTGAGGGCCAGATTCAGCCTCAGGGCAGAGGCAGAGCAGACGATTTTACTCACTTTTGGGGGATTGGGTCTGCAACAAATTCCCTATAATAAAGTTAAGGACTTTCCCCATTGGCAGTTCATCACCTTTGATCGCCACGCGCCCGATTTTCCCAACCTGTTGCGGATTACCGATCGCCGCTATCGTCCGGTGGATCTGATGCCCTTGTGCGATCGCGTCCTGTCTAAGCCCGGCTTCAGCACCTTCTCTGAAGCCATTCGTTTAGGTGTGCCGATCATCTCCCTGGAACGGGCTGGTTTTGCAGAAACGCCTTTATTATTGAAGGGCCTGCAAGCCTATAGCTATCACCAAATCCTCAGCCCAGATGCTTTTTTTGCGGGAGACTGGGAGATTTTGGCGCAACCCCTTGCCCCACCCCAATCCTCACAACCGCTCGCCTCCAATGGAACTGAAACTATCGCCAACGCCGTCGTCCGCCAACTCTGCCCCTAACGCCGTCCTCGAAACCCCCCCTTTCCCCCTCAATCCTCCCGTTGTCGATCTGCCCCCCAATCCCGGGGATATCCCTTTGGAGGCGAAACCCAAAAAACAACGGCTGGGGAATACGATCACCCTGGCCGCTCAGGATGTGCGATCGGTGTTGGCGCAACAGCGGGATCAGGGGCAGATTCTCACCACGAAACTAAATATTCTCTTTGTGGTTAATGGGGCGTTATTGACCAGTTTAACGATTTCGCGCTTAATGTTTATTCCCAGTTGGTTTGGTTTGGCGGAAATTATCGGGTTTTTGGTGAATTTTACGCTCTTAATTAACGCTTTTTTACCCCGCCAAATTGCCATCAGCCCCAATCTTAGCGATAACAAATTTCTAGAGCGGTATCTGACCCTCACGCCGGAAGAATATCAACTGCGGATGATGGTGAATTTGGTGCATACTTATCAGGCCAATCAGCAACGCATTGATGATGTGTCCCAAACTTTAAACTATGCGGCCTATGTGACTTGGGCGATCGCCTTTTTGATTATGTGTCATGTCGTAGCGGGGGTGTTTGTGCCGGTGTTGCCGGAGCATTTGCCCTTTTAGGTCTAGCGATGATCCCGGTTCCTCGACCAATTTGCGATAGACTCATACCATGGCGGCTCGGTATCCGGTATCATTGAATACTATTTTCTGCATCATCCCCCCGCTGATTATTGCTTGTTGGCCAGGAGAACTATGACAGATACAATTCCCCAAAACTCCGCCCCACCCCCGACTCCCCCCCCTGAGGAGGTGGTGGTGGCTCAAGCTGATCGAGCAGACCTTGATCTCCCGGAGCCGGATCCTGAAAACATCACGGTGTTAAGTAAAAGCCTCCCCAACAAGCCGATTTTGCCCTGGAATCGCTACGATTCCCCCTGGCAGGAAGAGGAGGAGCCGCCGCCGGAGGAGTTGGCGCTAGAGGAGTCTGAACAGGAGGCTGAGGTGGAAGCGGCTATGGACGCGGCAGAGGAGCCGGAGCCGGATGAGGTGGATTAAGGGGCCACGTTATTGATTTAAAACATCTTTTTTATGTTGAGGGGCGGCGGCAACGGCGGCCACCTCTGCCATCAACTCCTCGGGAACGCCCATTTCTTGTAACGTTGCCATCAAATCTTCCGCTACGGCATCAAAATGCTCACTGTTCAAACCGTGCTGTTCCACGAGTTCCTTGTGAGCTTCCCGCATATAACGACCGTCATATTTATCCGTCCCTCCAAAAGCGTAGGTGAGGAAAGCTTTTTGGTGCGCCCGTTGTTTGACCATATCCACATTGGCAAAAAAGTGCTTGATCCGGTCATCTTGCAGGACTCGTTCATAGAACTTATCAACGGCTAAATTAACCGCATCGGCTCCACCGAGTTTTTCATATAACGTTGTCATCGTTTTTCCTCTGTTTATGGATACAAAAGCATTGATTGAATGTAGGCCTGGGTGACTAAAGGATCTAGAGCAACCCAGGCTGAACGAGGGAATTAAGACGCTGAGGAGGATGTGAAGGAGTCCGGCGGCTGGGGTTGGGTGGGTTGTTGGAAAACGCCAAACACAGATTGAGCAACACAGTAGATCAATACCACAGCACCAACAGCAAAGACTAAATCGCCGGGAATCCGTAACCACACCGTCCATTGCATCCAAGGGGAACTAATGACCTCCGCACTGCGGGCGTACCAAGTGCCATGGTTGACGGATTGCACCAGTTGATAAAAGCCGTTGGGAATTAACCCAGTGACCATCATCATCACTAATCCCCCATTGATCCACCAGAAAGAGAAGTTCAAGTTTTTCTCATCCCAGAAGCGATCGGGGGTAATTTCCCGTAAGGCAAAGAGCATTAGGGCGATCGCCAAGGAACCATAAACGCCGTAGAGGGCGGAATGGGCATGGATGGGGGTGGTATTCAACCCTTGGGAGTAATACAGCACAATGGGGGGGTTGATGAGGAAGCCAAACACCCCAGCCCCGACGAGGTTCCAGAAGCAGGTGGCGATAAAGAACTTGAGGGGCATCCGATAAAAGCCTTCCGCTTCTTCGGAAAGTTTTAGGGATTTCACCACCTCAAACCCAATGAGGGTCAGGGGAACGACTTCGAGGGCGGAGGCGACGGAACCCATGGCAGTGATAAAGACGGGGGTTCCGGAGAAGTAAAGGTGATGCAACGTGCCAATCACACCGCTACCCAGATAGAGGATCGTGGTGAGATAGGTGGCCCGCAGGGCGGAGGAACGCTTGAGAAAACCGAGTTCACTACACAGATAGGCGATCGCCACCGTTGCAAACACCTCAAAGAAGCCCTCAACCCAGAGATGCACCACCCACCAACGCCAGTATTCCGCAATACTCAGGGGCGTGTGGTTGGTGTACATCAACCCGGAGGCATAAAACAGGGGAATGGTAATCGCACTGTAGAGGAAAAAGTGGTTTAGTCCCGTTTTGTTGCCCTCAGCCTTCAGCGCCGGTTTAAGGGCGCGGAACATCAGCCAGAGCCAGAACACCATCCCGCCAATCAGCAACAACTGCCAGAGGCGGCCCAGTTCGACATATTCATAGCCTTGATGGCCGAACCAGAAACTTTTATCCCCTAAGTAGCCTTGAATGCCAAACCAAGCCCCCACAAGGGAACCGACGACGACGACGGTGAGAGCCGTCAACAGCACACCATTGCCCCAGGCTTGGAATTTCGGTTCATGCTTGCCGAAACGAGGGCCGAAGTAGAGGCCTGCCGCGAGCCAGCAGGTGGCAATCCAGAACACCGCAAGCTGTAAATGCCAGGTGCGAGAGGCGGCATAGGGTAAATATTGCTGAAGGGGAACACCATAAAACCCTTCCCCTTCCACGGCGTAGTGAGCCGTCACCATGCCCATTAACATTTGCACGCCAAACAGAGCCATGGCGACACCGAAAAAGAGCGTCGTGATCCGTTGGCTGGGGGTGGCGAGGCGAATGGCGGGCCGCTGGGGGACGGTTTGCACTTCTTCGGCATCTTCTTGGGTGATATAGACGAAAACGAAGAGGGCGATCGCCGCAATCAAGACAATCACCGAAACAATCGACCAAATCACAAACTGCCCCGGCGCTTGGTTGCCAATCAGGTCATCATGGGGCCAATTGGCGGTATAGGAAAAGGGACTGTTGGGGCGATTACTGGCGGCAGCCCAAGCTGTCCAAGTAAAGAACCCGGTCACATTGCGAATTTCCGTCGCATCCTGAAACCAACCACTGGGAATCGAATGCACCGCCGACCCTCGGGATAACAGGGTTTGATAGTCTTGAAACACCTGGGCGAGGCCTTGGGTTTGGGCCGCTGTTAGGGTTAAGGCCCCAGTATCCGGGTCATAGCGGTTGAGCTTAAATTCCTGTTTGACTTGAGCCTGAACTTGGGCCCGCTCCACAGGGGAGAGGCTTTCTAAATCCGCTTGGCTAAAATGGGCATCGCCAGTATGGAGAATCCCCGCCGTGGCCAAACCCCAACGGTGTAGGACATCCGCTGTCCAATCCGGTGCGAGGTAGCTGCCATGGCCCCAAATGCTGCCAATATGTTGGCCGCCCCGGCCTAGATAGGTTTCTTGGCCGGCTTGGATCATCTCTTGGGTCAAGATGATTTCTTGTTGGGGAGAGATGACCGTAGCGGGGATGGGCGGAGCGTTTTTATAAATCGCTGCACCCGCCCCAATGAGTACGGAAAAGGTGACAACACAAATCAGCACCAGCCAGGCTGGAAGACCAAATTGACGAGGACGCTCTCGCGCCGTTGCCACCACATCAAAGGTTGGGTTTGCCATAATCGCAGTCTCAGTAGTGGGTCAATTGAAGCAATCTAAGTGAGTCTGAAGACAATGACTCTCCTCAAGGGTTTAAGCGCATGACTGCATCTAAGTTTTCCCAAAATTTGAGAACTCAGTGGTAAGAATAGGTGAGTTTTGTTGCCCAAGTCCTTGACTTAAGTCAAAAATAAAGTTAAGAGATTCTGAAGTTTGACGATGAGTAGAAATACTCATTCCTAGTTAAATTGCCAATCAGTATTTAAGGCAGGGGGTTATCAAAAACGGAAATAAGCTTGTAGGATAAATAGGAGTGAATTCATTCTGTTTTTCTCATTTTTTGTGAATTCTCGCCATCACTGTCCTATCAAAGGGTTTAACGATCCTCAACCTTTAGCGGTTTTGAGTCGGAGCGATCGCCCTGAAGAAGTGGCCATCATCACCCCAGCCGCTGCCAAAATGCTGCCCCTCTTTCCCGGCACCAGCTTAACCCGGCGATTACCCTTAACTTTTTCAGACTGATCTCCACAAAATGCTGAGCAATGCCAGGATGGATAACAACACCGTCACAATCCACTGCCTACAAAATACACTCCTTTTTCAAGGGCTATCTGAGGAGCAGTTAACTACAATCATTGCTATCGCACAACTACAAATTTTCCAGAAAGGGGACTTCATTTTCAAACAAAAAGAAATAGCCAGTGGCTTTTTTATCGTTAAATCTGGACGGGTTAAGGTTTTTAATATTTCTGCAACAGGCAAAGAACAAATCTTGAATATTTTTGAATCAGGGGAAAACTTTGCAGAAGTTGCTGCCTTAGATGGTAAGCCTTTTCCCGCTTCTGCTGCAACGTTGAAACCCACAGAATTGATTTTTTTTCCCCGTCAGGCATTTCTGCAATTACTCCATCACCATCCTGATATTGCCATTAATATGTTAATCAGTCTTTCGCGTCATTTACGCCATCTCACGGGTGTGATTGAAGAATTATCCTTTAAAGATGTGCCGCAACGATTAGCTACCTATTTACTCAAATTAAAAGACTCCAATCTTGAAAATTCATCCCGTAGTAATGAATCGACGCTCATTGTTACCCTTGATTTGCCGAAAACACAACTAGCTGCTATGTTAGGCACAATTCCCGCTACCCTTTCGAGGGCTTTTTACGCGCTCAAAAGTGATGGATTAATTACCATTGATGGCTCACAAATTCAACTTATAGATTATAACCGCTTGCAAGCTTTAAGTCAGCGGTGTTTGCCTTAAACCTAGACCGGGAGGCGGAGCCTCTCTCGGCAATACTCCTCACCCCCGTGCCTTGGCTCTGCCAAGGCATGGACGACCGGCGGCTCTGCCGCCTCTACCAACCCGTCAAAGCAGGGAGAAGGTTACTGACTTTATCGGCAATGGGGGCGGGGGTGGGATCACTGATCCGGGCCTCAGCGCAGAACGTGGCGGTATTAAAGCCGCCAAACCGTTTTACGGCACTGGTGCGGAGGCGCAGGTTAGGGTTGGCGAACCAAAACCGCTCGATCACGCTCATGGTTTCGTATTCCGTGATCAGGTTCAACGCATCATCAGCATCCATTTCAAACCGACCCGCTACCGGGACAATTTCCGCATAGCCCCGTTCCCGCAATAGCTTGCCATTGCGGGGATTGTCAGCATCGGGAATTAGGGCAAAAACCGTTTCCCCTTTGTGGTCTTCCCCTTCCTTATCCCAAGCCATCGCCCCATCCCAGGTCACAAACGAGCCGCCGACACTTTGGGCGGGGTCTTCATTGTGCATTTTGCAAATTTCAATGATGCGGGAATCATCAGCGCCGAGGGTTTCCACGGTGATCACGGAGCCGCCATTTTCCGATCGCCGGAAGGGAAGATGGTGGGTGGTGCGCTGCGATCGCCACATCCCCGCACTGCGTTGAAAAAACTCCATAGCATTCATAAATCACCGCTCCGCAAGATCAACGATTCCCATTATCCCGTTTTTTGCGGCATCCTGAAACCAAGAATCACCATCAGCTACAATAAACCCGATCCCTGATGCTGGAGGCTTCTCGATTATGCACGCCCTTTCAATCCCCACCTGGATGGTGCATATTTCCAGCGTGATCGAGTGGGTGGTGGCCATTGGTTTGGTGTGGCAATTGGGGGAGGTGACGGGCGATCGCCATTGGTGGCCCCTCGCTTGGGGGATGCTCCCCGCCTTGGTTAGCGCCCTCTGTGCCTGTACCTGGCACTTTTTCGACAATCCCCCCGCCCTCGATTGGCTCGTCACCGTCCAAGCCGCCACCACCGTCCTCGGTAACTGCACCCTCTGCGCTGCGGCTTGGTGGATTTACCGTCAAACCCCCACAGAAACTTAACGCTCTATGGCTCAACAAACCCTGTTTGCTTTATCGTTGTTGCCCTATCTGGGGTTTCTCTGGTTTATGACGCGATCGCGCCGCTTCCCCCGATTGACGGTGATTGGCTTCTATCTCCTCCTGGTCTTTGTGGCGATTACAATCCCAGCGGGCATCTATGCAAAGGTCGCCTATGGGGAAACCTTGGCCAATATCGATTGGCTCCACGGCAGCGCGGAATTATTCCTGACGATCTCGAATATCTGCGTTGTTTTAGGCTTCTACCAAGCAGTGCAGGCCGCCAAATCCCAGGATTGAGTGAGATCAAATACCCAATTTGCGTAGGGGCGAAAATTTCGCCCTCTAACTTTGCGTGAGGGTAACATTTTTCGCCCTCTAACGGACAACCCTAAAGAATTACTGCGATTTTTTCAGCGGGATCAGGGTTGTGGTTCAAGATGAGATCAGACCCTCGATTCCCAACGCTCCTATGCTCGAACATGATGTGATCATCGTTGGCGGCGGCTTGGCCGGTTGCCGCGCTGCCCTCGAAATTAAACGCACAAACCCCAACTTTAACGTCGCCCTCGTCGCCAAAACCCACCCGATCCGCTCCCACTCCGTCGCCGCTCAGGGGGGCATTGCCGCCAGCTTGCAAAACGTTGACTCCGAAGATAGTTGGGAGAGCCACGCCTTCGATACCGTCAAGGGTTCCGATTATTTGGCGGATCAGGATGCGGTGGAATTCCTCACCCGTGAGGCCCCCGAGGTGATTATTGAACTGGAGCATTTGGGCGTATTGTTTTCGCGGCTCCCCAGTGGCCAGATTGCTCAACGGGCCTTTGGGGGCCATAGCCATAAACGCGCCTGCTATGCGGCGGATAAAACCGGCCATGCGATGCTGCACGAATTGGTGAGCAACCTGCGATCGCACGGGGTCATCCTCTACGAAGAATGGTACGTCTTGGAACTGATCGAAACCGATAATGTGGCTCAGGGCGTGGTGATGTACCACATCCTCGATGGTCGGATCGAGGTGGTGCGGGCTAAGGCGGTGATGTTTGCGACGGGGGGTTATGGCCGGGTATTCAATACCACCTCCAATGATTACGCCTCGACGGGGGATGGCTTGGCGATCTGTGCAAGGGCGGGGTTGCCCCTTGAAGATATGGAGTTTGTTCAGTTTCACCCCACGGGCCTTTATCCCGTGGGCGTGCTGATTTCCGAAGCAGTACGGGGAGAGGGGGCTTATTTACGCAATAGTGAGGGCGATCGCTTCATGGCCCACTATGCCCCCAACCAAATGGAACTGGCCCCCCGCGATATCACCTCCCGCGCCATCACCCTCGAAATCCGCGCCGGCCGAGGCATCCACCGCGACGGCACAGCAGGCGGCCCC
>JAABSU010000093.1 GCA_011390265.1 Spirulina sp.
GTTGATGCCGAAGCCAAGCTCGTCGTCACCGCCGACGGCGGCTATCGCAAAGATAAAACCATCTCCCTGAAACCCGCCGTCGATGAAGCCCTGGCGAATAACGGCGTACCCAGCGTTGAAAATGTCCTCGTTGTCAAACGCACCCAGGAAAAAACGCACATGGAACCGGGCCGGGATCATTGGTGGCACGACCTCCAAGCCGGAGCCAGTGCTGACTGTCCTGCCGAACCCATGGACAGCGAAGACCTCCTCTTTATCCTCCACACCAGCGGCACAACGGGCAAACCCAAAGGCGTAGTCCACACCACCGCCGGTTATAACCTCTACACCCACATGACCTGTAAATGGACGTTGGATCTGAAAGATACCGATGTCTATTGGTGTACCGCCGATGTGGGTTGGATCACGGGCCACAGTTACATTGTCTATGGCCCCCTCTCCAACGGAGCCACGAGTTTGATGTATGAAGGCGTGCCCCGTCCCTCCAATCCCGGCTGTTTTTGGGATGTGATTGAAAAGTACGGCGTGACAATTTTCTACACCGCCCCAACGGCGATCCGCGCCTTTATTAAAATGGGCGAACATTTACCCAATGCCCGCAATTTGTCATCCTTGCGTTTACTGGGAACCGTCGGGGAACCGATTAACCCAGAAGCCTGGATGTGGTATCACAAGGTGATCGGCGGCGAACGTTGCCCAATTATTGATACTTGGTGGCAAACGGAAACCGGCGGCTTTATGCTCACACCCCTACCCGGTGCAACCCCCACAAAACCCGGATCCGCGACGCTCCCCTTCCCCGGCATTCTCGCCGATGTGGTGGATCTCGATGGCAATGCCGTCGGGGATAACGAGGGGGGCTATTTGGTGATTAAACACCCCTGGCCCAGTATGTTACGCACGGTTTACGGCGATGATCAACGGTTCCGCCGTACCTATTGGGAGCACATTCAACCCAAAGATGGGCAGCATTTCTATTTCGCGGGGGATGGAGCGCGGCGGGATGCTGATGGTTATTTTTGGGTGATGGGCCGGGTGGATGATGTGATTAATGTGTCGGGCCATCGGTTGGGAACGATGGAAATTGAATCGGCGTTAGTGTCTCACCCCGCTGTCGCAGAGGCGGCGGTGGTGGGCCGCACCGATGAGGTGAAGGGGGAAGATGTGTTTGCCTTTGTCACATTGGAGGGAAGTTATCAAGGCAGTGAAGCTCTGGCAGCGGAGTTAAAGCAGCACGTTGCCAAGGAAATTGGGGCGATCGCCCGTCCCGGTGAAATTCGCTTTACCGATGTGCTCCCAAAAACGCGATCGGGCAAAATCATGCGCCGTCTCTTGCGTAATTTAGCATCGGGCCAAGAGGTGGCGGGGGATACCTCCACCCTCGAAGATCGTTCGGTGTTAGACAAACTCCGCAGCGGCGCGTAAGGATGTGATTTGATTCTCAATCCCCCTTCAAAAGGGGGATTGAGGGGGATCTTTATCACGTATGGTTTAAAAAATAAAGCCTTAGCAACTCGCCGACCAGCTTTCGGCGTTCCGGTGCAGGGACTTGTTAGGTAGATATCTGAACTATGTACGGGGAAGGCCTCTCTGCTAATCCCAGTTCTAGCTGACCATTAGAAGCTACCTGAAACGCTTCAGCCCATCGTAAATAATCTTCTAAAAATCCTAGCTCCCTTGCAACTTCTTTAATAGATAGCCGCCTTAGAATGTCTATCGTAATTGGTCTCTTTTCATCCCAAAAAATCATAGAGTCAAGAAACTCTAGTGAAGGACTTGAAGTAACAAGCTTAAAAATGAATTTAGCCTCTTCCTCTGTCTCAAAAGATAAAAAATTTACGGTATCATCAAACATTACGGGTTTTTCCCCCAAAGGTCCAACAAGACAAAAATTTAACTGTTTATACAGTCCGGAAATTGCTATTTTCCAGTTTTTGAAGGAATAGGAGCCAACACCAAAGATAGAATATGGTGGCTTGTTTTTGTAAATCGAACTTTTTCTATTTTTTAAATATCCATCATGTTCAAGGAGATATTGCCAGGTTTTAGGAGCTACATTTTTAATAGAGATTGTATCATCACCGACAAATTTTTGTGTAATTAAAATAAGTTTCCGATAATTGTCGGTTCTACCATTGCCAAGATCTGAGCTTTTCAAAAGAGGATACAAATATATTTTTTCTAAAAAATATTTTTTGCCCATGCCGTTTATAAATAAGGAATCATGAACTTGCTCTAACTCCATTACTTTAGAACAATCATGCTTAATTCCAGAACGCCACATATATCTTAAGTCTTGACCTGACAAGTGTCTCCACTTTTCATATTTAAATATATCTCGGAGGATTAATCTATCTCTTTCACCGATTAAATATGATGGCTTTTTAGACTGTAAATTTTCATAAACTTTGCAGTCAAGATCACCATTAGCATCAGTAGATAAAATAAAAAGACAAGCTTCTACTGATGCCCCGAAATGCACTTTTGCATCAATCAAATAAATATGAGCGAAAAATCTACTTCCTGACTTCTGTTTTACCTGACGTATTACCTTGCGAGCAACAGAGTACTTACATAAGACAGCTATAGTACCTTCTTTTTTCGATAGCCACTCGGCGTATTGCAGCAGCATCCATTCGGAAATGTCAAAATTCCCTGAGCCAGTAATAGCCTCAATACCCCGACGATTCTGAAAGTTTGACTTTGAGGGAAGATTTTGACTATTAAGAGTACTCAATTCACTACTTGTAACCCAAGGAGGATTGCCGATGATTAAAATATATCCTGATAGATTTGAAATAAAATCCTTCCAATTTTTACCAAAAAAATCAGACTCAAATACAGTTAAATTTTCGACATTTGAATATTCAGATACAGAAAGCTTTGTTTCCTTAACATATTCTTTATTGATATCCAAACCTATAATTTTTGAATTTTTGAATACATTAAGTGAGGCTCTAATAAAAGCTCCTTTTCCACAACTTGGTTCTATGATAAATTTCGGCGATACTTGATGATTTTCCCTAAGAATTTGAACTACTTCTCTTGCAAGATTGTCAGGGGTTTGAAAATCACCAAATTGCCATTTTTCTCTCGATTTAACCATCTTTATTTATCGAATCCTAACTATTCCTGATGTACTACCGGCTTGCTGAATGACTCGACTGTATTGCAATCTCCACTGTAGAGCATTTGAGATTGTTAAGTATCCTTGATTGGGAGGCGATTCCAGAATCCTGTCGGCCAACTGATTTGCACCTATTTCATCGACTGGTAAATTTCTTTCAACTATAAAAGCGATGATGTCATCCTTATTTCCATCTCGATTCAAGATATCAATAAGACCTCTAGTTGTTTGAAAATCTCCTGTTTTGCTCTTGTCTACAAAAATGGCGTGCTGCATATTTAATCTTCCAGTTCTATTTGCTGGGTCATCATACTTGTCATAAACAAAAATTAGGAGATGGTATCCCAAGCCAAATACTTTTTGAGTTGCTGACTTAAAGGGACAAGAAGACTGCGGTTGCTTTATGCTTGTTACTTTAATGTCAACTTCAAGACCAGGAAGATCAATACCTGATGCTGAATTTCCTCGTTGATCAGTGTAATTTTGAGCTAAATAGGCTGTAAATTTATGTTCAAGGTAAGTTCCAACAGCTTTTCCATCTGTCACACCATAAAGGGTAGGTTCGTCGTATATAGACTCCATTTCAGCAAACTTAGCTGCTTCAGCGCACAAGTTTTCTATAGTCAGTATCGGCTGCATTCTTCTCTCAGGTTATGCCACTAAAATAGTACATTGGCTTGTAGGACTGGGAATGTATACGTCAAAATTCTTCATCTTATTCCTGAGGTGCATTCATATTTTGGTTTGGAAAATTGGAGGAGAGGAGCTACGAACACCTAACCATTAACTAGACGGTGATTAGCCGTCTACTATAAAATTGAACCCTTCATGATTAAGCTTTGCTGAGATTCTAGCACATGAATATCGAGGTGTCAAAAATTGCTAAATCTAGCAGACAAAAAACTTCATTTTTGTCAAAACCCTTAGCCAGCAAGGGTTTTAGTGGTTTGAAAAGTAAGTATCATACAGAATCAAGCGGATATACACCTGAATCTTGCCTACTTTTTCCGCAAAGGTGGGCGGCAACCGTGAGATTCATCCAGATCCAGCTTGTTATAATCCAGAACATTCCCCTTTAATCGCACTCATGGCTATCTCTCAAACTGTGCGCTGGACAATTGATGATTTAGACGGTTTTCCAGAGGATGGTAATCGCTATGAAATTATTGATGGAGAATTGTTCGTGACCAGAGCACCCCATTGGCACCATCAACGCGCCCTCGGTCGCATCTATCAAGCCCTCGCCACTTGGTCACAACAAACCCAACAGGGGGAAGCCATGATTACCCCCGGCGTGATCTTTTCCGGCAGTACAAACGTGATCCCTGATGTGGTGTGGATCAGTGATGCACGTTTAGCCCATCTCCTCGATGATCGTGGCTATCTCAGCGGTGCGCCAGAATTAGTGGTTGAAGTGCTATCGAGAACAGAACAGGATCAAAGGCGAGACCGAGCAACAAAACTCAAACTCTATTCCATCCAAGGGGTTTTAGAATATTGGATTCTCGACTATGAACAAAAACGGGTGGAAGTCTATCACCGCAACCAAGGCCGTTTAGAACAGGTCGCCACCCTCTTAAGCACAGATCAGCTCACCAGTCCTCTCCTCCCCGAATTTTGCTGCCCGATCGCCTCCCTCTTCCCGTAGGGGCGAAAAATCTTTCGCCCCCTCTCAAAAGCTGGAAAGAGGGATTTAGGGTGAGGGCAAGGGCTTAAGGGACTGCTGAGGGGTCATTTTCGCCAACTCAACGGTGAATGTTGCCCCTTGATCGACTTGACTTTCTACTTTAATAGAGGCTTGATGCCGCTCCACGATCGCCCGCGCAATGGATAACCCTAAACCTGTACCGCCGGTTTTGCGAGAGCGATCGCCATCCACCCGATAGAATCGGTCAAAAATGCGCTGTTGCTCGGCGGGGGCAATCCCTAACCCCGTATCTTTGACGGTGATCGAGGCAATGTGATCATCAGCATTGAGATCCACGAGAACCGCACCACCAGAGGGGGTATATTGCAGAGCATTGGCAATTAAATTAGACACCAAACGATACAGTTGAGCCTCATTGCCCAAAACATACAATTCCTGGTTAGGGATTTGATGGGTCAATTGAATTTCATAGATTGCGGCCAGTTCTAAAAACTCTTCGGTCAAGTCACTGATTAAATCATTCAAGCAACAGGGTTGAAACGGTTTGGGTGATGAATTTTGCTCAAGGCTGGTTAAAAACAATAAATCGGTGATCAAATGACTCAAACGCCGCCCCTGTCGCTCTACGGTTTCGAGCATGAATTGGATGTCTTGGCGATCAACTTGGGGCATTCGCAAGATGGCTTCCACCGTAGCTAAAAGGCTGGCCAGGGGCGATCGCAATTCATGGGCAGCATTGGCGGTAAATTGTTGCTGTTGCTGATAGGACTGGTAAATGGGTCGCATCGCTAACCCTGAAAGCCACCAGGCCGAACAGCCCACGAGGAGCAAAGCGATAAAAAAGCCAATGAGCAAAATCCATTGAATCCGCTGGGTTTCAGCATCAAAGGTCGCTAGGGTACGGCCCAACTGTAAATAACCCCAGGATGGATGGCTATGGGGTGGATGACCGTGGTGCTGATCTTCAGCACTATGTAAAATGGTCGTGAATTGGTGATAACGAATCCCATTGGGGGCGTGAAAGGTTTGCCAGGGGGAAGGGTCGAGGATTGGGGGCAGTGATGGCGGTTGATTGGGTGAAAAGGCCAGGAGTTTACCGTGGTGATCAAAAAGACGCAGATAGTAAATACTGCGATCGCTGATCCCGGTGGTATGGCGTTGGATCAAGGTGGGTTGAGGGTTGCAGGGTTGTGCAGCTAAACACAATTCTGGCAAAATGCGACGTAATACGGCAATGGGGTCTTCGGAGGCCGGCAGCATTGGTTCTAAACTGTCGTGAAGGGTTCCCGCAATGGATTCCATTTCCCGTTCAATGGCCGCCCAATTCGCCTGCACCAGAAAGCGGTAGACCCCTAAGCCCGATAGGCTCAAAATTGCCCCCATCACTAGCGCATACCAAAGGGCTAAACGAATACGACTACGGCGAAATAATTGGTGACTATTCATCGTGATTGTTTACAGTGCTGTGGTGAAACGATAGCCCTGGCCGGGAATCGTTTCAATGGGACAGAGGCAGTGATGGTTCGCTAATTTACGGCGGAGTAAACGCATTTGAGCGGCAACCACATTACTCATGGGTTCTTCCTCTAGATCCCAAATTTGATGGCGAATTTTACTGCCGGGAATAATGCGATCTGGATTGCGCATCAGATAGGCCAGAATTTGAAATTCCTTAATCGTTAATGGAATGATTTGGACTGTTTGATCAGCAGTGACCTGTAAGGCATTATTGGCATAATCGAGGGTGAATGCGCCCAGGGTTAGGTTTTGGGGATGGAACTGGGGCGATCGCCGTTGCAAAGCCCGCAACCGTGCCAGTAACTCCGCCATCACAAAGGGTTTAACCAGGTAATCATCGGCTCCCGCATCTAGACCCGCGACGCGATTTTCCGGTTGTCCTAGGGCGGTAAGCATCAGCACGGGGAGGGGATTGTGGTGCGATCGCAATTGCTGACATAGCTCTAAACCCGATAATCCCGGCAACATCCAATCAATAATCGCAACGGTGTAATCCGTCCACTGGCTTTCCAAATAGTGCCATGCCTCCCTCCCATCGGGAACCCAATCGACCACATATTTTTCACTGACGAGGACTTGCTTAATCGCCCGACCCAAATCCTCTTCATCTTCGACGAGCAGCACACGCATAACCCAAGCCAACCGAATATAAGCCTAATTTTAACCACAAGCCGCTGATTTCACCTGATTTTCACCTGTGCTCTGGCAGACTGGGGAAGTTTTCTGTTTGACCCAATGATTTGAGGAGAAAGAATGAAATCTCTACGTTTAGCCAGTGCTGTGCTTGCCGTTAGCCTCGTGATCGGTGCGCCCACGGTTGTTTTTGCCCACGTTGGCCATGGGGATGAATTCCAGGCAGAAGGGGGTGTTGATCGGGTTCCGGTCAATGCTGAGATGGATGCAGTGATGGGCATTGAGGTGACTCCCATTGCAGCGGGTGCGGCGGTGTTAATCCCAGCGACGGCCTTGGTGGATGACAATGGCCGGCAACTGGTTTTTGTGCAGTATGAGAATTTTTATGAGCCGGTTCCCGTCACCACGGGCACAACCCAAGGCGAACTAATTGAAATCACAGAAGGGCTTTCGGTGGGCGAGCAACTCGTCACCCAGGGCAGTTTATCCCTCTATGCAGAATCGCGCAAAACCCAAGGGGCTGAGGCTGAAACCCCTTCAGAGCCAGTGGCTGAGTCTCAACCTGTAACCCCTGCTCCGGCTGAGGAGGCTGACAATCTGGTTGAATCGAGTCAGGTTGCTCAAGAACCGACCGAAGTGGCAGAGCCGACCCCAGGATTTCCCTTGGGCATCGTTGCGGCCATTGGTGGGGGTGTTGTCGTCGTGTTGGGGGCCATTGCCCTCCTCGGTGGTCGCAAGAAAAAGAGTATTTTTTCTGATCAGCAAGGGAGAGATTAAGCGAAAATGTTCGATACTCTGCTCAATCAAACCCTCAAAAATGCGATCGCCCAACGGTGGTTTATTGTCATTTGTGCGATCTTCGTGACGGTCTGGGGTGTTGTTAGCGTCACTCAAATGCCCCTGGATGTCTTCCCTGAATTTGCGCCGCCCCAAGTCGATATTCACACCGAGGCGACGGGGTTAGCCCCCGAAGAAGTGGAGTCACAAATTACCGTACCCATTGAACGGGCGGTGAATGGCTTGCCGGGGGTGACAACGGTGCGATCGTCTTCAAAAGTTGGCCTATCGATGGTTAGCGTTGTGTTTGACCAGGATGCTGATGTTTATCAAGCGCGGCAATCAGTCACGGAACGGCTGCAACAGGTCACAAATCGTCTTCCTGAAGGAATCCATCCCCCGGCAATTTCCCCCCTCGCATCCCCCTTGGGCACAGTTTTGATGTATGCCTTTACGGTCAATGGCCAGGGGCAAACTTCAATGATGGATTTGCGCCGCTTTGTGGATAGCACTTTGAGCAGTCAGATCTTATCAGTACCGGGGGTTACAGATGTGACGATTTATGGGGGTGATGAACGGCAAGAACAGGTATTAGTTGATCCCGCAAAATTGCGATCGCTCAATGTTTCCCTCACGGAAGTCACCGATGCCGCCAGGGGCGCAAACTCCAATGCTCCTGGTGGTTTTTTGATTGGTGGGGGTCAAGAACTGTTAGTGCGTGGGATTGGCCAAGTCCGATCTATTGAGGACTTACAAACATCGGTGGTGAAAGTCCAAAACGGCCAAGCCATCCTGTTACAGGATGTGGCAGAAGTGGTTAATGGCGCTGCCTTAAAACGGGGGGATGGTAGCTTGAATGGCCAGCCTGCGGTGGTGATGATGGTCAATAAACAGCCGGATGTAGACACGCCCACCGTTACCCAAGCTGTGGAAGCGGTAATGGAATCTTTGCAGTTAACATTTCCAGCCGATGTAGAGGTGGTGCAAACTTTCCGGCAGGCCAACTTTATTGATTCCGCCATTCGCAATGTGAGTGGTTCCCTAATCCAGGGGATTGTGATTGTCTCAGTGGTGATTCTGCTGTTTTTGATGAATTGGCGCACCGCCGTGATCACCCTCAGCGCCATTCCCCTTTCTCTCCTCATTGGCTTACTGTTCATGAAAGCCCTGGGTTTGGGGATTAATACCATGACCCTCGGTGGGTTAGTCGTAGCTATTGGTTCGGTGGTGGATGATGCGATCGTTGATATGGAAAACTGCTATCGCGGCCTGCGCAAAAATCAAGCCCAAGGCAATCCCCAACACCCCCTACAGGTCGTGTATAACACCTCCGTAGAAGTGCGGCTAGCGGTGATTTTTTCAACGGTGATCATCATCGTTGTGTTTGCCCCCATCTTCAGCTTAACGGGGGTAGAAGGGCGCATTTTTGCACCGATGGGGATTGCCTATTTGCTCTCTATCGCCGCTTCCACTCTAGTTGCCCTCACCCTTTCCCCGGCCCTCTGTGGAATTTTATTGGCGAATCAAACCTTGCCCCAGGAGGGTACTTTAGTCTCGCGCTGGACGGAGCGGCTTTATCGTCCCCTGCTCAATATTGCGCTAAAATCGCCCCAAATCATTCTCGGATTTGCCCTCGCTGCCTTGGTGGCCGCCTGTGCCATCTTTCCCTCGCTTGGGCGAGTATTTCTACCAGAATTTCAGGAAAAATCGATGGTTAACTCAATGGTTTTATTTCCAGGGGTTTCCCTCGATATGACCAATCGAGCCGGGTTTGCTCTGGCCAATTCCCTCAAAGATAATCCCCTCTATGAGTCGGTGCAGGTGCGGGCCGGTCGCACCCCCGGTGATGCCGATGGGGCCGGGGTGAATATGGCCCATGTGGATGTGGAATTGAGCGATCAAGCCCTCAAAGATCGGGAAAGAAGCGTCCAACAATTGCGGGAAGCATTCCTGAAGTTGCCCGGTGTTGCCCCCAATATTGGTGGGTTTATTTCCCATCGGATGGATGAGGTGTTATCGGGGGTGAGAAGTGCGATCGCCGTCAAAATCTTTGGCCCTGATTTAGCAGAACTACGGCGCATTGGCGAACAGGTGCGGGATGCTATTGAACCCATTACCGGCGTAGTGGATTTGCAACTTGAACCCCAACTGCCCATCCGTCAGGTACAAATTCGATACAATCGCGCCGCCGCTGCTAATTACGGCTTGAGAATGGCGCAACTATCGGATGTTGTGGAAACCGCCCTCAATGGTCGGGTTGTGGCTCAGGTGGCGGAAAATCAACAGTTAATTGATATTGCTGTTTCATTGAATGAATCGGCCCGCAATAGCCTTGATGCCATGGCTGAAATTCCCCTGGCTACACCCACGGGTGCAATGATTTCCTTGGGAGATGTGGCCACTGTGGAGTATGGCATGGGGGCCAATGTGGTCAACCGGGAAGATGTATCACGCTTGATTGTGGTTTCTGCTAACGTAGCGGAACGGGATCTGGGCAGTGTTGTGGAGGAAATTCAGGAAAAAATTCGCCAAACAGTGCAGTTGCCCAATGGTTATTTTATCCAGTACGGCGGGCAATTTGAGGCAGAACAAAACGCCTCGAATAATTTGCTGATTTTTAGCATTCTGGCAGCGATCGCCATTGCCGTCTTAATGTTCTTCTCCGTCAAATCGCTCCCCGCTACCATCGCCATCATGATCAACTTACCCCTCGCCTTAGTGGGGGGCATTATTTCGATCCTCCTCACCGGGGGGGTGATGTCCATCGCCTCTTTCATTGGCTTTATTACCCTGTTTGGTGTAGCGGTTCGCAATGGGTTATTGCTGGTGGATAATTACAACAACAAATTTGCCCAGGGAATGCACCCTAAAGATGTGATCGTTAAAGGCTCCCTCGAACGGGTAAATGCGATTTTAATGACGGCATTGACTTCGGCCTTAGGGATGTTGCCGTTGGCGATCGCCAGTGGCGCGGGTAACGAAATTTTACAACCCCTGGCGATCGTTGTACTGGGGGGTTTGTTTACCTCAACGGCCTTAACACTGTTGGTAATTCCCGCCCTCTATGCCCAGTTTGGCCCCTGGTTAATGCCTCAACTGAAACGGGATCAGTCGTCCTTCCTCTAGGTTTTGACGGTGCGATCAGGAATCCGGTCGTAGAATTGAAAGAAATAGGGGCGAAAAATCTTTCGCCCTCTCCCCGAAAAAATCTTTCACCCCTACTTTTTTTCCCAAGGATGGACAGCAACAGTAGAGATGCGCTATAGCGTTTTCGCAACTCATGAGAACTCTACTTCCCCCTTTTTAAGGGGGATTGAGGGGGATCTCTGTACCGCATGGCTCCAGAAATTGCTATATAGATCCAGCTTGTTATAATCGAGAATGTCCCTTTTCATCGCGCTCATGGCTATCCCGCAAACTGTCCGCTGGACAATTGATGATTTAGACGGGTTTCCTGAGGATGGCAACCGGTATGAAATTATTGATGGAGAGTTATTTGTGACGCGATCGCCCCATTGGAATCATCAGCGTGCTCTCGGTCGCATCTATCAAGCCCTCGCCACTTGGTCACAACAGACCCAGCAAGGGGAAGCGATGATTACTCCAGGCCTGATCTTTTCCGGCAGTACGAATGTGATCCCCGATGTGGTTTGGATCAGCGATGCACGATTAGCCCATCTCCTCGATGACCGTGGCCATCTGAGCGGTGCGCCGGAATTAGTCGTCGAAGTGTTATCGAGAACTGAACAGGATCAACGGCGAGATCGAGAAACGAAACTCAAACTCTATTCCATCCAAGGGGTTTTAGAGTATTGGATTCTCGACTATGAACAGCAACGGGTGGAAGTCTATCACCGCAACCAAGGCAGTTTAGAACGGGTAGCCACCCTCTTAGGAGCGGATCACCTCACCAGTCCCCTTTTACCGGAATTTCGCTGCCCTGTCGTCTCCTTATTTCTGTAGGGGCGAAAAATCTTTCGCCCTCCCCCCTTTCGCTGGCTCCACATGGCCAGACCTCAGGGGGGTTAAGTTGTGAGTGATGGGGGCGATCGCCCCCCGTTTGCTATGATTTTGAGGCTTGGGCAGCCCTGCCCCCGAATTGTGCCGATTCTCCCTTAAAAAAATGCAACTCTTTGACTGGTTAATTGTGCTGCTGTACCTTGTCCTGGCCATGGGGTTGGGGTTGTATTTGGGTCGGAAGGGGTCGAAAAGTTTAGTGGATTTCTTTGTGTCGGGGCGATCGCTCTCTTGGTGGTTAGCGGGGACAAGCATGGCCGCCACCACATTCTCCATTGATACCCCCCTCTATATTGCCGGAGTGGTGGGGACGCGGGGAATTGTTGGGAATTGGGAATGGTGGAGCTTTGGTGTGGCCCATGTGATTTTGATTTATATCTTTGCGCGGTTATGGCGGCGATCGGAAATTGTCACCGATGCCCAACTCACGGAAATGCGCTACGGCGGCAAACCAGCGGCGATCCTCCGAGGCACAAAAGCCTTTCTCTTTGCCCTGCCCATCAACTGCATCGGTATTGGTTACGCCATGTTGGCAATGGTGAAGGTGGTGGATGCCCTGGAGCTTTGGCAGAGTGTGGGGATTGAGCCGGGGGAGAATATCAAGCTGTTGAGTGTGATCGGCGTGAGTGTGTTTGTGCTGATCTATTCGGGGTTTTCGGGATTGTGGGGCGTGGTGGCGACGGATTTTTTCCAGTTTTTCCTGGGTTTGGGGGGGGCGATTATCGTCGCGATTATTGCGGTTAACCATGTGGGGGGGATGGGGGAACTGATCCCCGCTGTCCAAGCCAGCACTGATTTTGATGCCCTTTCGTTCCTTCCCCTGGAAAATTGGCGCTGGAGTGATACCGCTGGGATTAGCCTCACGACATTTTCAGCCTATTTATTTGTGCAATGGTGGTCGTTCCGGCGCAGTGATGGCGGCGGGGAATTTATTCAGCGGTTGGCGGCGGCCAAGGATGAGCGGGAAGCGGAAAAAGCGGCTTGGTGGTTCAATATCCTCCATTACGTCGTCCGGACTTGGCCTTGGATTGTTGTGGCATTGGTGGCGTTGGTGATTTATCCCGATTTGAGCGATCGCGAACTAGGCTATCCCCGCCTCATGCTGGAATTCCTCCCCACGGGCCTCTTAGGGTTAGTGGTGGCTTCTCTAATGGCAGCCTTCATGAGTACCGTATCCACCTCAATCAACTGGGGCGCATCCTACCTCACCAATGACCTCTATTTGCGTTTTATTAAACCGGAAGCCAGTCAGTCAGAATTGGTTTTGGTGGGGCGGTTGGCTTCGGTGTTGGTGACGGTTTTAGGGGGGGCGGCGGCCTTCTTTGCCACCGATGTAGCAACGGTGTTCCGCCTCGTGATTGCCATTGGGACGGGGCCGGGGTTGGTGTTAATGCTTCGGTGGTTCTGGTGGCGGATTAATGCGGCGGCGGAATGGGCCGCGATGATTTGCGGGTTTGTGATTGGCATGGCTACGAGTTTAAACCCCCAACTATTGGCCGCCATTCCTGATTTTGGCCTGCGGCTGATGGTGATTTCTGGGATTACGGCGGTGGTGTGGATTGCGGTGATGTTCCTCACGCCCCCGGAATCTGATGAAACCCTCGATGCTTTTTATACGAAGGTGCGGCCGGCGGGTTGGGGCTGGCGACGGCAACGGGAGCGCACAGGTATTCCCCCCGGCCAAGATTTGGGCTTAGATGCTCAACGGGTGGTGGCCGCAACTTTGGTGTTGTTTGGGGCGATGTTTTCCGTGGGGGGCTTTTTATTGCTGCGATCGCTCACCGGTTGGGTCTGGCTGATCATCGGGGTTTTAGCCTGGTTCTGGCTCCAAGCCCTCGATAAACGCGCCGTCCCCGCCATGCTCCGTCCAGGGATACCGGATCAGGCGGGCAATCAGGGAGAAGGGGAGGATTAACCGCTAGAAAATGGCCCTAAAAACGTTCATTAGTAGGTAGTTCAGGAAACTGAGCACAATCGTGCCCAGCAATGCACTCCAAAAACCATTTTTGAGCGAGAAGCCTTCCACAAGGAGAGCAGCTAGGGCAAAAATGATCGCATTAATCACCAAACTGAACAAGCCGAACGTTAAAAATGTGATCGGGAAAGTCAAAAATGATAAGACGGGATGCACGGTTGCATTTAAAACCCCAAAGACTAGGCCCGCGATCAGGGCCTTGTTAAACCCATCGACCTCAATGCCCAAGGGCAACTGGGCAATGATCACCAAACTAATCGCGGTGATCAACACCGCAATGATAAATTCCCACATATTCAACCCTCCTGGTTGTAACGTTTAAAGCTGATCCTGCCAGAATTGGGCAGATCTGCTTTCCTCAGGGTAGCGAAAAATTTGCCTCGCTTAAATGCTGCCCAACTTACCAAGGGCTACCAATCATCGTGAAAGCACTCCAATAGTAGGGATGGGAGAGATCCACCTGGCCTAAAGCGGCTAATTCTGGGGTAAGGGGCACAGTTTGAGTTCCACTCACGAGATTAACCCCATCGAGGTAAATTTGCCCTTGAGCCATGGCTAACTGGGCTTGGCGGAGGGCTTGGGCTTTGATGGGGGCAGTTTGGATTTGCTGATAAAACGTGCTCATCAGGCCTAAGGTTCCGGCATCGCTGACATACCAGAGACTCCCTAACACCGATTTCACCCCGGCCTGGAGGGCAAACCCAGAAAAGCCTAATTCTGCTTCGTTACTGCCTAAGGCGGTGCGGCAGGCACTGAGGACGAGGAGTTCTACGGGGGGATTGTGGAGGCCGAGTTCCCGGATGCGATCGAGGGTGAGGCGATC
>JAABSU010000094.1 GCA_011390265.1 Spirulina sp.
CCATCGCCGCAAATTGCAGACCGCCCTGCCGTAGATCAGCCTGAGATCACCATCCCCGCAGAATTTGAAGCCCCCAACTTTGCCGACCCCTTACCGGAAAGTAACGGCAATTTACCCTTAGATTTTGACGATATCGACAGTTTTCAAAATTTTGATCTCGAAGATTTCACCACCGATGAACCCGATTTTTCCTCCCCTCCCCCAAATTCAGAGCAGCGCCCAACGGTAGAGGATGCTGAACCTGCGGCGAGTTCAAGGCCTCGCCCCGAAGATTTGAGTTACCCCCCCCGAGAAGCCCCACCGACTCCCGCAGATCTGGCCGCTGCTGAATCTCGGCCCTCTATGCGTGAGCCGGTGATCTGGGGGGAAAGTGATGTGGTGATGGGTGCAGAGGAAGCGGATCAATTTGTCGAGACTTCCCCACCCCCTCGATCTTTAGGGAACGAACCCGATCGGTACGCTAACGCGGATAGGTACGCTAGCGCGGATAGGTACGCTAACGCGGATAGGTACGCTAACGCGGATCAGCCCATTGATCCCAACCTAGAAGTTTCCCCCGCCTTCTTTGAGGATGTGGAGGATGAGGACTTATTCCCCGCCGGTTTGCCCGTGGAGCGTCGCCAGACTTTTAGTTATGTAGCCTTGGGGATGGGGGCGATCGCCCTGATTCTCCTCGTCTTCGTCATCGTCCAAGGCCAAATCCGGCAACGGGAAATGCAGGAAGATCAGGAATCCCGGCCAATCCTTGCGCCGCCTACGGAGTTGCCGGAGCCGGAGCCGCCGGAGCCGGAGTTACCGCCGCCGGTGGAGGAGTAACCTCACCCCCCAAAGCGGTGACAATGGCCGTTGTATTGGCGATCAGCATCTTGATATAGCTATCCCCGAGGCTACCGGCGGCCCCAATGGAATCGGAATAAAGGGCTTGGGGCGCTAACTCTACCCCAGCCTCTTGGGCAACAGTGGTAATCAGGGCATCATTAATCGTGGTTTCGGCAAAAATAGCAGGAATGCCAGCGGCACGAATTTGATCACTGAGGGTCTGCACCGTTTGGGCGCTGGGCTGCTCTTCGGTGCTGATGCCGATTAAGCTACCCAGCATTTCCAGGCCATAAGCATCGGTATAGTAGGCAAAAGCATCATGGGTGGTGACAAGTTGGCGCTGTTGGGGGGGGATGGTGGCAATTTGGGCAGTGATCCAAGTATCCACAGCTTCGAGTTCGGCAATCAGGGCCGCCGCATTGGTACGAAATTGAGCGGCATTTTCAGGCGCTAATTCAACCAACGCATCACGAATCACCTCCACCATCACAATGCCATTACGAGCATTACCCCACACATGGGGATCAGGAACCCGTTGGCCTTGGTATTCCATCCCAAGGGGGGGGATCTGCTCACCGACGGCGAGACGGCGGCCGTTAACGTTGGCAATGAGGCGGATCAAGGCGACTTCGAGGTTATAGCCGTTGTAGAGGATCAGATCTGCCTGTTCGAGGGTGATTGTATCTTGGGGAACGGGTTCGTAAACGTGGGGATCATCGCCGGGTTTGAGGATGCTGGTGAGGGCGATCGCTTCCCCACCAATATCCTCGGTGAGGTCGGCCAAAATTGTGTTGGTGGCAACAACGTTGGGGCGATCATCGGGGGGTGCAGGGGGTTGGCAACCGTTGAGGAGAAGGAGGGCGATGATTGCGCTAGCGCGAATCGCTACGGGAAACAGGCCAAGATACTTCATCGAGATTTATCATGATTTTTTCATTATTCTGTCATATTTTTTTCATGATTACGGAGGCGGTGATGGATGAAGTGGGTGATTTGGGGGTGGGATTGCTTCTCGAAATGCTGATCTAACTCGCTTTGCAACAGGGTTTGCAATTCTGGAAACCGGCCCAAAACCACCTGCTCCGGTTGATATTTCGCCATCAGATCCGCCAACCACTGCGCCGTAATTTGCCCGGAGGCAATGCGCTTGCGGGAGATCATCGCCAATTCTGGCGGCACGTTCAGCCCCCCGTGGGCGGCATAGATGGGCAAATCTGTCAGTAGCCAGCGGGTTTGGGGTTGATAGGCTTGTACCTGTTCAAAAACGACCTGGTGGGCGGCGGTTTGTTGGGCAAAGACTTGGTTTTGATGATGGAGGAGGGCGAATTTAACGGGCGTGGCGAATAGGAGGAAAAGCAGCGTCCAACCCAGGGGCGAACGCCATTTTTTACGCCGCTGCCAATTTTGGGCCATGGCCTCCACTCCAAAGGCGGCTAACCAACAGAGGGGAATGGAAATGAGCAAATAGTGGTGATACCAGAGGGGTTTGTGGTTGATGAGGAGGAGCGTGATCGTGGCCAACCAAATCAGGGGTAAGCCGCGATGGGATTGAACACCTTTCCACCCCAAGGCCCCAATCCCCCAAATTGCCAGCACGCCATAGTCTAAATCCTGCACATAGAACACCAACACATCCCGCCAACTCACTTCATTCACAAAGACGGATTTGACATCATCGCTGACATGAAATTGCCAAAAGTCGCCCCAATGGGCGATCGCCCCAGAAGCGAAGGCGATGGTGAGCCAGCCGGTGGTGAGGGTGAGGAGAAAGAGGGATCCCCCCCAGCCCCCCTTAAAAAGGGGGGAGAGTTGGGGATTGTGGGATTCTTTCTGGCCTTCTTGAGCAAGGGGGGTTTTGGCGGGTAGGAACCAGAAGAGGGCCAAGATGGGGATCAGGAAGAGGGTGTACATCTTGATTTGCATGGATACGGCCAGGGCGAGGCCGGAAAGGAGGGCGAGGCCGGCCCGTTGATGGGGTGAGCGTCCCTGAGCAATCACTAAGGCATAGATGGCTAACATCGCTAAGGTTAAGCTGGGTAGGCCAATCATGGCTGATACCGTGAGGCGAAGAAAGTTGCAGGAGAGGATTAAGCAACCTGTGGCGATGAGGGCGGCGCGATCGCTGACGGTGAGGCGCACCACTTGGGCAAAGGCCCAGATTAAAACCGTGGCGAAAAGGAGGGAGAGCGATCGCCCCACCACCACCACATTCTCAAACCCCCATCTCTGCCAAAACCGCAGCCAATGGCTCAAAAGCAGGGCAAAAATCGGCGGCTCATCCGTCCAAATCTCTTCATAAAGGATATAGCCCTGGCTATGGAGTTTGGCTTGCGCAAAGCTCAAACCTTCATCGGTATCAAATTGAAAGGTTGAGGAAAAGGGCATCAGCCAGAGGGCGATCGCCACAAACCCCAAAGGTAAACAAAGATGAAAAATCCAGGGTTGCCACCGAATCGGGCGAATTGCCCCCAGGGTAGAATCTGCCACACCAAACACCAAAAAACTCAGCCCTTACTGTAATACAGTTTGGCTAAGATAATGGTTGATCGCCGTTTCATCTGAGCTTATGTTTTAGGCTTTTGTGGTGAACTCAAAGGGATTGAGTAGTTCAACACCAAACGAGGAAAAATCAGCAATGTTGCGGGTCACAACAGTAAGGCTATTCACTTGGGCGATCGCCGCAATCATCGCATCCTCATAAAGGGTGTCTGACTTTCGGTGCATGAATTTTGCCCAGCAACGAAATGCTGGCCCATCCATCGGCAAAACGTTGTAGGAAGCGGCCACGAGATCTAGCCACGCCTCAATTTCCCCAGCCTTCTCTACATCCTGCTCGCGGGTCAGTTCAATGCCCGCCTGAATCTCGCCCAGCGTTACCGTAGCTAAGTAGAGGCTGGAGTCGTCTACAGACTTCAGCCACTCGATAACAGCACCATGGGGCCGTGGTCTGCGAAGCTCAGAGACAACATTGGTATCGAGCAAGTACATGAGCGTTATTAGAGAGCGACTGCTTGGCGGCGTTGGGCTTTGCCGCGATCAGGAACCAAGCTGTCGGTGCGGGCCGAGTCGGCAAGGAGCAATTGCTTGAGAGAAGGGCGGGCCGCCGCCTGAAGCCGTCGCCACTCATCAATAGGAACCAATACAGCAGTTTCAGTACCCTGGCGAGTTAGCACCTGCGGGCCTTCACTCACGCAAGCGTCCAGCAACTCACTAAAGCGGGCTTTCGCGTCCTGAACGGGCCAAATCTGCATAGGCTAGTCCTCATATCGATCTAAATTCTAATCTAGATGGCGGCAATCTCTCGCGTTACTTGGCCCCACTCATCAACGCAATTAACAGGGAATGGTGGCGCGGATCGTGCAACCTTGGCGCGGTGCGGTGATTAATGTGAATTGACCGCCGATCGCCTCAATGCGATCGCGCATACTTTGTAAACCGAACCCTGTGGTATTTTGCGCAGGATCAAACCCACAGCCGTTATCGATTAAAACCAAGGAGATCGCCCCTGCTGTGATCTTTAACGTTAGCTCCACCGCCGTTGCTCCACTATAGCGGGTGATATTCGTTAAACCCTCTTGGATTAAACGGTAGAGGGCGGTGCTGATTTCCGCTGGCAGGGAGACGGGGAGATTGATTTCAGGATTAACGACAATTTGCGTTGTCGTGGTGAACTGATCGAGTAAAGTTTGCACCGCTTGGGAGAGCGATCGCCCCTGGAGGGGACTGGTTTGCAACGATGCCACCGATTGACGCACATCCCGCAGCGCATCCTTGCCCAATTGGCGGGCGGCGTTGAGGTGGGTTTCCCCCTGCTGCCAATTTTGCTGTTTCCAGCAGAGGACGGCGTTTTCTAACTGAATACTTTGGGCCGTGAGGGAATGGCCAACGGAATCATGCATTTCCCGGGCGATGCGGCTGCGTTCTTGTAACATCGCTTGATTTTCAATGAGGAGGGCATAGCGGCGGAGGCGGCGATTGGCTTCGATTAGGGCTTGGCGGCTTTCCCGTTCCGATAACACCGCCCCCACCAACAGCAGCACAAAAATCAACACCAAGCCAAACAGCAGCGCCGAGTTGATCATTAAATGGAGCAAAAATTGCTGTTGTTGGGCAATATCGAGCGATCGCATTCCCGGGCCCCGTCCCTGAAAATGCTGAATTCGCATCCACAGCACGATCAGAAAAGAACCATAGGCACAGAGCGCGGTGATGATGCGCCCCCGCCAGGGGAATAAAATACAAGCCCGCAACACCACCACCAAGAGCAAGGCGGAAAAAACTGTATTGCCCCGCCCCCCCAACGACACCGCCAGCCAGCTAATGCTAAATCCGGCGATCGTGTAAAGGATCGAAACCCCTTGGGAACCGATGGGCAACCTCAGACCCAACCCTCCCAGGAGGGCAATGCACCCCAACACCGCAAGGGGAATATTGTGGGGATCCACCTCCATCATGGTTGGGCGGGGCCGATGGATAGACAGGGCCGCAATCATGGCAATGCCCAGTAAAATCCACTCCAAATAGAGCAAAAGCCGAAAAGACCGTTCCTGAAGGCGATCGCCCATCCCCACCTCAAATCTGCCATGTTTCCATCCCCTCATCATAGTCCAGCCCTTCCTCAGACTCCGTTTTAGGCAAGCTTGGGGAGCAACACCACCACGATTAACCCGCAAACCCCACCATCCCATCTGATAAGATTGAGGCAATTTCACACTGACAACCATTCATGGAGATCAAGGCTTTTAGCGAGCTTTTCCCCCTTTTCAACACTGCCAGCCCCGAAACCCTCGAATGGCTCCTTTCCGTAGCCGTCAAGCATAGCTACCCCAGAGACCGCGCTGTGCTGATGGAAGATGCCTGGGGCAATGCGGTTTATTTCATTGTCTCCGGCTGGGTGAAGGTGCGGCGCTTATCGGGGGACAGTGCGATTACGCTGGCGGTGATGGGCCGGGGGGATTTTTTTGGGGAGATGGCAATTTTAGATGAGTCGCCCCGCTCAACGGATGTGGTGGCCCTCTGTCCGGTGGAGTTGCTGAGTGTTTCCGCCCAGCGGTTTATTCAAACCCTGTTTAAAGACCCCCAATTGCATCATCGGATGTTGCAATTAATGGTGCAACGGTTGCGCCATTCCAATGTGCGGTTTCAATTGCGGAACCAGCCGCCCGCGATTAAGCTGGCAAAAATGCTGGTGATGTTGGCGGAGCATTATGGCCAACCGGCGGCGAAGGGGACGGAAATTTTAATGGTTCCCGATGAGGATCTGGCGCAGATTTCCGATATTACGGCGGAAGAGGTGCGGAAGATTATTGAAAAGCTCCATAGTAAAAGTTGGGTGGAAATTGATCCGCAACAGCGGACGCTCTGTATTGTCAATCTCAAGCAGTTGAGTCATCTGGCGGGGCGGGTTTAATCGTGATCAGGCCGTGGGTTTGAAGGTCGCTGATCAGGGTCAGGAGGTCTTGGCTCAGTTGGGCTGGCTCCACTTCATATTCTTGGAGAAGTTGGGCTTGGGCGATCGCCACCGAATCCGATTCATTGAGCACCGTGATCATCCGCGTGCCAATGTCATCAAGGCCGAAATATTCCTCACTATTGAGGTTGAGGAGGACAGATTCCCCCGCCAGTTCTTGAATGAGAACATCGGGGGCGAGGGTGATGCGATCGCCAAGGGCAATAGAGGACATTAGGGGTTTAAGTAGCGTTCGATTAACAGAATAGCGACGATATCATCCACCGGCCGGGGGGGGAGACGCATCCCTTGGGGAATGAGGCGGGCTAACCCTTGGGGGGGGAACATTTGCCAATAGCGATCGCGGGCTTCGAGGCTGCTGTTGCGCTCATTGACAAAGGTGAGGGGGGTATCGGCGGGAAACAGGGGTTTGATCTCACTGGCCCATTGTTGGGCGGTGGTTTGGTTGCCCATGACGATGTGGGTAATTTGGTAATCCCGTTGGAGTTGGGCGAGGACTGGGGGGACATCGGCCCGGTTAACCACCTGATACCATTGGGGCGTACCGTCGGGATGGGCGATCGCCACCCCACATTTATCCCGACCGGGATCAAAACCAAGAATCATTTAGGATTCTGCCCCCGGCTCAACGGGTTCAAAGGCTTGGCAAAATTCCGCCAGGCCAGATTTCAACACATAAAGAACGACGGGGGTGGCTAGGGCGGCGGGGATCAGTTCTGAACTGGCGACGGCAATAATCGTTTTATCAATGGCTCCGGTTTCGAGGTTTTGGCGGGGGATCGCCTGACAAATCACGGCCCGGCAGCGTTTGGCTAAATCCGCGAGCCATTCGCCGTTATCTTCCTGGGGTTGTTGCCCTGCCCGGATGGCGAGGGAAATGGTGGCATCGGCTAAATTGCCCTCACAATCTTCAATTTCCGTGAGGGCTTTGAGGGCGGGGGGGTAGTTGCTGAGTTGGGCGCGAAACTGTTCGATTTCGTCGGGGGAAAGGGTGGCCATCGTGGAGTATGCTTGCGAAAACTACTGTTTAAGATAGCATTATGCTTTCAGCCCTTCGCCACCAGTTGATTGTCTCTTGCCAAGCGCCGGCAGATTCGCCCCTCTATCAACCGGAAATGATTGCGGCGATCGCCACCGCTACGGTCAACCAAGGGGCGGCGGGGGTTCGCATTGATACGCCGGCCCATATCCGAGCGGTGCGCCGATGTTTGCCCCAAATCCCGATGATTGGCTTATGGAAGCAGGTACTTCCCGATTATCCGGTGTATATTACGCCTCGGATCGAGGATGCGATCGCCGTCATTGAGGCGGGGGCGGATATTGTCGCTATTGATGCGACGGAGCGCGATCGCCCCGTGGGTTTGGAGGCTTTGATCCGGGTAATCCATGACCGGGGTAAGTTGGTGATGGCGGATATTGATAGTTTGAGCAGTGCGCGGGGGGCGATCGCGGCGGGGGCGGATCTCGTCGGCACAACCCTCTACGGCTATACAGAACTCACCCAAAATCAAGCCCCCCCCGCTTGGGAATTACTGGCAGAAATTGCGGCCCAACTGGAGACGTTCACGATCTGCGAGGGGGGAGTAGCAACACCGGAAATGGTGTGCCGGGCCTTGGCTAGTGGTGCGGATGCGGTGGTGGTGGGGACGGCGATCACGGGGATTGATCTGCGTACCCAAGCCTTTTTGGCGGGTTTACAGCGATGACTTGGGGGCAGAAGTGGCGCACGCTGCGGGGCTTGTCCCGGCAGGATTGGGGCTGGTTCTGTTTGGCCTATGGGTTGTTGCCGGTGGTGGCGGTGTTGTTGCAATGGGGGGGATTGCGGCGGACGCAGGGGTTATTAGCTCGCTATCCCCTCCCCAAGGTGGATCGACCGATTGCGGTGAAGCGGTTGGCGGCGATGGTGATGTTGGCGGATCGCTATAGTCGGCCTTGGAGTAATTGCCTGAGGCGATCACTCCTCCTCCTCTACCTTTTAGAACGCTACGGGATCACAGCATCGTTAAAAATCGGGATGCGCCGCCATGGGGGGGTGATGGAGAGTCATGCTTGGGTGGAATGGGAGGGGAAGGTGTTAGGCGATCGCCCTGATCTGGTGGAGACGTATCAAACCTTTCAATCTCCCGAACCCAGGAAGAATTAAACGCCAGCATTTAGCTTTCGGGGTCAATGCCCAACGCTCTCAGTTGTGCGGCTAATCGTTCAGCCCGTTGGCGTTCCAATTCCGCCCGCTGATCCGCTTGTTTAGCCCGTTGGCGTTCCAATTCCGCCCGCTGATCCGCTTGTTCAGCCCGTTGGCGTTCTAATTCCGCCCGCTGATCCGCTTGTTCAGCCCGTTGGCGTTCCAATTCTGCCCTTTGCTCTAACGCCAAAAAGCTCAGGAAGGGTCGCCCATCGGGACGATACAGTTCTAACGTGGTGGCAGTGACCACAAAACGAATGCCTAAACGGGGACTTGTCCAGTTATGGATTGCTTCAATGGGCCGCAATCCTTCTACAGTACGATACAGACCATTTAAATCATTGCGGTTCGGGTCGTAAAGATAATATTCCTCCACCCCGTAATCCTCATAAAATTGCTGCTTTTTGCTCATTTCCGCCAGACGATTGCCGGGGGAAAGGATTTCAAAGACGACTTGTGGGGCAATATTGTCCTCTTCCCACTGTTTATAGGAGCCTCGCTCTCCCTTGGGGCGACCAAAGGCCACTAACGCATCGGGGGCGACACGGATTTCCGGGTGTCCTTCCACCGGATACCAGAGTAAATCTCCCGCCACAAAAACATCCGGTTGATCCGCAAAGAGCAGTTCTAGATTTTCTTTGATCAGGACAATCCAGCGAAATTGGAGGGTATTGTCTGCCATTGGCTGACCATCACTGTCGGGGTAGAGTATCTCACAATCCAAGGAAAGGGTCATAGCGATGATCTCCGCTGGGTGAGGGGAATCGTTTTTTTAGTTTAGCAAACCCTTCCCATCGTTCTTCTGTATTGTTAAGAACAATTGATCTAGATTGGGCGATCGCCACCATCAAGGCGCAAGGATTCAAGCGAAAGATTTTTGTGCCTCCGGCAGGCTTACGCCAACGCCCCTACTGGCCGAGGGTTTGCGATCGCCCATAGGCCGCCAAAACTGCCGCCATCACCGCCCCCCGGAATCCCTGCTGCTCTAGGGCATTCACCCCGGCGATCGTCGTTCCCCCCGGACTGGTGACTTGATCCTTGAGTTGGGCGGGGTGAAGGTCGCGCTCTTTGAGGAGTTGAGCCGTACCCAGGACGGTTTGGATCGCTAACTGTTGGGCTATTGCCCTCGGTAGGCCCGCCGCCACGCCGCCATCAGCCAACGCCTCCACCATCAACGCCACAAACGCCGGCCCCGACCCCGAAAGCCCCGTCACCGCATCCATACTTGCTTCTGGAACCTGTACCACTTCCCCCACCGCCCCAAAGATCGTTTCTGCTTGGGCCTGTTGGGGGGGTTTGACTTGGGTATTGGGGGCGATCGCCGTCATCCCCGCCCCTACGGTGGCTGGCGTATTGGGCATGACGCGGATGATGGGCTGTTGGGGGAACAGTTCTGCTAAACGGGCGAGGGGAACCCCAGCAAGGATGGAGAGAATTAAACTGTGGGGAGGGATGGCTACCATGGCCAGTTGCCGCGCCAATTGGGAGAGAATTTGGGGCTTGATGGCGAGGAGGATGATTTCGGCTTGGCAGGCTTGGGCGTTGTCGGTGGTGGTTGTCACGCCATATTGCGATCGCAGCACTTCCCCCCGCGCCGGGACGGGATCACTAACAATGACCTGCTCTGGGGGATAAATTGCTTGGGCGATTAAGCGGGAAAGTAATGCTTCCCCCATCACACCGCCGCCAATAATACCCAGTTGATACACCATGATTTCAAACTCCATTCCAGGGCAGATCAATCAATTCCAAAACAAGCTCCCCCCTGGCTCAAAAGGGGCTAGGGGGGATTGCACTTCGTTGCCAGGCTCACGATCCCCCCGGCTACGCCGACCCCCTTTATAAGGGGGTTGATCCGGAACCCCCCTTTTTAAGGGGGGCAGGGGGGATCCTAATTCACCAAACGATTGGGATCAAGCGACCAAGATGTATTGGGGCTTACCATACTGGAGGCACTGGCCCGCACTGCACTCAGGGGAGAAGCCGTTTCTTGGGGAGTCGCATTTTGGGTGCTGACCTGGACGCAACTGGGGGTAAACAGGAAAATACTTTCACCAATGCGCTCCTGATGGCCATCAATGGCGTAGGTTCCCCCCGCCACAAAATCAACCGCCCGCTGGGCCTCATCGGGATCAATAATCGTCAGATTTAAAACAACGGACTTCCGTTCCCGCAACGCCTGAATCACTTGAGGCATTTCTTCAAAAGAGCGGGGTTCAATGACGACAACTTCTGAAATTCCGTTCGCCGATCCGGGCATTCCTATCACGTTACTCCTTGCTGCTGGGGCTGTTGCTGATAAACCAATGGATTCATGAGAGGGGGCTGGTGCCGTCATCGCTGAGGGACGTTCGCGGGTGCGGCGGGGGCGTTGACGCTCATCCTCAACCACGGGAGCAGGCTCCGGTTGGTAGACGGGTTGATAGTCATTCCCCTCCATATCCTCTTCATAATACTCATACTCGGATTCATTTAACCCGACAATATCCTTGAGCTTATTAAAAATCGTGTTCACGGCTGAACTTCTCCCTATCCCGTTATGAGCTTAATGACACCAAGATTGCGATGGCGGCCGGCTACGAAGCCGCTAACATCATAACCTTGAATCTTGCCAGTTTTAAAAATTGGGGGAGATTGGCTCAGGTTTGGGGGGCGAGGGGAGGGCGATCGCCAAAAATTCCTCGGCCGACGCGGATTATCGTTGCCCCAGCGGCCACGGCCAAAGGATAATCCCCGGACATCCCCATGGAAAGCTCTGTCATCGTTAGGGGGGGGCTAAATTGGGTTTGAATTTGGGTGGCGGCGGCTTGGGTTTCTTGAAAAGCTTGGCGGGTTTCTGCGGAGGTTAAGCCGAGGGGCAAAATTGTCATCAATCCTTGAATGTTGAGGTGATGACATTGGGTTAAAGCGGGCAAATCTGGCCAGAGGGTTTCTAGGGGCCAGCCGTATTTATCGGGATCGGGGCGGACTTTGACTTGGAGGAGGATTTTGGGACATTGCCCCAGTTCGGCAGCGAGGCGGTCTAGGCGTTGGGCGAGGGCGAGATGGTCGCAGGTGTGAATCCAATCAAAATGGGTGAGGGCTTTTTTGGCTTTGTTGCTTTGGAGATGGCCGATGAAGTGCCATTGAATATCGGTGAGATCGGTGAGTTCTGCTTGTTTGGCGATCGCCTCTTGAATCCGACTTTCCCCAAAATCCCGCACCCCTTCGCCATAGGCGGCCCGGATCGCGGCGGCGGGGAAGGTTTTGCTCACGGCTAAGAGCCGCACCGGGTCGGGAATCGTGGCCCGGATAGCGGCTAAATTTTTAGCGATCGTCGTCATCAAAATTCACCCCCATTGAGCCGATTCATTGGAACGTGCGCTTATAGATCACGTTTAATTCTTGATGCTCTTCCGTGGCGTTAATGCGCCGCAACTTTCGGAGGCGATTCTCCACCAACAGCCGCGCATCAGAGCGGCCCAGGGGTTCAAAGCTTAAGCCGTGGGAAGCCTGAGCAACGACGAAAAACAGGCGTTGGGCGTAGAGGGTGGTATAGAGTTCTTGATTATTTTCAATGGGACAAACCTTGAAAAGAAGGCCAAATGTGGGGTGATTGAGATAGGTTTCGTTGCTTTTCATTGGGTTTGACCCTAAAAATTCTCTGAGCAGGATCAGGGGTAAAGTGTCCGGGATTACATCGCTTCATACCGATAGGACGGGATCAATATCAGCCTTGATGGATCATAATATCCCGATTTGTCCCCTTCTTGCCCCGATCGCCCTCCAGATAGCCGGTTAAGATGGCGAGGCTGCAAGGATTTCAAGCAATCCTCGCAGCCAGTCGGAGAATCCGGATTTTTCGCTCAGGAATATTTAAAGGAACTCCTCAACTCAATACGCCAATGGGGCATTCTAGGCCCGTTCCCCCCAGGCCACAGTAGCCATTGGGATTTTTGGCGAGATATTGCTGGTGATAGTCCTCGGCATAGTAGAAGGGGGGCACATCGAGGATTTCCGTGGTGATATCGCCATAGTTGGCTTGGTGGATCACGGCTTGATAGGCTTGTTTCGAGGCGATCGCCCCCTCCCGTTGTGCTTCAGAATAGACGTAAATCCCAGAGCGGTATTGGGTGCCGGTGTCGTTGCCTTGGCGCATCCCTTGGGTGGGGTTGTGGCTTTCCCAAAACACCTTGAGGAGTTGTTCATAGGGGATGACGCTGGGATCATAGACCACGAGCACCACCTCATTGTGGCCAGTCATCCCCGTACAAACTTCCTGATAATTGGGGTTTGGGGTGCTCCCGGCGGCGTAACCCACAGCGGTGGAATAAACCCCCTCCAGTTGCCAAAACTTCCGCTCTGCCCCCCAAAAACACCCCAAGCCAAACATCGCCAATTCCATCCCCGCCGGGAAAGGGGGTTGTAAGGGATTGCCGTTGACGTAGTGTTTCGCGGGAACTGGCATTGATGTTGACCGTCCCGGCAGCGCTGCGTCGGGGGAGGGGATCGTTAATTTTTTACCAAAACCAAATAGTCCCATAACCATCATCCTGAACAGTGTTCTGTATTCCCCTACTCTAACGGAGGAATGGGGCGGATGGCGGCGGGGCCAGCGTTAAGCCTGAGGATGGTGATCCCGATCGCACCCCGTTGGGATCATCTGTCAAAATTCATTGACATTGCGATCCCCACCCTGCCGATCCTGCCGTTGATCGGGGGTAATTCCACTGGGATTGATCCCCTGGGCCTCTTGACCGCCTTGAGTCAAATTCCGTAGATAGTAGAGCAAAGCTATCTTTCTCATTTACCAAGAGAGCGATCGCTTTCTTCCCCTTGTGGTAGAAACCCGACTTAGCAGAAGTAACAATGGCCCAACAACGCCAACCCCTCGAAGAATTGACACTGCGACAACTCCGTAAAGTTGCCAGTGACTATAACATTTCTCGATATAGCCGAATGCGCAAATCGCAGCTTCTAGCGGCGATTCAAGCCATTGAAACCGAACAAACTGTCCCTTCTTCCTATAACCCGATCGCGAGCCAACCAACCGAGGAAAAAACAGCAGTGGAAGCATCAAAATTTGAAGTCGGCCAACGAGACCTGATTGAAGCAAATTTAGCTTCTGTGGATGAAAATCTACCCGACTTGCCCAGTGGATACGGCGAAAGCTGTATCGTCCTCATGCCCCGCGATCCCCAATGGTGTTATGCCTATTGGGACATCACCAATGAGCACAAGGAAACGCTCCGTCGTCAAGGGGGGCAACAATTGGCCCTGCGCATTTACGATGTCACCAACATTAATCTTGCCGAGCAGAACCCCCACAATACCCAAGAATACCCCTGCGACGAATTAGCCCGCGATTGGTATATCCCGATCCCGATTAGCGATCGCGAGTACCGCGTCGAGATTGGCTACCGTTGCATGGATGGCCGTTGGCTCAGTCTGGCTCGTTCCGGTGTGGTGCGTGTGCCTCCTGTGTATCCTTCCGATTGGATTGAAGACCGGTTTATGACGGTGGCTTGGGATCAAGACCTGGTGGGGCAATCAATCCATCACTTCAAGGAAATCGGGGGCGAAAGTATTGAAGATGAAATTCGCCGCCGGATGCGGGAACTGGAAGAAGTGGCGGCAACGAAACGCCAAGCCGGTTCTGTGTTCTACGGGGAAGATTCCCTCAGTTCCTACGTTTTCCCCTCTGGGATGGGTAAATGGGCTTCGGGATCAGGGATGTCTGGGGCTGGAATGTCCGGCGCGGCGATCTCTGGGGCTGGAATGTCCGGTGTTGGAATGTCTGGTGTTGGAATGTCTGGTGTTGGAATGTCTGGTGTTGGAATGTCTGGTGCGGGGATGTCCGGTGCGGCGATCTCTGGTGTTGGAATGTCCGGGGCTGGTTTAACGATGTCCGGCGCGGGAGTTTCTGGCGCAGGCATGTCAGGCATGGGTATGACGGCCTCTGGTATTGGCGGTGAGATGTCTGGGGCTGGCCTAGGCGTTTCG
>JAABSU010000009.1 GCA_011390265.1 Spirulina sp.
GTCACCCGATCAACTTGGGTGGTGGCCAACGTTGCGACAATCATCGCGCCGGTGGATTTTGCCCGAATCCGGGCCACCATCTACCACGAAGGGGCCGGCGATCTCTTGATTGACTTCGGCACGGATAACCCCACCGCTGAAAACTACGCTTTCCCCCTACCACCGGGCCAAATTTACCTAGAAACGACCTGGAAGGGGGCGATCCGCGCCATTAGTCGGGATGGCGATCCTATTACCGTTCGAGTGAGGAATTTTTATGGCCAGTAATAGCGTTATTGTTCGGAAATTAGGCCGGGGCCGCTTCCGGGTGTTTCACCGCCACCGCCAAGACCAGGCGTTGCTGCTCGACTTTAACCCCATCATCCGAGAGCACGGGTTAACGGGTGAGTTTCAGCTTCACCATTTTCAAGCGCGGCCCAAAGGCGATCGCTGTTTCGGCTATTACGATTCCGCCACGGACAATTACCAAGCCTATGATCAGATGGATTTGCCACCAGGGGAAATGATCGCCATTGACGAAACTCGCTTCAACGCCATCCCTTCCGCCGTCTTCCTATGCAGATCATAAATCTTCGGCAGAACAGCGGAAGTTACCCGCTAATTGGATCGATAGTCTTGGCAGATCGATCCTTCCCTAACGTATTTTTTCAGGAAAATGGGATTTTCTATTTCGCGCCGGACTTTGAGGGCAAACCTCAACTTTTGCTAGGATTGGGGGGGGAAGCCGGGAAAGATTACGCGGATGACCGGCTAAATAGATTCATTTTGGCAAGAGGAAGCATCCTGAAAAATCCCCAAGACAGAGCCATTGTTTTGTCGTCCCTTGATCCTGGGGAGCAACTGGGTTCCGCCAGTGAGTTTCTAACCCCTAGCCAAATCCCACCGTTAACCGCGCAAGTTAACGTGGTCAGCTACTCTAATTCAATCTATTACTTGTCCACGAGTGATCCAAATCACGGAGCGGCGGCATTCCATAAAACCAATGCTCCATATCATCCAGTCAACGCAGGAGGGGGAACTGCTCCGGTCAGCAAGATTCCTCCCTCCCAAAAATTTAATTTTTGTTGGGTTATCTAATGCCTAGAGAGGGGTGCGAGGATGGCATTGTTGTCATGCACAACGTAGCGTATAGAGAGAGGTCTACCTATAGCTCCACTGTTGACGTTTTTGGCGGTGTCGGGTCTGGTAATTACTCCTACGAGAGATCCACGAAAGTTAAATTATTCTGCGAACCATATGACGAAGAATCCTATCCTGAGCACGTTGTGCAGTGTAGTGTTGAGGGTTATGAGCAGTGGCAAGGCGCATCATCCTACACCAACACAGAACCTTACTCATGGAACGACTACAAAGTTAACTACGTTGAGGCTTTCCTGGTAACAGACATCCCTAGAGCGACGATGGATCTCGGGGGGGGGAATGTTGCCACTAGGCTAGGGCATAGTGGCAATATCTCTCCATATCATTTCATCGTTCTCCACGGGGACATTAACGCAATAAAATCATGGGTAGAAGCAGGCTCCAAAACATGGACAACCACGTTAGTAAGCACTAACGTTTATTACGCCACAACAACAAATATCACCACTCATTTCGAGGGGTGGGAAATTGATTGTGTTATCCACGACAAAACTAGGCAGAAATACCCATATTGTGGGGGAACTGTAAGAGGGCAAGAGGACAAAGGTAGACAATTCTTGAATTTATGCTCCAATCCTTGGGGCGATTGCGACGAAGACTGCTGCGATTGCTGTAGTGCAGCGGATCTATTTTTGCAGACGATCAACGATGGCGATTTTTACCTGGTGGGAGGGTAGCCAACGGGCGTTTTTAGATCAATTTTAGGCAGGGACAAAACCCAACCCCCACGGGGCAAGGGTTTGAGTTACCTAGGCAGGGGTCTGCAAAATCTTTACCCCCGGTTCGAATCCGGGTGCCGCCTCTTTTTTGAATAAACTGAAAACCGCTAGAATCGGCTCTGTGCCTGATTTTAGCGGTTTTTGGCATTTGGTAAACCCCATTAATCCGCAATCCGGATTTCAAGGGTATAGTCCATCACCGCATTTGCTTGGCCAATGACCCCAATGGCGTACTCCCCATCCAAGGGCAATTGCACCGCCGCCGCCGTGGATTCCCGCACCATCACCACCCCCGTCGGTGCAAAAATATTCAACAACGCCGCATTCTCACTCGAACTGAGCTTCACCTCCAGCACTTGACCCGCACGGGCCTGAATTTCATGGCTGTGGCTGGTTTTGGCAGGAACCGTATTGCGGCGAGATGTGCTATTCCGGCCCCGCTCAAACTGCACCGGGAAAGAGACAAACTCTGTGACCCATATCGGCAACACATCGCTGGCGGTGGGGGCGATCCCCGACGCATTGCTAACATCCTCAGGGGTGAACACCTGGATATTCTGCGACTGTTGGGAGCGAGGGGCGGCTGGGGACGCGGCAGGTTCGGCTGTATTGCTTGTGGGGGTCGGGTTCGTTGCGATACAACCCACGGTTACGGTGGCGAGGAGAGCGATAGTTGAGCTAACGCGAATCGCCCCCCAGGAAGAAACGGAAACAGCCATAGGTTTGAGGTCACCAACAAAAATCAAGCATTCCTCACTGTATCTTCTATTGCGTGGGGATTGTTACGGAGCAGGCAGGAGCACCTAACCCTCTAATTCCGCCAAGGTGAGCCAGCGTTCCGTGACTTCATCAATGGTGGCGTTCAATTGGGCCAGTTGATCGGTGAGGCTTTGGAGTTGGGTGTAGTCTGTCGGGGGGTTGTGGTAGATGGTGCGCTCTAGGGCGGCTTTTTGGGCTTCGAGGCTGGGAATTTTGGTTTCCAGTTCCGCCAGTTCGCGGCGTTGGTAGTTGGAGAGGCGGCGGGGGGCGGGAGCGGCTTTGGCGGCTGGTGGGGGGGCGATGGATTTGGCGGTTTCGATTTTTTCTGCCTTAGCGGCGGCTAATTCTGCCTTTTTATCGTCCAAATAAACGGAGTAATTCCCTGGATATTGGCGTAACTGTCCCCCCGGTTCTAGGGCGAAGATAAAGTCAACGGTGCGATCCAGGAAATAGCGATCGTGGGAAACACACAACACGCAACCGTTAAAGTTTTCCAAGTAATCTTCTAAGACTGCTAAGGTTTGCACATCAAGATCATTGGTGGGTTCATCCAAGATCAAAACGTTGGGCGCTCCCATGAGAATTTCCAGCAGAAATAATCGCCGTTTTTCGCCCCCAGATAGTTTATGAATGGGGGCATATTGTTGATTGGGGGGAAAGAGAAACCGTTCTAGCATTTGGGATGCAGTGATAATACTACCATCGGCGGTTTTTACCAATTCTGCCCGTGCCTTAATGTAATCAATCACCCGCTGATTTTGATCTTTCGCGGCTAGCAAATCCTCAGAATGTTGATCAAAATAGCCAAAATGGATCGTGCTGCCAATCTCCACCCGCCCCGCATCTGGCTCAATGCGGCCGGTGATCATATTCATCAGCGTGGATTTCCCCGCCCCATTGCCGCCAATAATGCCAATGCGATCGCTCGGCCCAAATTCATAACTAAAATCATGAATTAAAGTGCGATCGCCATAGGTTTTACTCACCCCCACCAATTCAATCACCTTCTTCCCAATGCGGCGGCCGGGGGTGTCAATACTGACTTTTTCCTGGGCGGTTTTAAAGGTTTTGTTTTGCATGTCGGAAATGCGATCGATGCGGGCCTGTTGTTTTGTGCTGCGGGCCTTGGGGCCTTGTCGTAACCAGGCCAATTCTCGCCGGAGAACCCCCGCGTGCTTACGCTCACTACTAGCGGCAGAAGCTTCTGCGTCGGCTTTTTTCTCCAGATAATAGGCGTAGTTACCGTTGTAGTTGTAGAGGTCGCCGCGATCAATTTCTAAAATGCGGGTGGTGACGCGATCTAAAAAGTAGCGATCGTGGGTAATCAGCAACAGTGCGCCGCGAAACTGTTTGAGATAATCCTGAAGCCATTCCACAGATTCTGCATCGAGGTGGTTGGTGGGTTCATCCATGAGTAGGAGATCGGGATCGGAAAGTAGCGCCGTGGCCAGGGCGATGCGTTTGCGATAACCGCCGGACAGATCCCCCACCCGGGCTTCAAAATCATCAATACCCAACCGCGTCAGGATGATTTTGGCGTTGGTTTCCAATTCCCAGGCCCCCACCCCGTCCATCTGCTCAGTAATCGCCGCCAATTGGGTCATCAATATATCGAGATCCTGACCTTGGGCGTGGGCCATGCGGTGGGAAAGGCGTTCATACTCCCGCACCAAATCCATGGCGTTGCTGCTATCGGCAAACACTTGATCTAAAACGGTGCGATCGGGGTCAATATCCGGCTGTTGGGGGAGGTAAACAACGTTGGCTCCGGATTTGAGGAGGCGATCGCCCCCATCTAATGGCTCTAAACCGGCAATCATTTTTAAAAACGTCGATTTACCGGAACCGTTCACGCCAATCAAGCCGACTTTTTCCCCGGCTTCGATCGTGCAACTGGCGGAGCGGAGAATTTCTTTAATACCAAAATCTTTTTGAACGTTTTGGAGGGTGAGGATACTCATGAAAAACGGGATGAAGGAAACGGTGGGATCCCCCCTGCCCCCCTTAAAAAGGGGGGTTAAACAGGAGGAGCGGCCATGCCTACCCAATTTACGCGAATTTCGCGCCCTTCCCCTTGGGGGGTGAGGTGGATTTCCCCATAGACGGGGGGGCGATAGGGGAGGCGTTCCGCCCATTCGATCGCCATGATCCCCGGTTCTACTTCTTCCCCCTCCCAATAGAGTTCGGGGTAGAGGCCCCGCACGCCGTCGGGTTCGAGGCGATAGAGGTCGAGGTGATAAAGGGGAAGGCGGCCGCTATGGTATTCGTTGATCAGCGTGAACGTGGGGCTAAGAATCGGGTCAGAAATGCCGAGGCCCTGACCTAAACCCTGGATCAATGTCGTTTTTCCCGCCCCTAAATCCCCCATTAGTAAAAGGGTGCAAGGGGGGAGCGATCGCCCCCATTTTTCCCCCAATGCCTGGGTTTCTGCCCCACTGGATAACCGAAAAATTTCCACCCTAATTAACCCCGCAACTCCGTCAATACATCCTCAAGCCGGTTTTGAAACCCATTACTCTTGCCATACCACCGCAACAGCACCCGCGCTAACCGTTGATGATCATGGCGCACATAGCCGGTTTTGGGGTCTTCGTCGAGGATATTGGCGGCAATGATCCGCCGACCCAGTTGGGTGATGGCTTCGCGATCGCAAAACACGGGATGGGAATTATCCTGAGCATACTGAATCAGGGTATCGGCTGAGGGATAGCGACGATTCACCACCACCGCATCAAAAAGCTTTTGGCCGCAGGCTTCATCAATGGCGCGGATATGGTCAGCAACGGTGTAGTCGTCGGTTTCTCCCGGTTGGGTCATGATGTTGCAGGCGTAGATGCGGGGAACTTTGGTGCGGGCGATCGCCTCGCGGATTTGGGGAACGAGTAGATTCGGGATGACGCTGGTGTATAAACTGCCGGGGCCTAAAATAATAAAATCCGCCTCCTCAATGGCTTTAATCGCAGTGGGTAAGGCGGGGGGATTAGCGGGGGTGCAACCAATGCGGGCGATCCGCCCCTCGGCGTGGGGAATTTGCGATTCCCCCTCAATGCGGCGGCCGTCGGTCATTTCTGCCCAGAGGCAAACATCGCTCAATGTGGCGGGGAGGACACGGCCGCGGACGGCAAGGACTTTGGAACTGGCGGCGATCGCCTTTTCAGGATCCCCCGTAATATCGGTCATCGCCGTTAGGAATAGATTGCCAAAGCTATGGCCCGAGAGGCCATCACCAGTATTAAACCGGTATTGAAACAACTGGGTGAGCAGTTCCTCCTCCGTGGCCAGCGCCGCCACACAGTTACGAATATCCCCTGGCGGCAACGTCCCCATTTCCCGCCGCAACCGCCCCGAAGAGCCGCCATCATCCGCCACCGTCACGATCGCCGTAATGTTGGCACTGTACTCCTTCAAACCCCGTAAAATCGTCGATAAACCCGTACCGCCCCCAATGGCGACAATTTTCGGCCCCCGATTGAGGCGACGATGGGCCAAGAGGCGATCAATCAGTTCTTCCCCATCACCGGGATGGAGCACCTCCGTAATTGAGCCAACGCTACGGCTTTGGCCCCAGATCAGCAGCACCAACCCCAAAGCCAAGGCAAAGGGGCCAGAGAGGGAGTTGGGCAAAACCCGGGCCAGGGTTTCGATCACCTCAGAAACCAAACCCATGAGGCGATACACTGGGGTTAATCCCACCCAGATTGCTGCGCCCAACGTTGCCAAAATCATTCCCGTGATGCTCAACAGTAGCCAACGCTTAATCAGCAATCCCGGTGCGAGCCATTTCATCCAATGGTTGACCCGTTGGGGGGTACGTTGACCGACGGTGAGCCAACGTTGCTTTTCCACCTTGATATTGTGTAGGGCCTGTTGAAGTAACCCGATAGACATAATGGCAATCAAAATGAACAATAGCGGAATGATTTCTGAAGAATCATCAGCATGATAGCCCAAATGCCGAGATCTCTCCTGTTTACCCCTACACCAGTGTGGGGGGCGGTTCAGTGTCAATGCGGATTTTAGGTGTTGATCCGGGTTTGGCGCGGGTGGGGTTTGGGTTGGTGGAGTTTGTTCAGGGGGAGCTGCCCCGGTTGCTCCATTGCGGGATTATTGAAACGGCGGCGAAGACGGTTTTAGGCGATCGCCTCATCACAATCTACGATGACCTCCACACGCTGTTAGACCAAAGTGAGCCGGATCTAGTGGCGGTGGAAAAGTTATTTTTTTATCGCATGGGCAATACGATCGCCGTGGCCCAAGCTCGCGGCGTGATCCTTTTGGCTTTGGCGCAACAGGGTTGTGCGATCGTCGAGTTTACGCCGGCCCAGGTGAAGCAGGCTTTAACGGGCTATGGCAATGCCAAGAAGCCGGATGTTCAGGATGCGGTGATGCGGGAATTGCAATTGGAGCAGGTTCCCCAGCCCGATGATGCGGCAGATGCGATCGCCCTCGCCCTAACCGCCCATTTTGGGGAAGCTGGGAATCCATGAGGATGTGTGGCATGGGGCTAATGGGTCGGCAATGAGAGATGTTAATTAGAGATACTATTGAAGATAGTATGCTAAATTAGGCATATTGGAACTATGAATGAATTACTCAAGCCAGTTGAATGGGTCGGAAGTTCTCTAGACAATTTAAAGGAATTCCCGGATGATGTTCGGCAAACCGTTGGTTATGCCCTGTACTTGGCTCAATGTGGTGAAAAGTATCCGTCAGCCAAACCACTCAAAGGATTTAAGGGGTCTGGAGTATTGGAGGTTGTAGAAGATTTTGACGGAGATACTTATCGAGCCGTTTACACGGTAAAACTGGCTGGAGTGGTCTACGTTTTACACGCTTTTCAGAAAAAATCAAAGCAAGGTATTGCTACCCCCAAACAGGATGTTGAATTGATCAAAACAAGACTGAGACGAGCCAAAGAGCATTATACAGAAAATTACAGTAAACCCTAGGGAGTGTAAAAGATGACTGAAAAAATTGCAGTACAAACCAGTAGTGGTAATGTGTTTGCCGATTTGAGTTTGGAAAATGCTGATGAATTGCTTGTTAAAGCAGAACTTGCTCGTCGGATTAGCAGTATCATTGCGAATCAAGAGATGACTCAATCTGAAGCGGCAGAGGTGTTAGGCATTGATCAACCCAAGGTTTCAGCGTTAATCCATGGAAAATTGGGAGGATTTTCAACGGCGCGGTTGTTTCGTTTCCTCAATGCTTTAGGGCGAGACGTGGAAATTGTGGTGAAACCTAAGTCTTGTTCAAAAGCCCAAACCAGAGTTGCTGCTTTATAGCCAACATTCCGAAGGTTGACAAATAAATTAAAGTATGAATTCATTTTTGCTTCCTGAAAGCCTTGGAACATGGCAGGTTTGAACTTTGGATGTTGCCGCTCAAGTTATTACGGAACATTAAGCTACTCGTTGAGTTCTCAAAATTGGCAAATCCCAGAAGTCTCTTCTCACAAGGCTTACAGCGATTTCATTTAGTAATGCATAGTAAAAATAAAATGTCAACCTGCGGAAAGTGAGGATCAACGGTGATATTGGTGGTTGAATTGTGTCTCACACACCGTTCACTAACATAATGGGTCTTAACCTACGGAATGTAAGTTTAAACGATGAAATTTCTTTGTTCCCAATCAATTAGGGTATCTAGTCAGTGGAGACTTGGATAGTCTGTACGTTAAGACTGATGCAGAGCACTGATGTGAAGTCAAACTGGAGCGCGATGTATCGCCCCAGATTGATTCGCAAGGCGACTTCTTTCATGGACTCAGCCTCGACCACCAGACATTGGGAAGCCTCTTCAGTTTCGAGAGGTTCAGGGGTTTTCTTCTCCTTCTTCTTGTCGGAAGCAGTGGGTTCAGCATCGGAAATGGCTTCCGCCTCCTTCACTTCCTGGATCAGGGCTTTTAGCGTGGGGTCGTCAGTCCCGGAGTTTTCGGCGATCGCCTCCGCGATCGCTAAAGTTTCCTCTGGTAAGGGGGTAACGACCACCCCCGGAATTTCCCCTGATTCAAGCTCAGGGCTTGGCATCTCATCTCCCTCTTGGGGAGGAGTTTCCTTTTGTTTTTTTGTTTTCTTTTTGGCTTTAGCCCCTGCTTCAGCCGGGGCGACCTTTTCGAGCGGCTCCATCACCGTGGCTAGAGCCAAGATGGTATTAAACGCACCTTTAGTTAGGGCTACGCCAAAGGGAAGATTTATCCCAAAAATAAAGGCAGCAACCTGAAACCCACTACAAAGTAGCAACCCCAGAACAAGCTTGGGGACAGCAAAAGTGCGATCAGGCTTATCTCCTTTGTAAGGGACAATCAGTTCCGTTCCCACCAGTTCAAACCCATCAACGACAGGCTTGAACGTGATAGTGTCATCTTTAATGCCTTTGATTGCTTCACGAAGAGATCGAGTAAACGCCCCACCAGGAACGGGGACTTGCATCTTGGACTCGGCGGGGTCAAGTAATCCTTTTGTGTCAAGGGGATCAATTTTAATCCCGCTCAATGGTGTCCGAACAATGTCAATCATTCGGACATCCGACCACTCCACAGAAATAACCACAGCATCCGAAGTCCCCCTCACTGAAATCCCGCCAGAGAGGTCTTTGTCCAGATATCGCTTAAAGGAGAATAGGGTCTCGAAATCAAGAAACAGTGGCTCGACAACTTCAAGGTGAGCCACTTTTAGTTCCCCGCCCTTAAGGAGAAAGTCCTCTCCAAACACCTGGACATCCAGGTATCCTTTCCGCTCAGATGCCCCCAGTCGCAGTCGTCCCTCACGAGGCAGTGTCTCCAACCGTTTCAAGAGATTGCGCCCTTGGAAAAGGGTCAGATCAAGCGAAAAAGTTGGATTGAGATCTAACTGCTCTTTGCCGCAGGAAGGAGGAAGCGAAAAAGCATCCAGAGGCTTTCCGTTTAAGACATACTCCTTGTCATTCACAACAAAGCTGAGTGCGTCTTGAAAGATATAACCTTCATCAACAGCCTTCATTGCCTCCTTCACGGAGTCCCGCGAGACAACGATCGCCTCACTCCCAATGGGAAAATCACTCCCCGTGATAAGCCCAAAACTATAAATTCTCTCCTCAACAATATCTTGTGGGGAGAAAGCAAACTCGATTCGTCCACCCCTGACTCGAAGGTAGACAAAAGTCCCCTCCTCACTTAAGTCATTCCAGAACATACCAACACTACTAAGTTCAATTTCGTTTGGCATACTTTTGGGAACTCCCATGCTTTGTACCTCGATAACTACATCTCTATTCTAAGGACAAATAAGAGGGTTAATCCCCCCTACATCCTAAACCTCTGACACCTTCGCCCACCAGAGCAAAATTTTCCCCCGGCAATAACCAACACAACGCCCCCGAAGGCGATCGCCCACTTGAGCCGTTCCCCTCATTGGGGTACTCTATAACATCCGTCCCATGATGCTATTGTTTCTGACTCCCCTTTACTTGCAGCGTGCGTAATCGATTCAAGGCAGCGGCCAACTCAAAGCGGCGGAACCCCACATAATCCCCGGAAGGATAGGGGGCAAAAGCATCAAGCCCCTGACGAGCGATCGCCGCCATCAGTTCATCTAAAAAAGCGGGTAGCGTTTGGGAGCCTAAACGATTTTGACCATAGACGAGAGTAGCGGCGGTTGTTAATTCCGCGATCGCCATGATTTGGGATCACGCCGACCATGAAAAATAGCAGTCACAACAACCCGACTGGAAATCACTCGATAATAAACGGCGTATGGAAATCGTTTGATCACTGCTCGTCGAATATCCCGGTACACAATTGCATAGGACTCTGGCATTATGCAAATTCGATTGAGTAGATCATCTACACAATCAATAAACTCATCTCCTAAACCAGATTTTTGGTTTTCGTACCAATCGTATGCATTGCTGAGATCGTCACGGACTTCAGGACGAAAGACCAGTACATATTTCATATTTTCTTTTTGACTGATGCTTTAATCTCTCCCCAAGTGAGAATATTATCAGGATCGTTTTTATAATGATCAATCCGACGATCCAGTTCATCTTTTTGCGCTTCTGTTAAATTAGGATAAGCCTGTTCGGCAGCAATACTATCCCAAATTGCTTGCACCAGAACGATGCGCTCCTCAACACTTAAAGCTGTAATTTCATTCAGCGTAGTTGCAATATCCATACAGACTCCTCAAAGTGAGATAATTGTATGATAACCCTGATCAAGAAACCTTGCCCACAACGTCATTACGATTTACTCCCCTTCACTTGCAGCGTCCGTAAGCGATTCAAGGCAGCGGCCAACTCAAAACGGCGGAACCCCACATATTCCCCCGTAGGATAGGGGGCAAAGGCATCAAGCCCCTGACGAGCGATCGCCGCCATCAGTTCATCTAAAAAAGCGGGTAGCGTTTGGGAGCCTAAACGGTTTTGACCATAAACCAGAGCAGCAGCGATCGCCCGCAATTGTCCCGGATTCACCACCTGCGCCACCGCCCCTAAATCAATATCTGCTGTTCCTAAAGTAATCCCATCCACCCCCTGAACTTTAATATTCACATCCCGTTTTCCCCGTTTGGGATCAATGCTGGCCGGGAGGGGAATGCGGGGGGTGATGGGGCCAAAATGGGGGCTACCTTCGGGGGTTCGCTCATTGGGATAAGCGGCTGCAATGTCCTTCGCCTGAATCGTCACATCCACCGGCCGAAATTGATCCAATGCAATTACCCGATCCGCCACTTCAAAATAATCCCCACTGCCCCCCATCACTAACACCGTCGAAACCCCATGCTCCTCCCACAGTTGGCGAATTTTATCGATCAGGGGCGTGATTGGCTCTTTATCTTTGGCGATTAATTTTTGCATCCGGCGATCGCGAATCATAAAATTCGTTGCCGCCGTATCCTCATCCACCAGCAACACCTTGGCCCCCGCTTCTAACGCCTCAATTAAATTTGCAGCTTGGGACGTACTGCCGCTGGCGTTCGTAGTAGAAAAAGCGGTGGTAGATTGCCCTTGGGGTAAATGATTAATAAAGGGGGAAATATCCACCCCCACCACAGAACGACCATCTTCAGCGCGAATCTTCACCGCCCGCCCATCGGTGACAACGGCTTCCCGCCCATCCCCCGGAATATGGGCATAGATTCCCAATTCAATCGCCTGTAATAGCGTCGATTTGCCATGGTAGCCACCGCCAACGATCAGCGTGATCCCTTGGGGGATGCCCATGCCTTCGATGGGGCCGCCATTGGGAGCCGTCAGCGTCACGGCTAATTCTGGAGGGGATTGAAAAGGAATGGCCCCCGGTAGGGGCCGGTCATCGACACCGCTACGGCGAGGGAGGATCGCCCCATTGGCCACAAAAGCCACCAAGCCGCGATCGCCTAATTGCCCCTGCAACGCGAGATGATCCTCGATGGTTTCAATATGGCGGCTAACATGACTCAGTTTAAACGCTGGGGTCAAGAGGGATCGCTCCACCAACTCCGGCACATCCTCACAAAGCAACGCCGCCGCCATCCGCCCCAAAATCCGCCGCCCTTGGGCCGGTAGCCCCACAGTAAACCGCGCTTCCACATTGCCCTTGTCGATATTAATCGCGGTTTGGGCGATCGCCTCTTGCCCCACCTGTAAAATTTGCATCAAGCCACTTTTCCCACTGCCCCGATGGCCACTGAGATCCCGCGCCCCCTCACCAAAAGCCCGTAACAGGTAATCTTCCAGGGCCAACGTCCGCACCGGATTCGACCACAGGGCCGCCGGCCATTGGGCGATCGCCGCCGCAACTTCCACCCGTACCCGACTGGGAGCCGCAAAGGGGTCGCCCTGCACATGATCAATCCACAGGGTAAAATCCCCAAAATCATAGCGGCCCTTAATGCTTTTATAGGCCCCATAACTAGCCCCATCTAGTTTATGGAGGGTTTGGCGCAGGGTTTGAGCAATGGTCATGGAAATCTTGCTAATAGGGGCCGAACATTTGATTGCCGGGGGATTCAGGATCGTTGCTATAGAAAAAATCATCCATCGCTTGGGTGACATCTTCCCGGCTTAAGAAGCCATCCCCATCCCCATCGAGGCGGCTAAAAATTGCCGGTACATAAATCGGGGAAACATGGTAGACCCGCAGCAGGTTCGCCCATTCGTCTTGGCTCATTTTCTGATTGCCATCCTGATCGAAGACATCAAACACCAAAGCCGTCAGCGATCGCACCCGCTCCTGATACTGCTTTTCATCCCCTAACACGCCCTCGTAATACACAAACCATTCATCGAGGGAAATTTTGCGATCGCCGTCGGTATCGGAGGCTTTTTGCAGACATTGCCACTCTTGGGAGAACTGATTAAACAGGGTTAACCCTTTAGGTGATCGCGCACTCCAATTGGCGATTGTCGCCAGTTGCTTGGCCACGTTATCAAAATCTTCCCCCACAATTAGACCGTCACAATCCGCATCGTACATACTGAACAACTTCATCAGTTTGCGTTGTTGAAAATCTGTGAGCATGAAACCCGTCCTTCCTGAATGTTGCCTTGATTGTAGCCTTGATCCTCACCCCTGATCGATAGGTAATTTGGTGTGCTTCTATAGCCATTGCCTATCCCTTCACGCCGCTGGCGGCGGATGTGGGGATAATATACCGCTGAACGAAGAGGAAGAGCAGGAGGATCGGCGCAATGGAAATCACCGAACCGGCGGCGATCAACCGCCAATCGAGGGAGAAGGCGCTGGCTAGATTGGCTACACCGAGGGGCAATGTGTAGTATTCGGGGCGATCCACGACAATCAACGGCCAAAGAAAATCACTCCAAGCCCCGATAAACACAAAAATCGCCAACGTCACCAACGCCGGCCGCACCGCCGGAATCATCACATGCCACCACAGCCCCAATTCCGTACAACCATCGATGCGGGCTGCTTCTTCCAATTCCTTGGGAACCCCTTGGAAGGCTTGCCGCAACAGGAAAATGCCAAAGGCGGAGGCGATCGCCGGAAAGATAATCCCTAAATAGGTATTCCGTAGCCCCAACTGCACTGTCAACACATAGAGGGGGATCATCACAATCTGAAAGGGGATCATGATCGTCGAAACAACAGTGGCAAAAATGACATCGCGGCCTTTGAAGGAGAGGCGGGCGAGGGGGTAGGCGGCTAGGGAGCAAAAGAGTAAGTTCAGACCGACGGTGAGGGTGGCGACAATAATGCTATTGGTGAGGTATTGAGCAAAGGGATAGCTCTCCCAGACGGTGCGGAAGTTGGCGAAGGTGGGAGATTTGGGGATCAGTTGGGGGGGGAAGCTAAAAATTTGCTCGCCGGGGGATTTGAGGGAGGTACTGATCAGCCATAACAGGGGGAAGAGCATCAGGATGGCGATCGCCAACAACAGGAAGTAGGTGCTAACGGTTTTCAGGGTTGAGTTTTGCATGGCAGAGGAGGGGGAAGATCCCCCCAACCCCCCTTAAAAAGGGGGGCTTTTGAGGATCGGCTTAATATGAAATCTGCTTATTTGGATAGTGCAAATGTGTAGGGTGGGCACTGCCCACCTAATCCGCATACCCATTCTACAACCGGATTCCTGATCACAAGGGGGCTTTGAGATGCGGGATCAATTGAAAGGGGGGCTTTTAGGTTGGGGGCCGGTTTCGGTGTAGAAGCCGGTGAGGGGGTGATCCCAGGGATCATGGGGAAGCTGATCGAGGAGGGCGAAATCAAAGAGGATGCCCCAAGTGGGGATGTTTTGCCAAGCCGGTTGGCTCAACATCCGGTCATAATAACCGCCCCCATAGCCTAAACGGTAGCAGGTGCGATCGCCCCCCACGCAGGGCACAAGGATTAAATCCACTTCAGCGGGGGAAAGTGGGGGCAATTGGGGATCGGGTTCGCGGATGCCGTATTTCCCTGGTTGGAGCAGATCACCCCACCGCCAACGGTGCCATTGCAGTTGATCCCCCACACAGCGGGGTAAACCCCAAGTGATGGGGAGAGTTTGGAATAAGGGAGTTAAGTCCGGTTCTTGACGAAAACTTTGGTAGGCGCAAATCGTTCTGGCCTGTTGTGCTTGAAGGAATGGGCCTAAATGGCCACAGAGGCGATCGCTCCTCTCCCGCCAATCTTCAACCCCAAGGGCAAGCCGTTGCTTCAATAGGCGGCGGCGTAGTTGTTTTTTAGTTAAATCTGACATTGGGGGCAGAAATGGCTCGACCGGCCCGTAATTTTAATCCGTTCGATGGCCGTACCGCAGACCCGGCAGGGCTGGCCGCGACGGCCGTAGACCTGGGCGCGATCGCCATAGTTGCCCGGAACCCCCAATAAATTCAGAAAATCGCTGAAGGTTGTCCCCCCATGGGCGATCGCTTCCTCTAGAACTGCCAGAATTTGGCTGTGAATTTTCGTAATTTGAACAGGGGTGAGGTGAGCGGCGATCGCCTCCGGCCGTACCCCACTAGCAAAACAAACTTCATCGGCATAGATATTACCCAACCCCGCCACAATACTTTGATCCAACAGTGCTGCCTTGATTGTTCGTTGGGTTTTGTGCAAACGAGCTTGTAGATAATCGGGGGTAAATTCTGGCGCGAAGGGTTCCGGGCCGAGGCGGGTGAGGCCCGTGATAATTTGCTCAGGGGGAACACCAGGGGGAACGAGCCAGATCTGGCCAAACGTGCGACTATCCACAAACCGCAATTCTTGCCCCTGCTCAAAGAACATCCGAATCCGCGTGTGCTTTTCTAAGGGTTCCGTCGCCTTCACCCAAAACAATTGCCCCGTCATCCGCAGATGCACCCCTAACCCGGCCCCCGATCGCCATTGGGCCAACAAATATTTTCCGCGCCGCTGCCAGGTTTCAATCTGATCCCCCTGAAGCATTGGGGAAAAATCCGCAGCAGAAAGGGGGTAGGCAAGGCTGCGTTGATGCAACACTTCCCCCCCCTCAAAAATGTGGCCAGTGGTTTGCTGTTGCAAACCCCGCCGTACCGTTTCCACTTCTGGGAGTTCTGGCACTCGTCGGCGATCGCTAGGCTTTCGCTGCTTTTTCAGGAGCGGCTTTCACCACTTGTAATTCATGTTCCGCAAAGTTGTTGGTAGCAATACCGGAGTAGTTCACTTTGTTAAAGCGAACAATCACAGGGTAGATAATGCCACTTTTATCAACGGAGGCAACAGTGCCCACATCTTGATACCAGTAGGATTCTTTGCGTAAAACTTTGACGACATCACCGCGCTTTGCCATAAAATTTGTCTCCATTAACAGTCGGGATTTATCTAGATTCAAGCCTACACGGAAATCCGATGCTCTGCCTACCCTCAGTTTTAAGTTTTATGAAGGCAGGCGGGAAGGCGCTCCGCGCTAGCGTAGCCATCCGCGCCAGCGTAATCATCGCCCCTTGAAAAATGAGCATTCCTTGCTACCCTTGAAAACAGCCCAATTCCTCCCAGACCATCGTGCAAACCGCCGACCTTTGGCCCACCCTCCTCCAGCAACTCCTCGATCGCCAATCCCTCACCCCTGACGAAGCCGCCCAACTGATGACCGGCTGGCTCAATGAAGATATTCCCGCCGTCCTCTCCGGGGCAATCCTGGCCGCAATTCAGGCGAAGGGGGTTTCTGCGGCTGAACTGGCCGGCATGGCTCGCGTCCTTCAGGCGCAATCTCGCCAACAGGAAGCCATTGCCCACAGCACCCCCGTCATTGATACCTGCGGCACGGGGGGAGACGGTTCTCACACGTTTAATATTTCCACTGCTGTTGCCTTTGTTTGTGCGGCGGCCGGCGTAGCGGTGGCGAAACACGGCAACCGCTCCGCATCGAGCAAAGTGGGTTCGGCGGATGTGTTGGAGGCCTTGGGCGTGAATTTAGCAGCCCCACCGGAGCAGGTGCAGGCCGCCTTAACCGCTGTGGGAATTACGTTCCTGTTTGCCCCGGGTTGGCATCCAGCCATGAAGGCGGTGGTTCCCTTTCGCAAGGCGTTGAAAGTGCGCACCGTGTTTAATCTTTTGGGGCCGTTGGTGAATCCCCTCCGACCCACGGGCCAGGTGATTGGCGTGTATGATCCGGCATTTATCGAACCGATGGCGGCGGCGCTGCAACAGTTGGGTTTAGGGAAGGCGATCGTTCTCCATGGCCGGGAGCGGCTGGATGAGGCGGGTTTAGGGGACGTGACGGATTTGGCCGTAGTGAATGGGGAAACGCTCCAAACTACGGTGTTAAATCCCCAGGATTTCGGCCTTACCCCCGCCTCCCTCTCAGCCCTCCAAGGGGGGGAAGTGGCAGAAAATACGGCAATTTTAACCGCTGTCCTCCAAGGGAAAGGGACGGCGGCTCAGATGGATGTGGTGGCGTTGAATGGGGCGATCGCCCTTCAGGTGGCCGGCGTTGTCCCGATGTTGGATCACGCTGCCGGGATTACCAAAGCGCGGGAAATCCTCGCCAGCGGAGCCGCCTGGGATAAACTTCAAGCCCTCGTCGCCTTTTTGCGATCCTAAGCCATGGCCGAGCCAGTCATTCCCTACGATCAAGATTTCTACGGCTGGGTACAGCAGCAGATGCTGCTGCTACAAGAGGGGCGGCTGGAGGAATTGGATCGAGATCATTTATTGGAGGAGTTGGCAGATTTGGGACGTTCAGAAAAACGGGCCTTAACCAGCCAAGTCGCCCGGCTATGCTGCCATTTGTTGAAATGGCATTACCAGCCCGCCCGGCGCAGTCGATCCTGGGTGTTAACAATCCGGGGTGCTCGTCAGGATATTCAGAGCTTGCTCCGGGATAACCCCAGTCTCAAGGGGAAGTTAGCCGAAATTTTTGCCGATGGTTACGCGAGGGGGCGGTTGTTGGCGTTGGATGAAACGGGTTTAGGGGATAGCGTGATTCCCGAAGTAGCCCCCTTCACGTTTAGCGCGGCGATAGAGGAGGCGATCGCCTGGGATTAAAACCTGATCAAAGGCGGCGGAGAAATCCACCCCCGATCCCCTAGGAACTAATCAAAGCCTCCACAGGCGTTTCGGCCGCTGCTAACGGAGCATCTGCGGCTGATGTCGCTAGCGTCAATAAGCGCATCGGCAATACAACCGTAAACGTTGTCTGTTTGCCCACCTCTGAAGCACAGGTTAACGAGCCTTGATGTTTCTCCACAACGATTTGATGGCTAATGGCCAACCCTAAACCTGTTCCCACCCCCTCCGGTTTGGTGGTAAAAAACGTTTTAAAAATATTCTCCAAATTCTCCGGCTTAATGCCGTGGCCATTGTCCTGAATGGCGATCGCCACCTGATCCCCCTCCCGTCGCTCCGTCATTAACGTAATTTGCGGCCGGGGATCGGTCTGGCCATCCAGAGCATCTAAGGCATTGCTCAACAGATTCATAAAGACCTGATACAGAGAGCCGGAATAACCCTCCACTTGAGGAATATCCCCATAGTGCTTCACCACATTCACCCCCTTCTTAATGCGGTTATTTAAAATTAATAGCGTGCTATCCAAACAGGCATGGAGATCGACGGGATGGGGATTGGCATCATCAAGGCGGGAGAAATTACGCAAACTGAGGACAATCTGACGGGTGCGATCGGCCCCCACCTGCATCGATTGCAGCAATTTCGGTAAATCGGTTTTTAAAAACTCCTGATCTAGATCCTCCGCTGTTTCTTCAATTTCTGCCTGTAAATCCGGTGGAATGTGGTCTAAAACCCGTTCATAGGCGGCGAGGAGTTGAAATAAGTCGTCAATGTAGTTGTGGGCATGGACTAAGTTGCCGTGAATGAAATTGACGGGATTATTAATCTCATGGGCCACCCCCGCCACCATCCGCCCCAAACTGGACATTTTTTCGCTGGCGAGGAGTTGTTGGGAGGTGGCGGCTTTTTGCTCATCTAAGAGGTGTTTGACATATTCAATCAATTGATTGAGGGCGATCGCCACCGTCCCCACTTCATCCGCCGTTTTCACCACCGCCCGACGTTCAAAATCGCCATCCTCGGTCACGGCTTTCGCCACCTTCGTTACTTCTTCTAGGGGTTGGGCGATCGCCCGGCTTGCAAAAATCGTCCAAATCACCGCAATCACAATCGAAAGGGCCATAATCCCCCCCAGCAAATAAAGCCGTACCTGATTGAGCTGTTTTAAAGTGGCTTGCACTTCTGCTTTTTCCGCACGGGCATAGTCAACCAACTCCACCAACTCGTCAGAAATACTATCAAAATGCAACGCGAGGGGACTGTTGGTGAATGCAATTAACTGTTCACGAGTGATCTCAACCTCAGTTTCAGCAAGCGTTGGCCCAAAACTAGCCACAAGATCAGCCAAGGTATCAAAATAGGCCTGAGGGACATCCTGGTAGGTATGCAGAAAATCGGGTAAATAGTGGTTATGTAGTCTATCGCCATCATGGCTATCTGTGGATTGGGTCTCAAAAGCCTCAAGCTTTTCCCAGGTTGCCACTAAATCTCCTTGACGTTCGAGAAGATGCTCGTATTCTGTGACAAAAACTTCTGGATCCTCCACCAGGGCAATTAATTGCCGTTGATGGGTACTGGCTTGGAGGACAGCAATTTGTAAGCGGCGATAGAGTTCTACTTCCTCATGGGCGTGCTCCTGAGCTTCCCAGGCCCGCCGTTGATAAATTTCTCCCCAGATAAAACCGACAGTAGAGCCGGCGATCGCCACCGTCAGCACAATAATATAGCCCGCCGCAATTTTTCGCCCCACCCGCAGCCGACTCAACCAAGCCGTCAAGCCCCGCTGGGGTAAAGACAGCGTATATTGCATCGTCGATGTAAAAACCGAGGGTTTGTTTGGGGTTGAGGAATTCATCGGCATGAGCGCAAAACATTAAGAGGCGTTTTTTCCATGATGGCTTATTAATCTGGGTTTCTGCGGCCCCTCCAAGGGTCTACACCCCAAAAATCTCCAAAACCGCAATATTTTCAAGTTCAATCAGCACAAAAAAAATCCCCTACCCGAAGGCAGGGGATGATCACCTAATTCGTGAAGCTCAATTAGCCAAACTTACCAGCCGTTGAAGCAATCACAAACGCCGCATAGGTGAGGACATAACCCACAGAGAAGTGAGCCAGACCCACCACACGGGCTTGAACGATGGACAGTGCCACCGGCTTATCTTTCCAGCGAACCAGGTTCGCCAAAGGCGTGCGCTCGTGGGCCCAAACGATCGTTTCGATCAGTTCTTGCCAGTAACCACGCCAGGAAATCAGGAACATGAAGCCCGTTGCCCAAACCAGGTGTCCGAAGAGGAACATCCAAGCCCAGACCGACAGGTTATTCACACCGAAGGGGTTATAGCCGTTGATTAACTGTGCGGAGTTCGCCCAGAGGTAATCGCGGAACCAGCCCATCAGATAGGTCGAGTTTTCGTTGAACTGAGCAACGTTGCCCTGCCAGATACCCAAGTGCTTCCAATGCCAGTAGAAGGTTACCCAACCGAGAGTGTTGAGCATCCAGAACATGGCGAGGTAGAAGGAATCCCAAGCAGAGATGTCGCAGGTACCGCCACGGCCGGGGCCGTCGCAGGGGAAGCTGTAGCCGAAGTCTTTCTTATCGGGCATCAGCTTGGAGCCACGGGCATCCAACGCACCTTTGATCAAGATCAAGGCGGTGGTGTGCAGCCCTAAGGCGATCGCATGGTGAACCAAGAAGTCCCCAGGCCCAATGGTCAAGAACAAGGAGTTCGTGCCACTGTTGATCGCTTCCAACCAGCCCCCTAACCAGACGTTGCCGGAATTGGGCCAAGCGGTAGAAGCAATACTGTCGGGGTTCGACAGCAACACATCGAAACCATAGAGGAGTTTACCGTGGGAAGCTTGAATCCACTGAGCAAACACCGGCTCGATCAAGATTTGTTTCTCAGGCGTACCGAAGGCAACCACCACATCGTTGTGGACATAGAGGCCTAAGGTATGGAAACCGAGGAACAGGGAAACCCAGCTTAAGTGGGAAATGATCGCTTCTTTGTGTTCGAGCATCCGTGCCAACACGTTATCTTTGTTGGCTTCAGGATCGTAGTCCCGCACAAAGAAGATTGCACCGTGGGCAAAGGCCCCCACCATCAGGAACCCAGCGATGTACTGGTGATGGGTGTAGAGGGCTGCTTGGGTGGTGTAGTCCTTCGCAATGAAGACGTAGGACGGCAAGGAATACATGTGTTGCGCCACGAGGGAGGTCACCACCCCAAGGGAAGCCAGAGCTAAACCCAGTTGGAAGTGGAGGGAGTTGTTGATCGTGTCATACAACCCTTTGTGACCCGCACCGAGCATGCCGCCGAAGGGGGTACCCTTGGGGGGCTGGTGCGCTTCGTGGATGGTTTTGATCTCGTGACCAATCCCGAAGTTGGTGCGATACATGTGACCCGCAATGATGAAGATCACGGCGATCGCCAAGTGGTGGTGGGCAATATCCGTCAACCACAGCGATTCGGTTTGGGGGTGGAAACCGCCCAAGAAGGTGAGGATGGCAGTGCCAGCCCCATCAGCCGTACCGAAAACATGGTTAGCGGTATCTGGGTTTTGGGCATAAACCCCCCAGTTGCCAGTGAAGAAGGGAGCCAAACCCGCCGGGTGAGGTTTCACCGACAGGAAGTTATCCCAACCCACATGCACCCCACGGGATTCAGGAATGGCGACGTGCACCAAGTGACCCGTCCAAGCCAAGGAGCTAACCCCGAACAATGCCGCCAAATGGTGATTAAGGCGGTGTTCTGCCAGTTTGAACCATTGCAGGCTGGGGCGGAACTTGGGTTGCAAGTGCAGCCAACCGGCAAACAGCATCAGGGCAGAAACAATCAGCAGGAAGATCGACCCTTGGTAAAGGTCTTGGTTGGTGGTCATCCCAATGGTGTAGAACCAGTGGTACACCCCGGAGTAACAGATATTAACAGGGTTGTTTGCCCCCGCTTGGGTGAACGCATCGATCGCGCCACTACCAAACTGAGGATCCCAGATCGCATGGGCGATGGGACGTACATTCAGCGGATCTTTGATCCACTGTTCAAAGTTGCCTTGCCAAGCGACATGGAAGATCGTGCCGGAGGTCCACAGAAAGATGATGGCTAAGTGGCCGAAGTGGGAAGCAAAAATCTTTTGGTAAAGATTTTCTTCGGTCATGCCATCGTGAGTTTCAAAATCGTGGGCCGTGGCAATCCCGTACCAAATCCGACGTGTTGTCGGGTCTTGGGCGAGATCCTGGCTAAATTTTGGGAATTTAGTTGCCATAAACCTTTTTAGGAAATACTCCTAGCGTGAACAATGGCGCTGAAACAAACAGCTCATGCATTTGATGCCCCCCACCGAACCTCGTCCGGTGGAGGTCGGGAACAATTCAATCAGAGGAATTTCACCCCTGATTTTATCGTTTTTAACAAGAGGTTCAACCGACGGATAGCATCCGCGCCAAGAAGAACGACCAGGTGGTCACAATCCCTCCTAAGAGGTAATGGGCGACCCCAACAGCGCGACCTTGAACGATGCTCAGGGCACGGGGCTGAATGGCAGGGCCAAGTTTCAGCTTATTATGCGCCCAAACAATCGACTCGATCAGTTCTTGCCAGTAGCCGCGACCACTGAACAGGAACATGAGGCTGAAGGCAAACACGAAGTGACCGGCGAGGAACATGATGCCGTAAGCCGACAGTGCCGAACCGTAGGAGTTAATCACGTTGGCGGCTTGGGCCCACAGGAAGTCCCGTAGCCAGCCATTGATCGTGATGGCACTTTGAGCGAAGTTTCCAGCGGTGATGTGTGAAACATTGTCACCGGAAACCGTTCCCCAGACATCGGATTGCATTTTCCAACTGAAGTGGAAGATGACAACCGAGATTGAGTTGTACATCCAGAACAGACCAAGGAAGACGTGATCCCAACCAGAAACCTGGCAAGTACCACCGCGACCGGGGCCGTCACAGGGGAAGCGGAAGCCCAATTCAGCTTTGTCTGGAACCAGACGAGAGCTACGGGCGTACAGCACCCCTTTAAGGAGGATCAACACCGTCACGTGAATCGTGAAGGCGTGGATATGGTGAATCATGAAGTCCGCTGTGCCGAGGGTAATCGGCATCATCGCGATTTTGCCACCGACGGCAACGATACCGCCGCCAAAGGCATAACTCACTGGCTCAAGCGCGTTGGGGGCAGTGCCACCGGGCGCAAGGGTGTGAATGTTTTGAATCCACTGGGCAAAGATGGGTTGCAGTTGAATCCCCGTGTCCGAGAACATGTCTTGGGGACGACCAAATGCACGCATCGTGTCGTTGTGGATATAGAGTCCGAAGCTATGGAAGCCAAGGAAAATACACACCCAGTTCAGGTGTGAGATGATCGCATCGCGATGACGCAGGACACGATCCAGGAGGTTATCGACATTTTTGGCAGGGTCATAATCCCGCACCATGAAGATGGCACCATGGGCCCCAGCCCCGACGATCAAGAAAGCACCGATCCACATGTGGTGGGTGAACAGGGAAATTTGTGTCCCGTAATCGATCGCTTGATAGGGGTAGGGGGGCATCGCGTACATATGCTGGGCGACGATAATCGTCAGAGAGCCGAGCAACGCGAGGTTGATTGCCAATTGGGCATGCCAAGAGGTGGTGAGGATTTCATAAAGACCCTTGTGGCCTTCCCCGGTGAAGGGGCCTTTGTGGGCTTCAAGGATTTCCTTCATGCTGTGACCAATGCCCCAGTTCGTCCGGTACATGTGACCGGCGATGATGAACAGCACGGCGATCGCCAAGTGGTGGTGTGCCACATCGGTGAGCCAGAGGCTGCCCGTCACGGGGTTTAAGCCACCTTTGAAGGTTAAGAAATCGGAATACGCACCCCAGTTCAAGGTGAAGAAGGGGGTTAGACCTTGGGCAAAACTCGGGAACCACTCAGACATCTGTGCCGTATCCAGGAGATATTCATGGGGCAGGGGGATGTCTTTTGCCGCCACACCGGCATCCAGCAGTTTGTTCACCGGCAAGGAAACATGGATCAGGTGACCCGTCCAGCCGAGGGAACCGCAACCTAACAACACCGAAAGGTGGTGGTTAAGCATGGATTCGGTGTTTTGGAACCACTCCAGTTTAGGAGCGGCTTTGTGGTAGTGGAACCAGCCAGCAAAGAGGCAGAGGGCTGCCATCACTAAACCGCCGATGGCGGTGCAGTAAAGCTGGTATTCCGTCGTAAAGCCCGCAGCTCGCCACATATGGAAAAATCCAGAGGTGATCTGGATTCCACGGAAGCCACCCCCAACGTCAGCGTTGAGGATGTCTTGGCCAACAATGGGCCAGACGACTTGGGCACTGGGTTTGATGTTAATGGGATCGCCAAGCCAAGCGATGTAGTTGGAGAAGCGAGCACCATGGAAGTACATACCGCTTAACCAAACAAACACCACCGCTAGATGGCCGAAATGCGCACTGAAGATTTTCCGAGAAATGTCTTCTAGGTCGCTGGTCTGACTATCGAAATCATGGGCATCAGCGTGTAGGTTCCAAATCCAAGTGGTGGTTTTGGGACCTTTGGCTAATGCGCGACTGAAATGACCGGGTTTCCCCCACTTCTCGAACGAAGTGGGTACGGGGTCATTATCTACCGTTACTCTGACTTTAGTCTCTCTTTCTGGAGGACTGATTGTCATGAGGATTCTCCTCCCTAGACAACGAAAATGAGCGTATTCCCGTTCGAGAATTTAATAAACGACGAAATCAAGGAAAACCAAGGGGTTGCCGCAGAATTTCGCTTTTCTTAAAACATCTAGACCACCCCGAGGGGAAATCACAGATATCACAAGTTCAATCGGTTCCTTTGACGGAACGCTTGTAGTAGATGATAAGTCTTGCGTTCTCTTCCTGCCGGAGAGGTTAACAATATTTAAAATTAGCCCCAATGCTTGAAGGGACTGGCTTTGGACGTTCATTCTTTCGGTGCGCTCGTCAAGAATGTTGCCAGCAATATTTACAAAATGAAACATTTCATTCATAAAAACTTGCAAGACTTAACAGGGCGATCGCCCCCCTCCCCCGGAATCCATGTTCTCCGGAGGGAGGGGTCAGATTCCGCTATAGTCCTTATTAGGAAAGGCGATCGCTCCATTGAGGTCGCTGCTGTTCTAGGGGGAATGCCCATGAAATTTCGATTTTGGCCCGTTGTGGCGATCGCACTCACATTGTTACTCAGCGTCACCTTGGCCGGGTGTGGAGGCGATCGCTCCCCTTCATCCACCACCCCACCGGCCAACATGGCCAGCGGCAACCTTACCGAAACGGCTCCCCCGACATTAATCCGCCAACTCCAGCCCGCCCTTGAGCTTTACCAGCCCCAAATCACAATCCTCAACCCCAAACCCGGCACGGTGTTAAACGATGCCACGGTGGAGGTGAGCCTCAAGGTGGAAGACTTACCCCTGTTCACCGCCCCGGATTTAGAAATCGGCCCCCATCTGAATGTGATCCTCGATAATCAGCCCGCTACTCCTATATATAGTGTGGAAAAACCGATCACCTTCACCGACCTCACCCCCGGAACCCATAGCCTCCGGGTCTTTGCCGTCACCCCCTGGCAAGAAAGCTTTAAAAATGATGGCGCTTTTGCCCAGACGCAATTTAGTGTCCTCACCGCCAACCGCCAAAACAATCCCGATCCCCGCCTGCCCCTGCTCACCTACAACAGCCCCCAGGGAACCTACGGCGCGGAACCAATTTTGCTCGATTTTTACCTCACCAACGCGCCTCTGAAAAATCTAGGAACCGCTGAAACCCTCAATGATTGGCGGGTTCGCGTCACGGTCAATCAGCAAACCTTCCTGTTGGATCGCTGGCAACCCCTCTATCTCAAGGGGTTTAAACCGGGCTTAAATGCTGTCAAGCTCGAATTCCTCAACGGCAACGGTGAGCCGATGGATAACGTTTTTAATAACGTTGTTCAGGTGGTCAATTATCAACCCGGTGAACCGGATCCCCTTGCGGCCTTAATTCGGGGGGAACTCAGCACCGATCAGGCCCGTGCTTTAGTTGATCCCGGCTTCACCCCCGATGTAGTGGTAGAACCGGAGGCGATCGCTCCTGAAGAATCTCCGGAACCGGCCGCCACCCCTGAGGAGTTCCCCGAACCGATTGAAATGCCTGAATCATCAGGATCTGAACCCGTGGAGCCAGAGGCATCCCCAGAACCAACAGCCTCTGAACCTGTAGAGCCGGAGGCCTCCCCTGAGGTCATGGCAACCCCTGAACCGGCCCCATCGGAACCCGCTGAACTGGCCATGCCAGAGCCATCCCCTGAAGTAATGGAAACACCGGAGCCTGAGGCAATGGAAACAGTGGAGCCTGAAGCGATCGCCCCAGAACCCCCTGCCGTAGAACCTGAACAGGCTGAACCAACCCCCGAACCTCCGCCAGAGCTAGCCCCCACCGTGGAATAATCTCTCACGGCGCTAAATCCGGATCCCCATTCCGATGATCAGGAAAAAGCGTTATACCTGGATCAAACCCTGCTGTACAACTTCCTCCCTGAGAAACGCTCCCCAAGATGAACATCGAAATCCAAACCATCGGCGATATTCAAGTGATTGCCCTGGCTGGGGACGTGGATGCCAACACTGCCCCCAAGGTGCAGCAGGAAATTCTCCCCCTCGCTTTGCCCCAAAGCAAAATTCTGCTCAACCTCACCAACGTCCCCTATATGTCCAGCGCCGGCCTGCGGATGTTGCTCTCTCTCTACCGTCAAACCACCGCCAAACAAGGACAGTTAGTGCTGGTGGGTTTAGGGCAGGATATTCGCCGCACCATGGCTGTGACGGGGTTTCTGAACTTTTTCACCACCTGCGACAGCTTGGAATTGGGGCTGACGGTGTTTAAACGGGAAAATCATTAAAGGGGGATGCGGATTGGGGCCTGTGGGCGATCGCCCAGGTTTCCGCTAGAGTAGGCCATAGCGTTACCGATCACGCTCAGGGGGCAAAGGCTTGTGGCCAAGGGTTTATGGGAGCAGATCCTCCTTGAAAAAATTATTAAGCTGCAACAACAGGTTACAGAATTAACCATTGCCCAAACGGCCCTCGAAGCCCAGAGCCAATTGCTGGCGGGGTTTGTGGAAATTGCCCGCTGGTCTAATCCCGGTCAGCGTTCCCCCCTGGCCCAAACGGAAATTCTCAAGCCCTTTCTCTCCGAAGCCCTCACCCTCTCGACAACCATGACCGGAGCAGAGCGGGGCAGCCTCCTCCTTGTTGATCAGTCCGGACAGATTGAAGACGCAATTTTTACCCAAGACCTCAAAGCCCAACCGCAAAAGCTGTTCCGTCAAACCCTCGATCGCGGCCTGGCGGGTTGGATCTACACCCACCGCCAAAATGTCTTAATTCCGGACACTGAGCAGGATGAACGCTGGCTAAAATGGCCGGATAATCAATATGTTGCCCGCTCGGTGTTGGGGATTCCCATCCTGAAGGAAAATATTCTCTACGGCGTGTTGACGCTGCTCCACAGTCAGCCCGATCATTTCAGCTTGGCGGCTTTGGATGTGATGCAAGCCACCGCTAATCAGATGAGCCTCGTTTTGGAGAATGTGCAAATCTACGGCCGCCTCCAGCGCTATTCCCAAAGCCTTGACGCTGAACTGGAAAAGGGCCGCCAAATTCAGATCAATTTTTTACCCGAAGTGATTCCCCAATGGCCGGGCTGGGAAATTGCCACCCATTTTCAACCGGCCTACCAGGTGGCGGGGGATTTTTATGATGTGTTTGCCCTGCCCCAGGGCCATATTGGTTTGGTGATTGCCGATGTTTGTGATAAGGGGGTGGGGGCGGCGTTGTTTATGGGGCTGTTTCGCAGTTTGATGCGGATTTTTTCTGGGCAAACGGTGTTGGCGGGGTTAAGCGTTCAGTCGTTGGAGGAGCATGAGTTGTTGGTGGAGCAGTATGTGACGGGGGCGATCGCCTCCGATACGGAACGACGCAACCAAAATTATCCCGTCATGGGCCTAGACCCGGAGCACACCCTCGCATTGCGGGCCATCCGCCTCACCAATGACTACATTGCCATCAACCACGGGGATTTAGGGATGTTCGCGACGCTCTTTTTTGGCGTGTTGAACCCCGATACGGGGGAATTAACCTATGTGAATGGGGGCCACGAGCCGCTGATGGTGCTGACCTCCCAAGGTGAAGTCCGGGAGGAGTTGCGGGCATCGGGGCCGGCCTTGGGGATTGTGCCGAAAATCCCCTTTCGGATGCGGCGCACGGTTTTAGCACCGGGGGAGGTGCTGTTCGGTTATACCGATGGGGTGACGGAAGCAAGGGCCGCCGATGAAGGCTTTTTTACGAAGACGCAGTTGTTGGCAAGCCTACCCCCTCAGATCACCTCCGCTGCTAGTCTGTTGGCAGACATCATGATCGCGGTACGCTGCCATGTCGGGGATGTGCAACAGTTTGATGATGTGACGATGTTTGCAGTACGTCGGGAAGGAGGGGCATGATGGGCGAAGCGTTGCGGGTGGTGGGGGTGTTGGAGTCCTTGGGGGCGATCGCCCAATATGTCAAAACAGCGGCGGCGGCGGCGAAGCTGGAGCCGGCCCAGGCCTATAACCTCCGGTTGGCGGTGGATGAAATCGCCACGAATATCATTACCCATGGTTATCAAGATGCGGGATTAAGCGGGGAAATTTTGGTATGGGACACCTGTACCCCCAAATCGCTGATCATTCATCTCGAAGATTACGGGCAAGCCTACAACCCCCACCAATGGCAGGCGGAGGTCACGCCGGAACTTTGCCAACAGCCCCTAGAGCAGCGGCCCCTAGGGGGGTTGGGGGTTTATTTAGCGATGCGCAGTGTGGATCAATTTCGCTATGGGCGGGTGGGCGATCGCAATCATACAGAATTTGTAATTTTCCGAAATCCGACCCCGTAAGCCTGTGGTACTAGGTATGAATTTATACAGGCATGCCATGGGTATGATCAGTCGCGTTCTCATCTTTGGGTTGCTGGTGGTAGTGACCATCTGGGGGGTTATTGTCAGCCATGGCCCCGTCCAAGCGACCCCAGCGGATACGGTGGTTTACAGTTGGGCCTATCCCAATTTGGGATCCCATCAACAGGTGTGTAAGGCGATCGTCACCCATCCAGTGACGAATCAACGCACCCCTAAGGATAGTTCTCGCCAACGGGTGGTGGTGCGATCGCACCTTGTTGACCCTCAATTTTGCCAATCGGCGCAATAACCCATCATCTCCAATAACACCGTAGGGGCGTTGGCGTAAGCCTGCCGGAGGCACAAAAATTTTTCGCCCCTCCCCATTCCCCGTTTGTTTTTTGGAACCGATTAAGTTAAGATTTGTGAAATTTTTGGCGGGCAGTTAATGGACTGGCACAGGTTTGCTAGCGCGATCGCGCCCCCAGTCGTCAAAATCGGCAACAGTTTAATACTCCTCCCCGGGTAAACGTTCAATGCCAGCGTCTTACCGGGAGCAGTATCTAACCACTCATCACGACGAATCCTCACACTGACATTGCAAAAATTCTCCATGAAAAAATTAATTGCTGGGTTTGCCCTCGGCCTCAGTCTTGCCGTCACCGCCCCTCAGGCCGTTGTCTACGCCCAAGCCCCCTTAACTTGGGTGAACCCCGAACGCCAAGTCGCCGACTTGGGGTTTGATGAACAACTGTGGCGCAGCTACTACGGTGGAGCCGGGGATAAAGCCGCATTAATCCAATCCATTGACCACAGCCTGCGCTACCTCAACACCCCATCGGCACTGGAGGCCTATCGGAACTATCCGATCCGTTGGATTACCCGCGATCGCACCCGTCGCTCCCTGTTGCGATTCCGAGAATTGCTCCAAACGGCCCGCAGTCCCCAAGAACTCCAGGCAGCGGTGAAACGAGAATTTACGTTTTATCGCTCTGTGGGCTTGGATAACCAAGGCACGGTCTATTTCACCGGCTACTATGAACCAATTTACCCCGCTAGCCGCGTCCGCACCGCCGAATACCGCTATCCCCTTTACCGTCGCCCCGCCAACTTAGAGCAATGGTCAATGCCCCACCCCAACCGCCGCCAATTGGAAGGGGTGGATGGGATGGGGACGGAAAGCATCCTGGCGGGGAATGAATTGGTGTGGTTGCGCGATCGCCTCGAAGCCTATCTCGTCCATATCCAAGGCTCGGCACAGCTCAAGTTTTCCGATGGTACAACGATGAATGTGGGCTACCACGGCAGCACGGATTTTCCCTATGTGAGCATTGGTCAACTGATGATCCGCGATGGTCTCCATCCCCGCGATGGGTTCACATTGCCCAAAATGATCAATATTTTCAACCAACAGCCGGATTTACTCACCCGCTACCTCCCCCAAAATGATCGGTTTATCTTTTTCCGGGATAGCCAAGGCGCACCGGCCACCGGTAGCCTCGGCGTTCCCGTGACCGCCGATCGCTCCATCGCCACCGATCGCGATCTCATGCCTGCGGGGGCTTTAGCCTTAATCCGCACCCAAATCCCCTTCCCCGATGGCAATGGTGGCATTACGGCCCCAACGGTGAGCCGTTTTGTGTTGGATCAGGATCGCGGCAGTGCGATCCGCACGCCGGGCCGGGTGGATGTGTACATGGGGACGGGGGATGTTGCCGGTTTACGGGCTGGGGTGATGGGCTATCGCGGCCAGTTGTATTACTTGATGTTGAAGGAATAAAGGGGGGCATCCCAGTTATCCCAGCGCAATTTTCCACGGGAGGGGCGAAAAATTTTTTGCCCCGACTACACTGGGGATAATGTTTTGAGCAGGAGTAGCGCGATGATTCCCGGTGAACTTTTTCCAGAACCAGGGGAAATTGAATTGAATGTGGG
>JAABSU010000095.1 GCA_011390265.1 Spirulina sp.
GGTCGGTACAGGCAATAGCCCAACCGGGGAAACGCACAGCCCTGGTGATGATTTTGCCCCAATGGGGGCCTCAGGAAATGCCAGGGGTGGAATGGTCGGATGTTGATGGGTTTTTCCGTTGGCAACGGGAGGGGGAGCGATCGCTCAACTTCACCACCACCAACCCCCCGACCACCGTCCAAGCCCGCTACTTCCTCGCCCGCGACACCGCCGCAACCAAAGTCGTCCCCCTCCGGCAAACCGTCGCGGTATTGCAATGGTACGCCACCCCCACCGGGGGCAACCCTAGCCCCGGTTGGTGGTTTGGGCGGGATCAGTGGGCGCAACTGAGTCGGGGGCGGGTTCCTTGGGTGGCGGTTTCGTTGCGGTTTCCCATCGATCCCCGTAGTGCCCTTGAGGATGTGGAGGGAGATGTTTTACCCCTCGCTCAAGCCGTGCAAGAGGCGATCGCCCAAATCATGCTCATCCCTTAAACAAGGGCCATTTAAAAATTGCCATTAAAAAGAGACGTGGGGAAGTACGTCTCTTAAGCATTCCATCTTAATCAACAAATTAAATTCGCTGTGGGAAGGAATTTCTTTTTCAATGTAACGAACCTTGTTAAGATTTGACAAGATCTTGAGACAAAGTTGCGCATTTTTACGGTAGAATTCCCCCCCAGATCAGCAATTTAGCCAGCCGATGCCTTGGCCAAGACATTGGCCATTAACTTATCGGGCATTTCCTGGAGATGGTCATACTGCCAATGGAAGAAGCCCACGCCAAGGGTGAGCGATCGCAACTCCACAATAAAATCCTGCATCTCCGCCTGAGGCAGATAGGCCGTCACATTGTCCCAATTTTGCCAACCTTCCAGGGATTCATAGCCCAAAATCTGCCCCCGCCGGCCGCTGACTAACTGCAACACCTTCGACGTGAACTCATTGGGGGCGGCAATTTGAATATTCAGGATCGGTTCGAGCAAAATCGGCTCACATTTCGCCATCCCCTCCGTCATCGCAATCCGCGCCGCCTGCTTAAAGGCCTGCTCCGAACTGTCAACGGCATGGTAAGACCCATTACTCAAATTCACCGCCACATCCACCACCGGGAACCCTAAAGGCCCCTCACTGAGGTATTCCCGCACCCCCGTTTCCACCCCCGAAATATATTGTTTCGGCACGACACCCCCGACAATCGAATCCGTAAACTGGAACCCTTCCCCACGGGGTTGAGGCTGAATATCCAAAAACACATCCCCAAAAGCCCCATGGCCACCGCTTTGATGTTTATAACGGCCGTGAATGTTCGTAGACTTGCGGATCGTTTCTTTGTAGGGAACTTGGGGCGGTTGAGTCGTCATCGGCAGGTTAAACTGCCGCGCCAACCGAGCGAGGGAAACTTGTAAATGGATTTCCCCCTGGCCCCACAGGATCACCTCGCGGGTATCTTCATGCTGTTCCCATTGGAGAGCGGGGTCTGCTTCCACCAATTTATGCAACACACCACTGAGTTTTACCTCATCCTTGCGCCGCTCTGGACTGATGGCCAAAGCAAACACCGGCTCTAATAAATCAGCTGTGGGTAAGGGGTTGACGGGGTTCGGGCTAAGGGTCGCGCCGGTTTTAGCCCCCTCCAATCGCCCTAGGGCCACCAATTCCCCCACCAAAGCCTCATTAATACCCTGCTGTTGCGCTCCCATGAGGCGATAAATGCCCCCCACGCGCTCATTATTCAGCGTCATGCCATCGGTGAGCGTTCCTTGCCAAATTCGCACCAGGGAAAGCTTGCCGCCAGTGCTGTGGTAGGTTTTCAGGACTTGGGCGATGGGTTCCCCTGCCGCTGTGGGGGTAAGTCCCCGGCGTTCGGCGGTGATGCTGGGATCGGGGGCTTCCCGCACGAGGGCATCAAGGAGAGGGCGCACGCCATAATCCTGCTCGGCAATTCCCAGGAACACAGGCACGACGAGATCGGCACTGAGATCCTGTTTAAGGTCTTTGAGGATTTCTTCCTTGGGGGGGTTAATTTCTTCGAGGAGTTCTTCTAGGAGGTGGTCGTCAAATTCCGAGAGGGTTTCCAACATTTCATCCCGGGCCGCCTGCTCTTCTTTTTGCAATTCCGGGGGGAAGGGGATAGGGTCGGCGGATTGGCCGGCGTGGTATTGGTAGGCTTGCTCGTCAATGAGGTCGATGTAGCCGATTAAATCTTGGTCTTGGCGGATGGGATATTGCTGGGGAACGAGGGGACGGCTGGAGACGGTTTTAATCGCATGGAGGATATCCATGAAACCGTCCCGGCAGCGATCCAGTTTGTTGATAAAAACGAGGTGGGGAATTTCCCAATCGTCGAGGAATTTAAACAGGGGGGCGAGGGTGAGGACTTTGGCCACATCGGCCTCACAGACGACGATCGCCGTCCCTGCTCCCACCAGGGCATTGTAGGTTTCCTGGGCAAATTCAATGGAGCCGGGACAGTCGAGGAACGTGATTTTGGTGTCGGCGTGGGTGGTGGTGGCGACGGAAACTTCGACGCTCATGGTGCGATCGCGGGCTTCGGGGGAGTGATCACCCACGGTATTACCGTCTTTAATCGTGCCTTTGCGGGCGATCGCCCCCGTAACGGCGAGCATACTTTCCAGCAATGTGGTTTTCCCACTGGAATAGGGACCCACAAGGGCCACATTGCGAACGGGATTAAGGTTTTGAGTCATAGGATTACCCCTTATAGGATGGAGGGTGGGGGCAGGATGGAAGGCAGTCGCGCTGCACTACTGGCTAATCTGCTGTATGTTTGAGCCTAGCCTGTGCCGTGGGTTAATCCGCAAAATTGCAACTTCTTTTAAGGCAATGCCCGGTTCTGTTGAATTCCTGTTAAGGGAAGGAGAACTTTTGCAAACTTTTCTCACAAAATGTAACGAAATTCCCCTAAATCAAACGCAATTCCCCGCTATCAATCCTTTCGGTAATCGCGTCGGCGGCCAGGGGTTCGGCAAAATAGGGGCCTTGGGCAAATTCACAGCCGAGATCCTGAAGGATGGCCACTTGGGGGGCGGTGGTGACTCCAGCGGCGATCGCCTCCATCCCCAACTGATGGGCGAGGAGGATCAAGATCCGCACCGTTTCCGCCGTTTTGGGATTGCCCTCAATCTCAGCAATCAGGGCAGGAGCCAGCTTGAGGGTTTGGATTGGGCATTGATCCAAGCGGCTGAGGCTGGCGTGGCCGGTGCTGAAGTCGTGAATGCAGAGATGCAAGGCGCGATCGCCCAAGGCCAACAGCCGTTCATTCCACACCTCCGGGGCAATACTCCACAACCCTTCCATCACTTCTAACCGCAATTGACTGGGAGACACGCCGGTTTCAACACAGACGCGATCGATTTGATCGAGAAATTCAGGATGAAGCAGTTGGCGGGGGGAACAGTGGAGATGGATAAACAGGGGTTGGGTGAGTTCCCATTGTTGGCAATGTTGACAGGCTGATTGGATCATCCATTGGGCGATCGCCAACCCCTGGCCCGTTTCATCGACGGTGGTCAAAAATTCCAACGCTGGGATTAAGCCCCGTTGGGGATGGTGCCAATAGGGGAGGGCCTCCACCCCAGCAATCCCTCCGGTGGCCAAGTCTACAATCGGCTCGTAGTACAGGCAAAAGGCTTGGCTGGCCAAGGCTTGGCGCAGTTCCGTTTCCAGTTGCATCTGGCTGACGGCGTTTTGATGCATTGTTGGCGTAAACAGTTCATAGCGCCCTTTTCCCCTCGCCTTCGCCTGATACAGAGCCGTATCTGCATCCCGCAACAACTCTTCAACGGTTTGATGGATGCCCACCCCTTGGAGAGGATGGACATTGCGACTTAGCACAATGCCAATACTCGCACCGGTAAACACCTGATACCCCTCCAATTCAAAGGGGGCATGGAGGGCCGCTTCAATGCGATCGGCAATGGCGGTGGCGGCGTGGATATCTTCGATGCCATCGAGAAGAATTGTAAATTCATCCCCCCCTAAGCGGGCCACCATGTCGTTTTGTCGCAAACATTGTTCAATGCGGCGGGCAATGGCAATCAGTAGCTGATCCCCCACCAAATGCCCGAGGCTATCATTGACAATTTTGAACCGGTCAAGATCCAAAAATAGCACCCCAAAATGATAGGGATGGGCGGCATCACTGCCTTGGCTGCGGGCGATCGCCTCATTGAGCCGCACCCGAAATAGCGCCCGATTGGGTAATTGGGTGAGGGGATCATAAAAAGCGCGGCGGTGCAGTTCCGCCTCCACCTCTTTTTGATCGGTAATATCCATCACCATGCCTTCATAGCGGAGAATTTGCCCCGTTTCATCCCGCACCGCCCGCGCATTTTCCGCAATCCAAATCACCTGACCATCGCGGCGATACACCTGGGATTCAAACCCCACCACCACGCCATGCTCATGCATTAACTGCTCAAACGCTAACCGCTGTTCCGGCTCGACATAGAGTTGATGGCCAATATCGGTGAGGGAGGTGATCAGTTCGGCGGGGGAGTTATAGCCGTAAATGCGGGCAAGGGAAGGGTTGGCGCTGAGATAGTGGCCATCGGGGGAGGTTTGGAAGATGCCTTCGAGGGCATTTTCAAAAATACTGCGGTAGTTTTGCTCTGCTTCCGCGAGGGCTTGATGGGCCAGCTTCGTGGCGGTGACATCCCGCGCCACCCAGACAACGGTGCGATCAACGGTGGGGGAAATGGTGGCGGAAAACCAGTAGGTTTGGCCACGCATTTCGAGGGCGTATTCGAGGTTGTGATGGGTTTCGTCGGTGGCGAGGACTTTGTGGATCGTGCTGAGAAACAGTTGGGCAATGTCCGGGGGGAAGATGTCGCCAATGCCACGGCTGAGGAGTTCCTCCGCCGGTCGGTAGAGGAGTTGGGCATTGGTGGGGGCAATTTTTAAGTAGATGCCTTGATGATCCAAGACCAGGATAATATCGGTCATCGCCGCAAAGAGGGCTTGCAGTTCGCTGAGGTGAGAGTGCAAAGCCAATTCTGTTTGGCGGTGCTCGGTGATGTCGGAAATAAACCCTTCAATGGCCAGCAAGGTTCCGGTGGCATCGTAAACGCCATGGCCCTTTTCCCAAACCCATTTTTCCTGCCGCGTTTTGGTGATGATCCGATATTCCAAAACGTAGGGTTGACGGCGTTCGAGGTGGGTGCGCATCGTGGCCAGCACCCGGTCTAAATCTTCGGGGTGGATGACGCGATTAAAGGCATGGTCGGGGGCATCGACTAATTCCCGCACGGTGTAGCCGGTGAGGGCTTGACAGCCGGCGCTCATGTAGGTCATTGGCCACCCGTCTTCACTGGAGGCCCGGAAAAACAGCCCGGGCACAGCATCGATGAGGCTGGTGAGTTGCCGCTGACTTTCCTCTAGGGCGGTTTGCGATCGCCAAGCGGCTTCCGTGGCCTGTTGCCGTTGAATCATCGCCCCCAATTGGGTGGCGATCGCCCCCATCACACTCAGGATGCGGCGATCGCGAACTTCCGCCCGGGTGGAGAAAAATACCAACACCGCCACCACTTTCCCCTGGGCCATAATCGGTGTGCCAAACCCCGATTTAATCCCACATTCCTGGGCCAGGGGCGATCGTAAAAACGTCGGATCGAGGGTGACATCGGGGAACCATTGGGGCTGTTGCGTCTGCCACACCCGCCCC
>JAABSU010000096.1 GCA_011390265.1 Spirulina sp.
CCACAGCGAAAATCCACACTGGCCTCCCGGAACCGCTCCCCTTGGGCAGCGGGCAAACGACTATGCCACACCGGACTGAGCACCAAAACCTCCCCCCTCGGTTCAGGACACCACACCTCTGCGATCGCACAGTCCACCGTTTCACACACCCGGATCACCACCCCCGCCAGAGCCGCCTCCCAATGGTCTGCGGTACTAATCACCTGGCTGAGTTCCTGGAGCAGTTGACTTTCTTCCTCGGCGCGATCGGTACGCTGTCGCGGATCGCGGTTCAGCGTCGTTAACCGTCGTTGATTATCCTGCAAAGCCTGCTCAATGGCACGGGGATAGGTCGTGTCATAAAACACCCCCAAAACCCAGCCTTCTCCCCCCTGTTCAAACATTTGCAAGGACACCACCCCGCAAATCCGTTGGCCGTCCTGTCGTCGCAGGTGCAGTTCATAGTTGGGCAAAAATCGATATTGCAGCAAAGCCTGTTCAATCACCTGCCAAGCCACCGGGTCAAAATAGTCATCAATGCGGCGAGCTTGCCCCGCTCCGATGCCAAACATTTGTTCAAAATGTTCATTGGCATAGCCCACCCGGCAGTCAGCAACCCGTGCCACCACCATCGGCACCGGCATCGCCTCCAGCAAACAGAGAGGATGCTCGAACCCACCTACGCCACAGGACGCAAGCTCACCCCTGGATTGTTGATCCGCAGGGGGTTGGGGAGCAGGGTCTGGTAAATTGGCATCAAAATCTGAAGATGGCACAGTTCTCTACCCTAGACCAATGGTGCAGATGCAATGATGAAAGACGGACAATCGACGGAGAAGCGAGCCGGAAAACTGCGATGGGTGCGCTAACGCAGATCGCCCCTGGAAACCCTTGGAAAAACTAACCTGAGCACCGGCCCCCCGAATCTGTCCGTATCCTAACACCAAATTGCCGTTAAACGCAGAATGTTTCAGCCCAATTAGTGAACAAGACAATGCCCCTACCCTCATCCTTCCGTTCCCCCCGTTGGACACCCTATCTATTTCTCTTTCCTGCCCTTTTCATTCTCAGTCTGACCGTATTTTTACCGGCAATCCAAGCCTTTTCCCTGAGCTTCACCCGCTACGGCTATGACCTCACCCAACCCCCCACTTGGATTGGCTGGCAAAACTTTCAACGCCTCAGTCAAGATCCGGTCTTTTGGAAAACCCTAGGGAATACACTGATCTACTTGGTCGGAGTCGTTCCCATTTTGGTAATTTTCCCCCTCGGTTTAGCCATTTTAGTCAATCAAAAACTGCGCGGGATTCACTGGTTTCGCATGGCTTTTTATGCACCCGTGGTGATCTCAATGGTCGTGGCCGGCATCGCCTGGAATGCCCTCTATGCTTCCAATGGCTTAATCAATCAATTTTTACAAGCCCTCGGCTTTACTCAGGGCATTCCTTGGTTAACCGATCCCCATTGGTCGATCTGGAGTGTAATGATTGTTACCATTTGGAAAGGATTGGGGTATTACATGGTGATTTATCTAGCCGGACTCCAAGCCATCCCCCTCGATCTTTACGAGGCAGCGGCCCTTGATGGCTCTACGGGTTGGCAAAAACATTGGGATATTACGATTCCCTTAATGCGTCCTTATTGGGTCTTGGTTGCGGTCATTTCCGCCATTTCCGCCACCAAGGTTTTTGAGGAAATCTACATCATGACCCAAGGGGGGCCCCTCAACAGCTCAAAAACGGTGGTCTACTACCTTTACGAACAAGCCTTTCAAAATCTAGAGATTAGTTATGCTTGCACCATTGGTTTAGTTTTATTCCTGATCATCTTTAGCCTTTCTTTGCTGAATCTCAGGCTTACCCAAGGTCGCGGCCCGGGGCAAAGCCTCCAGCCCTGAGGGGACAAACCCCACAGCCCGAAGCTAAAGCGGTCAATTCTGCCACCCCTAGGGCAGAATTGGTATAATGCACCCCGAAGTCCATAGCCGGAGGATTAGAGTTCAGCACGACTGTAGCCAAGCGACCCAGATTTTCGTTAAAATTGCGGATGTGATTTCTGCTAATTTTGCTAGGGTATGGTAGTCTAACAGACTACGGTTTCCATTAAACTGCCGTAAACATTGACTGAAGGTGTGAGGATAAACAACCATGGCTAAAAACTTTTTTAAGTTGAACCGCGTTAGCCCCGCATTGCTGGGCTTGGCGATCGCCCTTGCCACCGCAACGGGTGCGGCCGCGCAAACGGCTCCCAATGCTGAAGTATTGGATCAAATTAATCGCTACGGTACAGAAGATAGCAATGGCAGCCTCGGCCAAGGGGTTCCCGGTGCAGCTCAGTTCTCTGATGTTTCTCCCAATGACTGGGCATTCCAAGCCCTTGATGATTTAGTCCGTCGCTATGACTGCTTAAAGGGCTATCCCAACGGCACCTACCGGGGCAGCCGCGCCCTCACCCGCTACGAGTTTGCCGCTGGTTTGAACGCCTGCTTACAACAAATCGAGCGTTTGATTGCTGCTTCCACCGCTGATTTCGTGACCCGTTCCGATCTCGAAGCCCTCCAACGCCTCATCCAAGAATTTGAAGCGGAATTGGCCACCCTCGGAACCCGCGTCGATGCCCTTGAAGGCCGCGTCGCTTTCCTCGAAGACCACCAATTCTCCACCACCACCAAACTGGCCGGGGAAGCCATCTTCGCCCTCACCAGCGACTTCAGCAACGACAATAACAATGCTGCCGGTGTGGTGAACAATGTCACCGATGCAGTGTTTGGCAACCGGGTGCGCCTCGAACTGAACACCAGCTTTACCGGCGAAGACCGCTTAGTGACTCGCTTGGCTGCCGGTAACTTAAACATTCTCCCCACCATTGGGGCCGCCACAGGTTATGAAGGCACTCAAACCTTCAACAGCCCCGCCAACGGCAACGATGTGGTGGTCGATTGGTTGGCCTATTACTTCCCCTTCCGCAATTCCCGCGCCTATGTGGCAGCGACCGGCGGTGTGTGGGATGATTTCGCACCTACCCTTAACCCCTACTTTGACGATAACGATGGTGGGAATGGCGCACTCTCTACCTTTGCTTCCCGTAACCCCATCTACCGCATTGGTGGTGGTTCCGGTGCTGCCATTAGCTTAGGGTTCACCCCCATTGAAAGCATCCTTGGCCCCAGTACCCTCACTTTGGGTTACTTGGCCGGTCAAGCCTCCACCCCGAACCGTGGCTTGGTCAACAGTGACTATGCGATGTTGGGTCAAATTAACGCCAACGTCAGCGATCGCTTCGGTTTAGGTCTCACCTTCGTCCATGCTTACCACTCTGGCCAAAGCCCCATCTTCGGAGGAGGTGCTGCCAATACTGAGGGTGATCCTTTAAATGGGCTAGTAGGAACATCCTTAGCGAACAACCCCATTGCTGGTCTGGCCCAAACGTTTGGGGCTGCCGGTACAGCCTTCGAGAGCCGGGGGATTTCCAGTAATTCCTACGGTGTGGAAGTTGCCCTCCGTCCCAGTGATGCCATTTCCTTCAGTGGTTTTGCCACCCTCACCCAAGCCCGCTTAATCAGCCGGGGTGATGCGGATATCTGGACGTTTGGTGCTGGCTTGGCTTTCCCCGACTTGGGTAAAGAAGGCAGCGTTCTCGGTCTCTTCGGGGGCGCTCAACCCACCCTCCGGGGCCTCCAAGGCGCGAACGCCAATAACACGGCCTTCCGCAAAGACTTCTCCTGGCACCTTGAAGCCTTCTACAAATACCAAATCAGCGACAACATCAGCATCACCCCTGGGGTGATCTGGTTAACCGATCCCAACCAACAACTGGGCGGCACCGGTAGCGATGCGATCATCGGAACCCTCCGCACCACCTTCTCCTTCTAGGGATTGGTGATGATCGGATTCTGTTAAAAGTAAAAACCCCCCTGGTTCAGGGGGGTTTTTCCGTAGGGGCGTTGGCGTAAGCCTGCCGGAGGCACAAAAATCTTTCGCCCCTGCGAACGTTGGTCGTAACGTTTAGTCGTTATTTTCCAGGTCTTGGCAGATTTGCAGTAACTTATCCACCGAGGCGTTGGGTTCTAAAAAGGAAAAGCGGTGTTGATAAGCAAGTCGCCCTTCTCGATCCATGAGCAATTGAGCCGGTAGCGGCGCACCCAAGGCCTGGCCCGTACCATAGAGCCGAAACACATCACAACTGGGATTACTCAACAGCGGCATTTTTAGCCCCAAATCCGCCACCACCCGCTGACTTTGGCGGCTATCGGTGCTAGCAATCATCAATACCGCGATTCCCTGATCAGTAAACCGTTCATACTGTTGATTCAGTTCGATGATATGGGGATAACAGAGGGGGCAATAGTGGTTCTCGGTGAAGATGCGGGTAAAAGCCAATAAGACCGGACTTTCACCCACAAAACTTGAGAGCTTGACCGTGGTGCGATGGGTGGCATCGGGTAAGAGAAAATCCGGCAACTTTTGCCCCCGTTGCAGTGAGGGTTGAGCCGGGAGAGGAACTAAGTTTTGCCAAAATCGGGGGGCAAAAAGACCTTGCAGTTTGAGGGTTTGCATGGGCGATGGCGGGTTAGGGGAATCTGAAACCCCTCGCCCACCTTGGGAGAGGGGTTTGGGGTGAGGGCGATCGCTTAAGATTTCCCCAGTAGCCAGAAGGGGATGGTTTGGCTAGGGTTCATTTCTAATCCTTCCACTTCATTGCGGGCAAACACATATTCTTTCGTTTGCCAGAGGGGGATGTAAGGGAGATCATCGGCAAGTTTTTGTTGAATTTCGCGGATGATGTTTTGGCGGGTTTCGGGGTTGGTTTCCTGACGTTGGGCTTCGAGGAGTTCATTCATGGCTTCACTGTAATAGAACGATCCTTGATTTTGGGCAGCACCTTCGGAACAGCCCCCCACTTCACTGCCTTGGCTACAACTGAGGAAGGGATGGAGGTAGTTATCGGGATCGAGAAAATCTGGATACCAATTCACCAAAGCGGCGGGATAAACCCCCTCACGAATATTTTTAAAGAATGAGGCTCCATCGATGGTGTTGGGTTCAAAGGTGAGTGCTCCGTCTAGTTCTTGCTCTGCTAAGGCCTGGAGGGTTTGGGCAACGAGTAAGCGGGGTGTGGAGGCACTGGGGAACCAGATGGGAATCACGGCGGGGTTACTGGCGGAAAATCCCGCTGCGGTGAGGAGTTCTTTGGCCTTCGCTCCGTCGGGTTCGCCGTAGTTATTGCGTAACGCTGGCTCGTAGTAGTCGGTGAGGGCGGTGGGAATCAGGCTATAGACGGGTTCGGCCTGCCCTTGGAAGACGCGATCGCTAATCAAAGCCCGATCCACTAAATGGGCGATCGCCTGACGCACCGGCAATTGATCCAACGGAGCCTGATTCTGATTCAACACCATATAGTTAATCGCCGTACCGGGAGCCTCTAGCACCTGCCAATCGCCCTGCTCTGCTCCGGTGAGTAAATTACTAATTTGCTCCGGATCGAGGGCTTGATAGGCCAAATCCACCGCGCCCGTGGTGAAGGAATTAAACAGGTTGGCGGAGTTATCGGTGTAAATCTGCACATCCACGCCATTGTTTTTCGGCTTATCCCCCCAATAGTTGGGGTTGGCATCTAAATGGATCGTGTCGCTATTAAATTCCGTTAGGGTGTAGGGGCCAGTTCCGACAAAGCCATTGGGGTTAAATTCACCATCGCCGATTTTGTAAGCGGCGGGGGAAATGGGGCAAATTCCGGCAAAGGCAAGCAGTGCCGTAAACCCAGCAAAGGGCTGTTGGAGCGTTACGGTGAGTTCATATTCCCCGGTGGCCTGGGCTTCTAACACCACATCATTGAGCAAAAATGCCGGTTTCCCACCGTTATTCATGAAGCGATCCATAGAAAACTTCATCGCTTCGGCATTGAAGGGCGTGCCATCATGAAACTCCACCCCTTCCCGCAGGGGAATAATATAGGTGAGTCCATCCGCACTAATTGCCGGCATCGCTGTGGCCAGTTGGGGGACAAGTTCCGTTGTGCCAGGAACGTAGGTGTAGAGCGTATCCCCCAGGTTGTAGATCATATCAATGCCGGCCATTTCGTAGCTATCGGCGGGGTCGAGGGTACGGGGGCGGATCGTCGTGCCGTAGATGATGCGATCGCTCGGTGTACTGGACGGGGTAGCCGTGGGGCTGGGGGAGGTTTGGGAGGTTTGGGGATTGCACCCCACGATCAAAGCGGCACAGAGGGAGAAGAGGCCGATAAATTGGGCACAAACCCGCCAGAAGCGGGGTAAGGTTCGGGGGGTATGGATCATCTTGGTTTGAGCAGGTTTCCTTTGGTTCCCGATTGTACTGCAAACTTCCTCGCGCTAAAGCGATGGGGCAGTTTGGACTGCATCGGGCCGACTCCTGACCAAGGGAGCGTGTCATCAAAAAACCGTAGGGGCGGAAAATTTTCCGCCCCTACAATACCCCCAAGGGAATTCGAATCCCTGTCGCCTCCGTGAAAGGGAGGTGTCCTAGGCCTCTAGACGATGGGGGCTTAGTGTGTTTTGGCTTTCCGCTTTAACTGTGCGTTTTTCCAGAACGTTTTTAACTATAGCGAATTGGCTAGGAGCTGTCAAGCCTCTGGTGCAAAGTTTTTTCAACGCTGACCAAAACGCAGTTGGCTTAACCGGGCTTGGGCTTGGGGATCGAGGCCGCTGAACAGAAAGCGGCGGGAGGATTGGGTGGGCTGGCGATCGCGATGCACCCGCCGCCGGTTCGCCTGCTGCACATCTACACCCAATCGCCGCGCCGATAAACATTCTGCGCCGTAGCCGGTGACGGTTTGCTGTTGGGCATAGTCGGAGGTGGCAACGATCAGCCGCAGGGGGGAGGGGTTGCGGTGGCGTTGGGCGCAGGCTTTTTCGATGTAGGAATCGGCGGTTTGGGCGTATTCGGTGTAATGGACGGAAAGATGGGCGGTATAGGCTTCGGTATAGGCACGCTCAGGGCGAAAATGGGCATCAAACACCACTTGGGTTTGAAAATCCTGCCAGGCCGCATAGTTGATCAAGAGTTCAATGAGGCGATCGCGGGCCGCCTCAAGGCCGTCTTGCTGTTGCAATTGCTGCAATTCGGGCCAAGCCCCGATCATGTTATAGCCATCGACTAACAAACGAGCGAGAAATTGGGGGGTTTTCATGATTTGGGGGCATATTCAAGGGGTGAACAGGGCCGGCTGCCTGTTTCCTCAGTATTGAGAACGCTCACACCGGCCCGACACCGTGGCGCACCCACCCGTCAAAGACAGGGAGCGATCGCAAGCGTAGCCAGGATCAAAGCGAGACTTGCCATCTCTGCGTTTCCCCAGCCCAACCCAATAATTAAAAAAAGGCAAAGCCAATAATCACAATGTTAACAATGATTTCAGAATACGAAACCCATTCCAGCAAATTTCCCACTTCCCACTGTTCCCCATTCCCTCATTTCATCAAAGCCCGCTTCAACCGCTGGGGATCGCCTGAATCAACAATCTGCCCCCGTTCCAGCAAAATCGCCCCATCACAATAATCCAATTCATCGAGGCGATGAGTCACCCAGAGGGCAGTGATCCCCCTTTGTTTCACCAATTGCCGCACCTGCTGCACCAGTTCGATCTGGGTATCGGGATCGAGTAACGCGGTGGGTTCATCCAGGATTAAGACTTCACAATGACGGGCGATCGCCCCTGCAATGGCAATCCGTTGCTTTTGCCCCCCGCTCAGAGCATAGATGGGGCGACGTTGCAAATCGAGGAGATTCACCGCTGCTAGGGCTTCCCGCACCCGCCCTAATACTTCTTGATCCGTGAGTTTTTCCCCCACTAAACCAAAAGCCACATCCGCCCCAACCGTGGGCATCACCAATTGATGATCCGGGTTTTGAAAGACAAACCCCACGGGCGGCTTCACTTCAATAGAACCCGTCTGGGGGGTGAGCAAACCCGCCAACAGCTTTAATAGCGTTGATTTGCCGCTGCCGTTCGTACCCAACAGCATCCAAAATTCTCCCTGAGGAATCTTCAAGGAGCAGTGATTCAGAATCGGGGTCTGACGTTGCCAACCAAAATCCACCTGGTCAACGGCGATCGCAGCTTTTAGGGAAGTAGGGGAAGAATCCATCAATCTTTAAGCGTCCGACGGCTCTAAGCCCAGGAAGCCCGCCACCCGTCCGGCACTGCTGGCGGTTTTCTCAGAAAAGGCCACCGCACTGATCTGATCACTGAGTACCGTCACCCGTTTATCGGTTTGCTTCTCACAGGTCAGCTCCACCAAAATCGGGGTCTGGCTCTGCATCGCGTTGCGGATCTCGTGGTACAGCCCTTCGGCGGCTTCTTTTTCCTTGCGTTGCACCGAGATGGGCATGGGGGAGTGTTTGATAATTACGTCGATACTGAACATTCACACAATGGGGGTTTAGGGCTAATCTGTTCTGATTATCAATCATCGACGGGGATTTTTGGCTTTTGCCGCGTTTCCCTGCCATTTTTCAGAATATGTTTTATTATAACTAACATGAAGAAACGTAAATATTGTTGACGGGTGGGAGGCGATCGCCCCCTATCCTCGCCATTAAATCCTTAATTTACCTACGTTTCAGCACAATAGAACTACATCCTTAACGGAGATTTCTCATTTATGACCATCGCTGTTGGCAGAACACAGGAGCGAGGCTGGTTTGACTCAGTGGACGACTGGCTCAAACGCGATCGCTTCGTCTTTATCGGTTGGTCTGGTTTGCT
>JAABSU010000097.1 GCA_011390265.1 Spirulina sp.
GAGGCCAAAGGCGGGAAAATGTGGCGCAGCAGCTAGATAGGCTAAGCATTGCGGCAACGCAACATCGGCGGCAAACTTAGAGCGCTTCGCCTCTAGGGTTAAAATCCAGAGGCGATCGCGCACCACCAAAACATCCATCCGCCCCCGATACACCTCATCGCGATCCACCACTTCAACCCTGACCCCCACTTCAGAGCGCACAAAATAGGGGGGTTCATGAAATCCTAAACAATCCAACAAGGGGCCAATGATCGAAAGCAAGACTGTACCTTCGGTGAGCAACCCCGCTTTGTAGTAGTTCAAGAACCGTTCCCGGAGATGGTCAAGAACTTTGCGGGTGGAGTCATCCAGGGTTATGGGGTCAACCCCTGCCCCATCTTGCCATTCTGGGAAAAAACTCCCATCGCTGGCCCGTTGGATCTGAAAACGGGTTTCCAGTTCTTGCAATGTTGTGATCGTCGTTTCGATGGCAAAACTTGCAGTCATGGGTGTTCAGGGTGCTGGCCAAAATTGGGGATGCTTGAAAGTGTAGCCCGCCGCCTTGAGTTTTTGGTTGCGACAGCGGACATTGGTTTTTCGCTCGCTCTCTTGGCTGTCATCCCATTGGACGGGGGCGAGGTGGTGGCGATCGCACACCTGCGCAATCAAATCCCGTAGGGGCAAAATTTCATCCTGAATCACATTATAAATCCCCCCCAATTGGTGAACTTGGGCAAAGGCGATCGCCCCGACAATATCCGTTAAATGAATCCAATTGCTCCATTCCAACCCCGACCCCGGCCGCGTTTTCCCCGCTGCCCGGCTAAAAATCCGCTCCAGTTCCCGCCCTGGGCCATAGATGCCCCCCAACCGCAGCACACAAACCTTCGGCACGGGGAGCTTGAGGAAAATTTCCTCGGTTTCCGCCAAGATCTGCGTATTCGCCGTTCCCGGCTGTACCGGCGTGGCCTCATCCACCCATTGCCCCCCCTGATCCCCATAGACGGAATAGCTGCTGGTGTAGATCACCTGTTGGAGTTGGGGAAATGCAGGGATGACTTGGGCGAGGGTTTGGGCGGTGGCGAGATAGCTGTTGCGGTAGTCCTTGCCTTGGGCGGCAACGCTGACGAGGAGGGTGGTTTGTCCGGTGAGGAGCAGGCTTAAACCAGTGGGATCATTGCCCTGAACCTGGAGGGGGCGATCGCTCACCCTTGCTAATTCGGGAAGGCGTTCGGCGCGGGTGGTGGTGGTGGTAATCGAGTAGCCAGAAGCGTGCAAGGATTGAGCAAGGGCTGTCCCGACGTAGCCACAACCTAAAATTGCCAGGGTATTCATCGCAAATAGGCTCATTGTATCTGTTTGCTTGGGGGCAGACCAAAATCTTTCGGACAAACAACAATACTGTTAAACGGCGGTAGGAGCGAAAAATTTTTCGCCCCCAGGGTGAGATTATTGAATCGATTCAGGGGGGAGGGGCGGGGGTTGCCAAGGTTGACCCTGATCCCCGGTGAGCCAATAGGTGCGCATTTCTCCCTTGCCTTTCACTGTGAGGGTTCCCCGGTCGATGAACGTAAAGCGATCGCGCAATCGTTGATAGACCGTTTCCGTCACTTGAATTTTCCCCGGTTCCCCCAACGCCTCCATGCGAGAGGCAACATTCACCGCATCCCCCCAGAGGTCATAGATAAACTTCTTAATGCCAATCACCCCCGCCACCACGGAGCCGCTATGGATACCAATGCGAATCTGGAGGGGTTTGCCACTGGAGCGCACTAATTGATCAATGGCCCCCTGCATTTCTAGAGCCATGGCGGCGATCGCCGCTGTATGTTCCGGATAGGGACTGGGTAAGCCCCCCACCACCATATAGGCATCCCCAATGGTTTTAATTTTCTCTAAACGAAACCGTTCCGTTAACTGATCAAACGTGGAAAAAATCTCATTGAGAAACTCTACTAATTCAATCGCCCCCATTTCGGCGGAAAGGGGCGTAAATCCAACAATATCTGCAAACAAAATCGTTGCATCCTCAAACTGTTCCGCTAAGGATCTGGGCCTGTGCTTTAACTGCTCGGCAATGGCCTTGGGCAAGACGTTCAATAATAATTGCTCCGCTCGTTGCCGTTCAATTTGTAACCTGGCTTCCGTCCGTTTGCGCTCGGTAATATCGCGAATAATCATCAACACTTCATCTTGACCACTGACCACCGTGCGAATTTCCTGCTGATAAAATTGCCCATCACTGAAAAATTCCACTTCATCAATTTGCATTGTCCCTGTGGATAAAACTTGGGCGATCGCCCTCATTAAAATCGCTGTGCTTTCCGACGGCAATACCTCTGCAATATTACGGCCAATGCGATTTTCATCGGTAGCCAAACGAGCGGGGAAATCTGGAGAGGCGAGATAGTCTAAATACACCCCTTCACGGTTTAAACGAATCATCAAGTCAGGAATAGCCGTTAAAATGGCGCGATTTTTAGCCTCGCTTTCCCGGAGGGCGGCCTGGGCCTTTTCCCTTTCCCGGAGAGCGGCTTTCTGCTCAGTAATGTTGCGAATCATAAACAACACCTCATCCTCCCCGTAGGGAACGACGCGCACCTCTTCTTCTTGCAACTGACCGGTTAAAAACACCTGCTGCTCATAGATTTGTACCTGGCCACTGGCTAACGCCTTTGTGATGTGGGCCAGATGGCGCTGGGCGACATCGGCGGGCAAAAAGTTGGTGATGTGCTGACCAATGGGATCAAACTCATCCGGTAACAAGTTCACAACCCCATAACTTTTGATAAAGCCTAAATAAACCCCTTGGCGATTAACCCGAAACATCATATCGGGAATGGCGGTCAAAATGGCGCGATTTTGCATCTCACTTTGGCGGAGGGATGCTTCCGAACTTTTATAATCACTAATATCCCGAGCAACCCAAACCACCGTATTTTCAGAAATACGAGAAATATTGCCTAAACACCACACCGGCTTAGGTCGGTTTTGAATTTCCAGTTGATATTCAAAGCTAATGGGCTTTCCAGTTTTGAGCACGGTTTGAATGTAGGCTAAAAACTGATCCGCTTGCTCACGGGGGAGAATGTCATGGATTCTCCGCCCTAACACTTCTGTTTTATCTCGTACCAACAGATCGACATTATTGGACAGAATTTGTTTATATTCTCCCTCTCGATCAAACACCATCACCAATTCCGTCATCGCTTCAAACAGTCCCCGCAACTCTGCTTCACGGACGGCAAGGGTGGCGGTGCGTTCGGCAACTCGTTCTTCTAAGGCGCGGTTGCTGCGCTCCAAAACGGCAAAGGAGGATTGCAACTGTTTGGCCATGGTTTGGAAGGCGATCGCCAATTCCCCCAATTCATCCCCCCGTTCAATGGGGGGGGCTTGGGTCCAGTTCCCTTGGGCCAATTGTTTGGCGGATTGGCTGAGGCGAAGAATGGGAGCCGTGACCCAATGGGCCGTCAGGATGCCGACCCCCGTGGCAACACCAAGGGCAATGACACAGAGCAGAATAGTTACTTGCGTGTTCCGATGAATTTGGGCGGTAAATTCCTCCTCCGGCACAATGATCGCCACCAACCAATCCAATCCGTAGTCATCCCGCAGGGGTTGGACTTTTAAAAAAAATCTTTCCTCCGCAATGGCAAATTGCAACTGCTCCGGGCGGTCAATGTTGCGTAGGCTGCCAAACTCACGGATCAAGTGGCGAGCCGCCCCCCGGATGACGGGGATTTCGCTGGCCATGGCCAAACGCTGTTGATCGGAATCGGTTAAAAAGGGGGATTCTGTAGTGGAGGAGGCAATCATTTTGCCCGATCGCTCCATGATCAAGACTTCCCGCTGTTGGCCAATGGTGAGTTCATTTAAAAATTGATTGATGTGATTGAGGGCTAAATCCACCCCTAGGATGCCTAAGAGTTCCCCCTGTTCATCGTAGACCGGTTGACTGGCGGTAATGCCGGGGGTTTGGCTGGAGACAAACAGGTAAATATCACTCCAGGTGGGGCGGCGATCGGTTTGGGCGGCGATGTACCAAGGGCGTTGGGTGGCATCGTAGGTGGTGGTTTCGAGGAGTTCGAGGCGATCGCCCCGTTCATCGGTGCTGTAGCGGTAGTAATCCCCTTTGGCAAAGTTGGCGGTGACGCGCAAAAAAGGAAGACCGCGCTCGCTGCGGCCCGCCAGGACAATGCCCCCCTGGGGAGTCCCAAAATAACTGGCGGTGACGGAATCAAAAATTTGTACCTGATGCCAAAATTGTCGTTCTAGATCAACGGTTTGGCGATAATCCAAGAGGCCCAGCCGGATTGATTCAGCATTGGTGCGATTGATTTGATGGGGAATTTCCATGGTTGTGGAAACTTCCTGAGCAATGCGATCGCCCAATTCCCCCATCAATTGGCTGGCGAGGTTTTCCACCGCCTGCTGACCATTGCGATAGGACAAATACCCAATGATGCCCACGGCAGCGAACAATTGCACTATAAAGGGCACAACTAACACAACCCTGAGGGGCAGTTGTTTCAAGGGACTAGAGCTAATACGGAGCAGCATCTGAATCATGCCAGGACGGCGGGTAGTTCTTTCCCATGTTTACACTTACTCTCCCTGATAGTCCGCAAATCCACAGAATTTAATCAACTGAGAGTTTTATCGATGATGCCGTGGGGAATTCCACTTCTTCGTAGAGCACATCGATGGGGAGGGTGAAGTCAAGGCTGGTGAGGTGGATGTCATCCCCGATCCCGTAGGGGTGAAGTTCCCAAGTTTGAGCCGCATTCAACCGAAACAGATCAACGCTGATCTGTTGGGAACTGATCAATAGATATTCCCGCAAACTGGGTAAGCGGCGGTATTGCTGGAACTTCGCACCGCGATCGTAGGCTTCGGTGGTGGGGGAAAGCACCTCAACGACGAGACAGGGAGCTTGGAGAAATTGCACCGCTTGGCGATCGCCTCCATCACAACTCACCACTACATCGGGGTAAAAAAATGGCCCCTGCTCACTAATCCTCACCTTCGCATCCGACCCAAACACCCGACAGGGGCCACCGCGCAACTGCCCCCGCAGGGTAGCAATCAGATTAATGGCGATCGCATTGTGGGTTAGCGTCCCGCCACTCATGGCATAGGCGTAGCCATCAAGGTATTCATGGCGGATCTCCTGGTGAGCTTCCCAGTCTAAATAAGCCTGGGGACTCATGGCGTGATGGTCAAAGGATGCAATCATGGTTTAGCCTCCGAGAATCCAGACAGCCCGCCCCCATCCGCACTAAAATGGGGAAGCGTAGAGCGCGATCGCCTGTGATTCCCCATTGCTCCCCTGTGGGGGGATAGTTTCGGGTTAGACCGATGGCGCAAGAATGCTGGTTAGTCTTTGTTCCCTGTTGCTGCAATCTAAATTCAATATGATTATGGTCGCTTCTGTTGCCCTTGGGGCTACAGCTTCTAGTCCCCTTCAAGCCCCGGTGCGGGCCCAGGAAACGGTTCGCAAGCCCTATCCCAACTTTAAGGTCATCGTCCTTAACGATGATTTTAATACCTTTGAACATGTGGCGAACTGTTTATTAAAATATCTCCCCGGCATGACCGGCGATCGCGCTTGGCAGTTGACGGAACAAATCCATTTTGAGGGCCAGGCGATCGTTTGGGTCGGCCCCCAAGAACCCGCTGAACTCTATCACCAACAATTGAGCCGGGAAGGGCTAACCATGGCCCCCCTGGAGGCGGCCTAATGGCCAAACCCGACCCCGGTCGTCTCGTTTGGAACCATTCCACCCATCTCCCAGGCCTGATCCCGGTGTTAGAGCGGTTGATCACCCATGAGGGCATTCAAACCGTGACCCCTGGGGTGATTGGCCGTGTTAGGGGCCATACCCCAAAGCTGACGATACGAATTTCTGTGCCGATTCGGGGGGGATTTAAGGCGATCGCCCGCTCCGGCAAGACGGTGCAAGAGGTGTTCATCGTCACCCCGTTGAGTCAGGGGGAATTGGAGGGGTTGTTGGCGGTTTGTTTAACCGCCTAAGTACCCTGATCTGTGGCAGTAGCCTCTCGCTGATCGTGCGGCTGCTAACCCACAGCCAAAAGTTCATCAAGCTTATTTTTCAGATTTGGGGACACCATCAATGGATTGTAGACCCCTCCCGCGTAAGGTTGCCTAACTGAGATGCACCCAAATAACCTAACCAATTAACCCTTCAACCCGCAAATTAAACTCCTCCTCAAATACATCCTTTTTATAGTTCAAACTCCAACATTCCAACTCACAGGGATCGGCGGGATCGGTGGGGGTGAGGTGAAGTTGTAAAACTTGGTGGTGGGGGTTGTAGGCGGTGTTGACCTGGGAAATTGCCCCAATTTGCCGACGATCCAGCGCCACCGCTAACCGCAAAATCGCACTCAACTGATCCACCCGTTGACGATTGGGCTTACTGAGGGCGTGGTAATTGGGATGTTTTTTCTTCGGCTTACTTTTGCGGTGATAACGGGCAATATTAGCAATCAATTCCACCTCTAACTCCGTATAACCCAAAAGCTCCGCATGGCGGATTAAATAATAGGAATGTTTATGGTGGGCCGCATGGGAAATATACAGGCCGCTATTGTGAAGCATCCCCGCCGCCCAGAGCAGATCCCGCTCCGCTTCATTCCAAAAATGGAGCTTACCCTGAAGTTGATCAAAAAGATCCACCGCAAACTTAGCGACCCGCTCGCTGTAGTCCATGTGAACTTGATATTTTTGGGCAATACTGTAAACACTGCGATCGCGCACCTCACTTTGATAATGGAGCTTATCCGCAATCAGGCGATGGGTGAGCATCCAATCCACAATAATCCCCTCCCGTAACGCCCGCTCACAAATACTAATCTCCTCCATCCCCAACATCTCCATCGCTTCAAGCAAAATCACCGCCCCCGCGACAATAATTTCCGCCCGCCGCTCCGACATCCCCGGAAACACAGCGCGATCGCCATAGGGCAACTGAGCCAACTGCTCCGTGAGTTGGCTTAACTGCGCTCGGCTGACGGTGTAGCCGTTGAGGGGGTTGGGGGGTTCTTCGCTGACGATGCGAGCCTGAAGCAGCGCCAGGGTTTCAATCGTCCCCGATGTGCCAATGAGGTGCGGCGTTTCCCCCGGTTCGATTTGGTTGCGAATCTGCTCGATCGCCCGCTCCAACATCCCCCGCACATAGGCCCGCAGATAGGTCAAGTCCGCCGGACTGACGGGATCACTGTGAACAAATTCTTGAGTGAGGCGCACCGCCCCCACCTTAGTGCTGCTCAGATAGCGGGTATCGTGGCGATCGCACAAAATCAACTCCGTCGAGCCGCCGCCAATATCAATAATCACCTGGGGCTGCTCATTAAATTCCCACCCCGACAGCACCCCCAAATAAATGCGCCGCGCCTCCTCCGGGCCAGAAATGAGGTCAATCTGTAGCCCCAATTCCCGCTCCACCTGTTGGATAAATTCCTGGCCATTGGGAGCCTCACGGGTAGCACTGGTGGCCACCGCTAGCAAATGCCTGGCCCCAAAACTCAGGGCTAGATCTTGGCAACGGCGCAGGGTAGCGAGGGCGCGGGCGATCGCCTCCGGCGTGAGGTTGCCGGTTTTGAGATCGCGATCGCCCAGGCGCACCGTATCCTTTTCCTTAGCAATAATCGAAAAGCTGGGGAATTGCGGCTCAATCTTAACCACAACCAAATGAATCGAGTTCGTGCCAATATCGATCGCCCCTAGAATAATCGGTTGGTTAGGGACAGACTGAGGGGGGAGCGATTCCGCCATAATCTTAGGTTCCAGAGCTGGTTATCGAGGTATTCACCACCCCCAGTGTACGATCCGACGGATTTCTCGCATATGAAGCTCTGTTACCTTGGCACAAGATCAAGAGTTTTGGGCCCAAGACTCCGAGGGTTCCGCCGGATGGTTCTCCATCACCGTAAACGTTGAGGGCAGTTCCCCCTTCGCTTGGGCAAAAATACGATAGTCGTCCGCTTCCCCTAAAGGATGCTCCCATTCAGCCTCCGCCTCCGCCGTTTCCCGTTTCACCCGAATTAAATCATACTGAACATTACTATCCCCATGGATCGCAAAGGCAATATTAAACACCTCAAAAAACTGCACAACCCAATCACAATCTGTTTCAGGATAGGCGATGTAATGGCGGATTAACTTCGCCACTTGATGCTCTAAATGGGTACGGGCATTGGGGCAAATTAAAATCAGCTTCAGGAGTAAAATTACCAACGTGATCGTATTGCCTTGGGATACGAGGAAAATAAAGAAATCTGAAGGCTCTTCTTCCTTTTCTGTGGTCAGGAAACTAATCACCCGATTACAGGTTCGCAAAAGGAGTGAATCGCTCAGGGCATCTTGATCATACTTCGGATAAAGGGACTTAATCCGACCGAGAATGCGCTGATAGGTGGGGTTTTTGACCTCTTTGCCTTCCGAGGAAAAGGCTAAATAATTACACAACGCATCTTTAAAATCTGCATAATCTAAGCCCTTCACTTGCTTTGTAAAAATATTGGCAAAATAGGAATACTTATACTGTCCTTGGCGCACCATGATCGTTTTAATCAGACGCAACACCTCTTCCCCTAACCCCGTAGGGTTCTGGATGGGCCGGCCTGGATCATGAACAGCAGTTTGCGATCGCGCCGTGTACATGGCCAATTCAAACTTAAAACGATCCTTGAGTTCCTGCGATCGCTTTCGAGCCGCTTCCCGCTGTTCGGGGGAATTATCCATATTCACATACTGAGGAACCAAGAGATAAGACGTATAACGCTCGCTCCAATGTTTGGCAGCCCCGCCCAAAAGCTGAGAATTTTTGCGATGTTCAGCGGTAAACAACTTCAGATCAGTATAGTCCTGACTGTCCACAAACCGCTTGAGCCATTTCTGAAGATGCTTGCGGGGCCGCGAAGCCACCTGACGGTCAAAATCATACTGGGCAAAACCCTCCACCAAAGGCGCAATACATTGCGTTTGCCGCTTCGTTTCCCAGTTGTTGATTAAAATATAACAGGAGCGTTTCAGGGTATTTAAAAACTCATCACAATGTTTAGCATTTAAGATTTTTTCCAGTTCCTTAAATGCCGCCTGATTGCCTGGATGGGATTGATAGACCAAAAACAAGCCATTAAATTCGTCAAGAGCAACTTCTGGGGGAAAATTACGGACTGTCTCCAGGAGAAATTGATAAATAAGCATGGCGGGGAGGGTAAGGATGTGGCTGATCAAGCAGATCAATCTGCCCAAAACCATCCAAGTTTAAGCATATTTTAACCATGATCCTGACCAATGGCGTGAGATTTTCCCCCCGCTGCCAAAATTTACCGTTCAGCGGCCGGCTCGGCCCCGGATGCGATCGATTTCCGCTTGCAGTTGCTCGATCTGCCGCTGTAGCCCATCCACTTCACCGGCAGCAGTGGCCGCCGTGTTGACGGCCCCCTCGGCGGGGTTGGGGGTGTAGTGGCCCTGGCGCAGTTGCCGATATTGCTCGGATTGCGACCAATGCTGTAAAAAGTGCAACCGCTCGACGGGGAAGGGATGGGTGACGAGAGCACCGCTGCCGCCGTTATAAATCAGGAATTTGTAAATCTGGTTGAGTTCATCACTGTCCAGGGCTTGGTAACGTTCCGCTTGGCGGGTAAACTCTGCCAAATTGCATTCGTGGGCATATTTCTGGCTCCCCCCCGCCACTCGCATCATCGTTTGGGCAACTAAATTCAGGTCATCCACTACGAGTAAAGCGGCGCGATCGGCGGATAGCTCGGCTTTGCGTACCCATTCATAAAACCCGTAAACCAGCCCTTGATTGAGCATCCGCCCAATCCCCAGGGTCAATTCTCCGAGCATTTCCGTCGCGCCCATGGCCCAGATCGCCATTTGCTTGAGGACAGTATGGCCACATTTAATGTGGCCCAGTTCATGGGCGATGACGGTACGGATTTCTGCCTCACTGAGGAGGTCGAGTGCCCCGGTGTGGATCACCATGGAGGGATGGTCGGAGCCAAGGGAGTAGCTATTCACCTGGGGATTTTGGCTGACAAATAGGCTCGGTTCAACATTAAGGCTAAGATCCCGGACGCAATCCCGAAAGATGCCGTAGATCGTGGCGTATTGCCGGGGGCCAGCGGCAACGCAGTTGCCCATCAGGTAAACCTGTTGGGGCCGCTCGTAGAGGTATTCCACAAAGCTGCGGGTAAATTGCTCAAAGCCGGGGATGGCCCGCAGGGCTTGCTCGGCTTGGGCATCAAGGGGATGGCGAAAGGCTTCGCTGGAAAGACCGGGATAGGTGGCCATGGTGCAATAGGGAGGGGCTTCCCCCAAATTGTAAGCATTTCTTGGCCGCCTCTGCTGACCCCATGGGGGATTCTGTAGAATGTATTGACATTGTTAGTACAAAATGTGTACCCTCAAATCAGTCCCATAAAGCAGGATGGAAGATGATGGGTTCCCGCGAGACTCGTGATGTAACAATCAATATCCGTGCCAAGCAAAATCAGCGAGACTTAATCGATCAAGCCGCAAAGATTCAAGGTAAGAGCCGCTCGGAGTTCATGCTGGAATCTTCCTATCAGCAGGCAACCGATGTCCTATTGAACCAGAACCTTTTGAGGCTAGATCCGGCGAAGTTTGAGCAATTTCTGGCTTTGCTGGATGCACCGCCTCAGCCCAATGAACCGTTACGCCGTTTGCTCAACCATCTTGCACCGTGGGATTGATGCCCGATCTGTCTCAACTCCGTCCCCCGGAAAAACTACAAACAACCCATCAACTTGAGCAATTTAACTCTGGGAATGTTGAGCTTGATACTTGGCTCAAACAGCGTGCTCTCAAAAATGAAGCATCCGGAGCTTCGCGAACCTATGTAGTTTGTATTGACCAACAGGTTGTTGGCTACTACTGTTTAGCGACCGGAGCCGTAGATTGTGCTATGGCAACAGGTCGCGTTCGTCGCAATATGCCTAACCCCATCCCTGTAATCGTGATTGGCCGCTTGGCAGTGGATCAGGCGTGGCAAGGCCAGGGATTGGGACGAGCATTATTGCGGGATGCCATTTTGCGGATTTTAAATGCGGCTGAGATTGCTGGCATTCGAGCCATTCTCGTCCACGCAATTTCAGATACAGCCAAGCAATTTTATGAAAAATCTGGGTTTTCAGTTTCCCCCTGTGAGCCGATGACACTGATGGTGACAGTTCAAGATGCAATTTCGGCTCTTGAACGTTCGTAGAGGCCTGTCCTATTGGGGGGGATTGTTGAGGTGTCGCCAGATGCGGAGGACTTCGGCCACTGTCCAGGCTTGGGCAAAGGCTCCACGGGGAGCGAAAGGGGCATCGCCATCGCTGATTTCTCCGAGGGTTCCCAGGCAACCGCTGCGGAGTTGATCGATCATCGGGGTGAGGAGGGTTTTGGCTTGGGCGCGATCGCCATACACCGCTAAATGGGCTTGGATAAAATGACCCATCAGCCAGCCCCAAACCGTGCCTTGGTGATAGGCTCCATCCCGTTGGTGGCGATCGCCCCCATACACCCCCTGATATTGGGGATGATCGGGACTGAGGGAGCGTAACCCGTGGGAGGTGAGGAGCGATCGCCCCACCGCATCAACAATACTTCGCTGTTCCCGAGGCAATAACAGAGGCAGCCCACCCACCTCGATCACAGCAGCGGGGAGGGAAACGGCGAAAATTTGATTGGGGCGTAGGGCCGGATCATGGCCTTCGGGGCCATCGAGGACATCGAAACAATAGCCCGTGTCGTAGTTCCAAAACCGACTAAAGCCAATCACCACATTTTGCGCCAAATTTTGGTATTCCTCCGAGGGTTTCCCGAGGGCCTGGGCTAAAATCTGCATCGTCACCAGGGCGTTATACCAGAGAGCATTAATCTCCACCGGCTTACCAATCCGGGGCGTAACCACCCAATCATCCACCTTGGCATCCATCCAGGTCAACTGTACTCCTAATTCCCCCGCATAGAGCAAGCCATCCTTACGATCCAGGTGGATGTTGTAGCGTGTGCCGTTAATGTGCCAATCAATCACCGCCGCTAAGGCCGGAAAGAGTTCCGCGATCAGGGCTTGATCATGGGTGGCAAGGAAATAGGCCCGCACCGCCTCGAAATACCAGAGAATCGCATCCACGGTGTTATATTCCGGGTGATTCGTGCCGTCCGGGAAGAGGTTCGGCAGCATCCCCTGATCGAGATATTGGGCAAAGGTGCGGAGTAGAAGGCGGGCGATCGCCGGCCGCTCTGTACTCAACGTCAACCCCGGCAGGCTGATCATCGTATCTCGACCCCAATCCCCAAACCAGGGATAACCGGCAATCACGGTTTTGCCCTCCGGTTCATCCGGTAGCGGCCGGGCGACAATAAATTGATCCGCCGCTAAAACCAATTGCTCAATATCCGGGTCGCGGGGCAAAGGCAAAGTCCGCCAAGGAGCCAGCACCCCCTGCTCATAATTGTGGCGACGTTCCAAGGCCGCAGCGCCATCGGGATCGGGAGCGGCCTCGGTGCTGATCAAAATTGTCATCGACTGCCCCGGGCTAAGGCTGCTTTGGATCAGTGCCGGATTGAGGTGATCTTCATGATCCGTTAAACCCCGATACCGTTCTAAAGCGAGATCAAATTCCCGATGCCAATGGGGATGAATCGACCATTGGGGGGGAGTGGGGCCGTAGGCGAGGATTTTGTAGGGGACGGCTCGGGCAAAGGGATTGATTTCAATCCCATAGTCAATGGCGTTGATCTCCATCTGCCAATCGTCGTGATGGGTGTCGCTGTGAAAATCTCGATAGTTGACGAAGGGTTTGAGGCTCAGTTCAACGGCCCCACTGCCGCGCCGCAATGTGTAGCGAATATAGGTGGTGTTCTGCCCCGGCTCCATCCAAATCCGTTGTTCGAGGAGGAGGTCGGCAACGGCATAATGCCAGACGGGGGTAGTGCCTTCGAGGTGGAAGCCTTCGAGGTTGAGGTAGCCTTCGGGGTCGAGGGTTTGGTCAGACCAGCGATTGGTATAGAGGGGGAAGCCCTGGCCGCGATAGTGGAGGTCGGTGTCGATTTTGCTCACCAGGAGCGTGCGCCCCAGGGGAGGGGTGAGGGCGGCAACGAGGAGGCCGTGGTAACGGCGGGTGAGCAGTCCGGCGACTGTGCCCGCGCCATAGCTGCCCCGGCCGTTGGTGATCAGCCATTCGTAGCTTTCGGCTCTCGCCAGGTTTCCACAGTGATTCCGTCCAAGTCTGATGGCCATGATGATTGGGGGTTAGGGGGTTAAGGTTTGGCAAAAAGCATTAATTTCTTGAGCAAAGCGAGGAAAATCGGCAAATACTTGCTTTGCCAATTCGCAGACACGATCCGGATCAAGTTGATAAGCATAAACACTGCGGACAACATGGCGAAAGCGACGTAATTCGTCTAAAAGCAAGTGGGTTGCGTCTGAAATGACTGCGGGCCGGATCTCGGGAATCTTGACTACCATTTGATCGAGGAGTTGCCGATGCCATTGGGAACCTGTGGGTTGATATTGATCCATCTGTTGGGCGATCGCCTCAAAGATTCGTTCTGCACCCGTATAAAAACTGTGAAGATTCAGTGCCAATGCTCCCACAAAAGCCGCTGTATAACTGGGGTTCTGGGGTTGCGCTAGCTGATCTAAAAAGGGTTGAGATTGTTGAATCATGTGTTCCATTTCCATCAGTTCATGGGCCAATCGCTCACAGAGTTGCTTCATAGTGCAATTCCTAAGGCGATCGCCCTTTGAATATGGGGTTTCGCCCACTCCGCTTCAATGAGATCGATCATAAAATCGTGACCCCGCTCAATCTTGGCTCCCGCTCGGTAGAGGGATGCCCTGGGTAAACCCCACACGGCTAAATCCAAATCAGAATACCAGTGCATTTGCTCCACATTAAGCCATGATCCAAACAAGACGACTCGGTGAGCACCAAATTCAGTTTTTAATTGTTGGGCTGCTTGTCGGGCGATCGCCCAGCCTTGGACTTGGCGCTCACCCATCGCCGCTAAAAATTTGGCTCGTTGGGAGCGTGCTTGTCGAACCCGTTGAATAATATCCTGTTGCGTGGCGAGGGGGAGGGCCATGGGGGTTAGGGGGTTTTGCGGAGGTGGTTCAGGAGGTCGATCGCCCCGAAGCGGACGACATCGGTGCAGAAGCGGCTGGTTTCTTGCTGGACTTGGGCGATCGCCTCCCGCGCTGCCTTTTCCTTGAGGTGGAATGTATTGAGGGCGATCGCCT
>JAABSU010000098.1 GCA_011390265.1 Spirulina sp.
TGTAGGATCCCCCCCTGCCCCCCCTTTTCAAGGGGGGGTTCTGAAATTTAACCCCCTTATTAAGGGGGTCGGCGTAGCCGGGGGGATCGTGGCATTAAAACGAAGCGAGATCCCCCCCTGCCCCCCCTTAAAAAGGGGGGGTTCTGAGAATTTAACCCCCTTAAAAAAGGGGGGTTTTTTTATAGGCCTGCCGGGATGGCGGCGATTAGTTGTTTGGTGTAGTCGGTTTGGGGGTTGGTGTAGATTTGGTCGGCGCGATCGATTTCTTCGATTTTGCCCTTGTTCATCACCATGATGCGATCGCTCATAAACTTGACCACGCTTAAATCATGGGAAATGAAAATATAGGTTAAGCCAAATTCCCGCTGTAATTCCTTCAACAGGTTCAACACCTGAGCCTGTACCGACACATCCAACGCCGAGACCGATTCATCACAGATAATAAACCGGGGATTGAGGGCGAGGGCGCGGGCAATACAGATCCGCTGCCGCTGACCCCCGGAAAACTCATGGGGAAACCGATTCATCATCCCCGGATCGAGGCCCACCCGCTCCAACAGATAGGCGGCCCGGTTGCGATAATCCGCCTTCGTTTTCCCCTGACCATGCACCTGCAACGGCTCCATAATCGCGTTCCCCACGGTCATGCGGGGATTGAGGGAGTTGTAGGGATTTTGGAAGACGATTTGCATTTGGCGGCGTAGGGCTTTCAGGGCTGCACCTTGGGCATGGGTAATGTTTTGACCGTCAAAATAAATATGACCCGCTAGTTCCGGCGTAAGACGTAAGAGGGTGAGGGCAAGGGTCGATTTACCACAGCCGGATTCCCCCACCAACCCCAAGGTTTCCCCGCTATAGACCTCGAAGGAAATATCATTCACGGCCATAAAATAGCGGCGCTCCCAACCCAGTACGCCCTTAATGGGAAAGCCCACGGTGAGGTTTTCCACCCGGAGCAGGGGCTGGCGGTTTGGGGGGTCCGTTGGGGGTGTGGGTTCGTTGATCACCTCAGTGCTGCGATCCACCTTCCCCGCCAGGAAATCCGCCACGGTGGGCAGATAGCTTTGGGAAACATCAAGGCGGGGGCGACAGGCCAGCAACCCTTGGGTGTAGGGGTGTTGGGGTTGTTGGAAAAGGGTCTGGACGCGATCGCACTCGACAATTTTCCCCCGATACATCACCGCCACCTGATCCGCCACCTCCGCAATCACGCCTAAATCGTGGGTAATAAACACCAAAGACATTTGGCGGGAGCGGCATAAATCCGCCAACAGTTTCAAAATACTGGCTTGAACGGTGACATCTAAGGCCGTGGTGGGTTCGTCGGCAATTAAAAGGGTGGGATTACAGGCGATCGCCATCGCAATCATCACCCGCTGCTGCTGTCCCCCCGATAACTCATGGGGATACCGCTCTAAAATGGCCCGCTTCTGTTCATTCACCCATTGCATCCGTCCCCAATCATTGGTTGCCATCTCTGTGGCTTGGGCTTGGAGGGCTTCATCCTGGGGTAAAAGCCGGACTTCCTGAAGGGCGGCGATCGCCCGTCGTCGCGCCTCAGATTTCCCCACCTGTTGATGCAAACGAATCGCTTCCGTCAGTTGAAAACCAATGGTAAACACCGGATTGAGGGAACTCATCGGGTCTTGAAAGATCATCGCCACCGCTTTACCCCGATAGAGACGGCGTTGCTCCTCCGGCAACGTCAGCAAATCCACCGGCTGCCCCTCACTTTCACAAAACCAAATTTCCCCCTGGCTAATCTGCCCCGGCGCAGGAATCAACCCCAAAATTGCCAAAGCTGTCACCGATTTCCCCGATCCCGATTCCCCCACAATCCCTAAGGTTTGGCCCCGAGGCAGGGTAAAGCTAATGTCATCGACGGCGATCGCCGTTGTCGTGCTGCTGGGAAACTGAATGCACAGATGGCGTACATCAAGAACGGGCTGGGGCATGGAGGTTGAGGCGGTGAATTTGGCCGATTTTAGCAAATTTTATTGGGGGGGGAGGGAATGGGGGAATCGATCAGGGCTGTGGTTGGTGTGGGGGCGAAAAATTTTTGTGCCTCCGGCAGGCTTACGCCAACGCCCCTAGGGGGGGAGGGTTTGCACAATTGGCGATTCTATTGGGATGCACCAGTTTTTCCAGTTTGGCAATTATGAACGGCTACCCCCAGGGGGGATATACCGTAAAAGCTGATGGGGTAAGGGGTAAAAACCATTGCCCCTTTGAATATGTCGGATAAAAACATGTTATCTTAATTAAGGTAAAGATTTGCAACGAACAGGCCAAACCCTTGTTTGAACTGACTTGGTTTTTTTTAGGCGTTGAACTGGAATCCCCCACGCCTTCCACCCGTAGCCATTGGCCCGCCTTTGGTTGGGCTTGCTTCTTGGTTTCTGTGCCCGTGTTTCTCCAGGCTCCCTTAGTGCGGAATTTCCCCTTGGTGAGCTTGGGTTGTACGCTGCTGCTCTGGTTGGCGGCGGCGTGGCTCAGTTATCGCTATCCCCAACGGTGGTGGGGGGATTTATTACAGGGGTTTAGCTGGAGTTGGCTGGCGGGTTCGCTGTATTGGGGTTGGTGGCGCAGTGAGCCATTACTCCATTTGCCCATTGAGGCCCTGGCCCTGCCCTTGGCTCTGTGGGGTCTTTATACCGGTGTGGGCAAGGTGGGCCATAGCTTTTACCTCGGTTCCCTGGTGGGAACGGCGATCACCGACGGGTATTTTTACCTCACGGATTTAATCCCCTACTGGCGGCAGGCGATCAACGCCCCCCCTGAAAGTATTTCGATCCTGTTACGGGAAGCAGTGGCTCAAATGGAAACCCCTTGGGGCCTGGGTTGTGCCGCAACCCTCGTCACCCTGTTATTACTGATCGGCTGCATCCCCCTCAAAATCAATAGCCCGGTAACTTGGGTCTTTAGTGGCGCGGTGTTGAGCACATTGCTGGTAGATGGTATTTTCTGGGCTTCGGTGTACTTCGTGCTTTAAAGGGCAACCGGAGGAAATAAAGCCGTGGCATTTTGCAAATCCCCCCCTAAAATACAGTTAAATCCCCCAACGTTGCCTAGCGAGATTTTCTGTATGCCTTCGGGAGTCATTCCCTATCTACTGTTGCGCACTGCTAATGGAAAGCGATATCTCCCCTTGGTCGGGCGCAACCATTGGACGGTAGGCCGTGGCGCAGAAAATCATTTTGTGATTCCCGATCGCTGGATTTCCCGTAACCATGCGATGTTGCAATATACCGAAACGGGCATTTTCTATCTGATTGATTTAGGCAGTCGCAACGGTACGTTTATCAATGGGCGGCGGGTGAATGTGCCGATGGTGCTCACCCATAGCGATCGCGTCACCTTCGGCCAAAGCGAACTCCACTTTTTCAACCCTGGGGAGGAGGAGCCGGCCATGGTGGGGGAAAAAGACACCCAAACCTCTGTGCTCCATGTCCGCCGCCTGATGTCGGTGTTGGTGGTGGATATTCGTAACTTCACGGTGTTGACGCGCAAAATTGATGAAAAAATTCTCTCCAATCTGATTGGCGATTGGTTTCGCCAAGCGGGCAAAATTATTCGCGATTCTGGCAGTTGGGTGGATAAATATATTGGCGATGCGGTGATGTCGATTTGGTTCCACGGGGAGCAGGCGATCGCCAAGGATGAGGTGATCCAAATTTTCCAGGCGGTGAGCGATCTCAACAAAATGACCGCCGATCTAGGCAATCACTACACGCTGCCTTTCCCCCTGCGCATTGGGGTGGGGATTAATACGGGCTATGCGATGGTGGGGAACACGGGGACGGGCGATCGCCCCGACTACACGGCGATCGGTGACACGGTGAACGCCGCTTTCCGCTTGGAATCCTGCACCAAACAGATCAAGCACGACATCGCTCTCGGGGAAACCACCTATAACTATCTTGCCGGTTTAGGCCGCGCCCAACAGCGGTTTACAGAATTCACCGTATCCCTCAAGGGCTACGAAACCCCAACGATCACCTATGCCTCCAGTTTTGAAAACCTCGATAATTTCCTGCTCGATAAATTGTTGTGGGACAACAACGTCATCGAGTAGGGGCGAAAAATTTTTGTGCCTCCGGCAGGCTTACGCCAACGCCCCTACAGGAAACCGGGTTTTTTTGAGAAATGCTCGCCGTTCAATAACAGCTTAAAACAACCCGGTTTCTCTCCCCATGCTCACCAAACCTGAGGCTGAAACCCCGAATCATTGAGAATCACCACATTTTCCCCCGATTGCGCCAAGACAAACAACCCCTGACGATAGGCATAATCCGCCACTTCATCAGTAACCACCATCGCCGCCACCGCCCCTAGGGCTTGGGTGTCCTGATAGCGGGGCATGAACTGTTTAAACTTGGCCAACCGTTCCAGATGCTGATCCACATCCCTTTGAGTCAGCTTGCTTTTCACCTCAATTAACACCACCTCTGTATCATTAACCACCAATAAATCAATCTCTAAGCCCCCATCCGCCCGTTTAACCGAAACCCCATTGTGGAGTTCATGGACATCAATACCCCGCTCTTTAAAAAGGCGCACCGCCGCCGGTCGCACTTGCCATTCCACAAACTCCCCGAAGCGATTACCCAACTTGCCCACGTCTCGGCTCACCTGCTGGATCAGACGCTCAGTTTGTTGGCTACGTTCATTCATCAACCGCTCAGTTTCTTGAAAACGGGTTTCTGCTTCCCGAAAACGGGTTTCCGTAACCTTTTGGGACGCGATTAATTCTGCTAGTAATTGCTGAAGCTGATCGATAGTTACAGTCATTTTTTCCTCCTCAATGAAAAATTGTGCGCCCCTAGCGGGTGATTTGGCGCATATAGTCCCGCCAGAGTTGGGCCGCATCGCCACTGCCCCCCCGCGTGGGGCTGTTGTTGTCGTTGCCGAGCCAAATGCCGGTGGTGAGGTTTGCCCCCGGGACGGAACCGATAAACCAGAGATCGACGAGGCGATCGGTCGTGCCGGTTTTGCCCCCTTCTCCTAAACCGAGGGCCGCCCGGCCCCCCGTTCCCCCCTGCACCACCGCCCGTAACATTCGCTGTAAAACCTGAGCGACGGCGGGACTGACCGCTTGGTGTTGGCCGCTGCGGTCTTGGCTGGCATCGTAGATCACCCGGCAGGTTTCAAAATCTTGGGGATCTAAGCAGTCGCCACTATCTAAAACCCGTTTAATGGCGTGGGGGCGATGCCATTCCCCATCGTTGGCGATCGCCCCATAGGCCCCCGTCATTTCCAATACATTGGTTTCACTCTCCCCCAACACCAACCCCGGTGAAGTCCGCAACTCGGAGCGCACCCCCAAATTCCGGGCCATCGCAATCATGTTCTCCATCCCCGCATCTTGGGCAACACGGATCGCCACAGCGTTTTCCGATTGAGCCATACCCCGATCCATATTGATCGCCCCACTACTGCGCTCACAACCGCGATACCGTTGCCCCTGCCAGGTAACAGGGCTGCAATCGTAAACTTTGCTGGCGGGGATGCCTTGGGCGAGGGCGGCGGCGTAGGCAAAAAGCTTAAACGTCGAACCCGGTTGCCGTTGGGCAGAGGTGGCGCGATTAAACTGGCTTTGACTGTAATCTACGCCCCCCACCAAGGCCACCACTTCCCCGGTACGATGATCGAGGGTAACGATCGCCCCCTGCTCAAACCCCAAACGACCGCCACTGTTCTCTACTGCTGTGGTTAAAGCCTGTTCTGCGGCGGCCTGTTTGTCTAAATCCAGGCCCGTTTCAACAATAAAATTGCCTTCTCGGGCCAGGCTCTCCCCCAGGCGTTGGCGGAGTTCGGTGAAGATGTGGCTGTAGAAATAGGGGGCGATGGTGCCGCTGAGGATTTCTTCAGCGGTGGGGCTGATTTCAATGCGCGATCGCCGCGCTGTATTCGCCTCATCCTGGGAAATCATCCCCAATTGGGCCATGCGCTCAATAATGCGATCGCGCAACTGTACCGCTGTATCGTAGTCCTGGACAGGGTTATAACTATTGGGGGCCGGTAGAATTGCCACCAATGTGGCAGCCTCCACCAGGGTTACATCGGCGGCGGATTTATCAAAATAAAACTGAGCCGCATCTTCAAAACCATAGCTTCCCACCCCTAAATAAACGCGGTTGAGGTAGTTACGCAGTAATTCATCTTTGCTATAGAACGTCTCCAACTTCAATGCAACGATCGCCTCCCGAATTTTCCGCCCCGCCGTATTGGAGCGACCCACATAGTCCGGGTAAAGACTGCGGGCCAGTTGTTGCGTGACGGTACTGGCCCCCTGGGCAATGCCCCGCCGTTGGAAGTTCACCACCACCGCCCGCAAAATCCCCAAAGGATCAACCCCCAAATGCCAGTAAAAGCGGCTATCTTCGGAGGCGATCACCGCTTGGGGCAGGTAGGGGGAGAAGTCTCGGAGCCGTTTTAGTTCTTGGTGCGATCGCGTCGGCAGTTGTCTGAGGGGCGTTTCCCCATCGCGGGCATAGACCATCACCGGCCCCTCGACCCCGGAAGGGAGGGGATAAATGGGGATCTTCATCCATTCAATGCCAATGGCCACGACGACTAAGCCGACGATCCCCCCGACTGCACCGAGGCCATAGCGCAACCCTCGCACCCATTTCGGCAGCGGGTTATGGTAGCGCAACCGCACCCCATCGGCCAGTTCCGGCGGCCCCAAGGTCAACACATCCCCATGGCGGAGCATCAGGGTTTTGAGGCGACGACGACCCATATAAACGCCGTTGGTGGATTTTTCATCCTTGATCACAAATTGGCGAGGTTGGGCGGGGTCGCGGCTCAGGGAGAGATGGACTTGGCTCACCACAGGGTTACGGACGACGATATCGCTCTGGCTGGAACTGCGCCCGAGGAGATAGCGATCGCCTACGAGGGCATGGGTTTGGGCTTGGTCATCATCGGCCGTCTGCACCCAAATCTCTGGCACACGCGCCCCCGGTTTCAGGGCCGGGGCGGTATTGAACCGCTGGACAAATTGGGTGACGAATTGGGTGATCGGGTTAGCGCTCATGGAGGGTTAAATTCCCCAGGGATCAGGGTTTTCCTGCTCCCATTATGCCAGTCCCGTCTCTTGTTGCGCCGCCACCCAAGCCCGCACGCCTTGGCGCAAGGCCCGCCGCCCTTGGAGGCGATAGGATTCGATCAGGTCAGGAAGGGCAGCAATGGCCAGGGTCGGAAAAATGCCGCTCTGCTCCACCGGTTCATAGATCCCATCCCGAAGGCGATAGATTTGCAATGTTTGCCCCTGATAACACCACAGTTCCCCCACTCCCAACCGGCCATAGATGGCAAAGCGGTTGAGGGCTTTATGGGTGAGGTCGATTTCGATCGCCAAATCCGGCGGCGGGTCGCGGCTGAGGTCGAATTGCAACTGTCCCCGGATCTGGGGTTCATTTTGAAAATAAAAACAATCATCCGGCTCAACTCCCGCCTGTTGATCCTGTCGTCGCCAAGTGCTGGAACCATAGCAAGCGTAATCATAACCGAGGGCTTCGGCGATGTCTTCAATGGCAATGCTCAGGGTTTGTTTTAAATATTCATGTTCCGGGAGCGGGGTCATAATTTCTAAGCGATGGTCAGCGTAGGCGAGGCGACTGGCGCGGCGATCGCCTAACAGTGTCAACAACCCTTCAAACTGCTCCCAACTCATATCATGGAGGACAACAGAATTGCCGGTCTTATTCTGTGTGGCGGCCATGGGGATTGCTCCAGAACGTTGGATTTATTTTATCTTGCTTAGGGGTGGGATTGTGCCAAAGCTAAAATCCCCACGAGGGGGATTCACAATCTTTACTCTAAATTGTTGTTTTGCTCTTGATAAAACTCTACCTTATTTTTCAAGCCAATTTGACCATATAGCCTCACTAATTCGTCATAAATTCCGGCTGTGGCCCCAAACTCTTCAAGGTGGGCTTCAAGCAGATCAATGGCATCATTAAACAACATTTTCTTTTCATAAATTTCCACAATCGCCAGCACCTTTTCTAGGGGGCTGAGATTTGGACTTAACCCAGCGATCGCTGCATTAATTTCTTGCTCTGTTTCCTCAGTTAACCAAATAAATGATGTTTCATCCTCATGCTCACCATCATAGGTGCTCACCTCTACTAAATATTGTTGACCTCGGATTAATGGCGGCCCGTCATAGACAACGAATGTTTCGGTGGTTTCTTGTTCCCAAGGAGAATGATTCGGCCTTTTGATCCTGACAATATAGCGGGTTTCGCCTTCGACGGCATACCAACGCAGCAGGGGGCGATCACTCAAAATAACACTAAGCCGGGGGCTAATGATATGGGGGGTGTTCGGGTCTAACTCGCTGCGGGGACAATCTACCCCTTCACACTGAGCCGGTTTAGGATCGGGGGTTTCGGCAAAGACGGCGGTACGATTAAACGCAAAGTCTGCCCCAAAAATTCCCTGAGAAAGCAACAGTGACCCGCTGACCAATCCGAGCATTTTAAGTTTTTGATAATGCTGTGAACTCATGATTTTACTCCTGTATTTGGTTAAGATAATCTTCGCCCATTTTCAACCATTTCAATTCTTCAATCCGGTCTCGACGAGCGTACTTGATACAAGGTTCCCAATGTTTGATAATTTCTGACTTTAAACCTTGGGGATCTTCCTTCATTTTCACCTGCGCCATCAAACAGTGAGGGACAACCTGGTCAGGTCGATGCTCCATCGATTTTCTGAGAGCATAGCGAGCTTCAGTTAGCTTATCTTGTTCGAGATATAGCCAGCCATAATTTTTATCGATGGCATACTGAACCATATCGGTTTTAATTTTCATTCTTTCGCAGGTGAAAATCAGGGATTCTGATTCAAGTATTTCTTGATTATTCATTAAATAAGTGAATTTTTGTGTGCAAGCAGAAGCATTACCCAAGGCGACTGCAAAATTGATATGAAACCACCATCTTGGACGATCCTGGACTTTATCATAGTATTGGGAAAAAATGCTGTGGGCTGAGGCGTTGAAGAAATTAAATAGGAGAGCATAGCTGGCATTTTTTTGCACGCAATCCAGATCTTCGTCATCTATGCAGGCCGCAGCTTTGAGGGCAAACTGATAGGAAATTTGTGGGAAAAGCCCAAACAGGGTAAGGCAGAAGACGATGGAGCCAAGGGCTAAACTGAGCCAGTGATGTCGCTTGCGGGGGAGGACATGGTTTTGAGGTTTTGGGGTGGGGGCGGGAATCTTGACGAGGAGATCTTGCCAGGTGAGATCGGCGGCTTCCGATTGCTGACAGAGCACCGGCAACCAACTCGCACAGGGATAATCCTGCTCCCAATGGTGGAGCCGTTCCTGAGCTTCCCGTACCGCCAACGTTAACGGTTTCGGTTCCGTGGGGTGAGCAAAAGCCGTCAGGAAATAATCGAGGAAATGTTGTGCCGCCGCATCGGGAACCCGCTCCCGCATTACGATAATTGCCGGAAGATTGAGATCCGCTAAATCCTGCGCCAACTTCAACCCATCACAGGAATTGAAAATCGCCAACTTTAACCCCCGCTCGATCGCCTTCCCCAAAGCAAACTTAAGATCAGCGATCGCCACACTCTCAAATTCATTGAGGAAAAATTCCCCCTGCGGCCCCGTACTCGAACTATGGCCCGCAAAAAAGAGAATATCCGGATTCTGCTCCCACAGCGTTTGCCCCAACACCTTTCGCGGCGTAGCAATTAGGGGGGGCAAAATTTCCGCATCCGGCGGTAACTTATCCTGCAACAACAACAAATCCGCCTGAATATCAATCCCCGTACTATCCCCCAACACCGCCAACACCTTCACCCGCGATCGCCCCGCCACCAACGGAATCGACTGCGATCGCCTCGGTAAACTCAAACTGATCCCCCCATAGCGGTAGCGCTGGAACAGATAACAAAGATGCCAAGGCAACCATTGCAACACAGGGTCTTGAGTATGGATCACAAACCGCACCCGGTCTGTACTGTTGAGATGGTGCAGCAACTCCTCACGGATCGGTTGGAAATCTGGGGAATGATCCAGCCAATGATTCAGCCCCTCAGCCAGATCCACCGCCGTATCCCGGATTGAAATATGCGTCACCTCATCGAGGGCCTCCAAACCGCGAAAACCCCGATAGGCCAAATGGCATTGTTGGCGATAACTTTCCCGCAACTGCTCATAAACCGCCAACAACACCGGATCCGGCGGCAACGCCCCATCCAATTCCGTCAGGGTTTGGGCGGCAGTGTAGATCCGTAAATGGAGGTCAAACCCCGCCGCCACACTGCCCCGCCCAAACCGCAGCACCACCTGCTTAATTGTCATCCTCACCCCCTACAATTCAAAAGTTTCGCGAACCTGTCGATCGCCCAACAGAACAACCACCGTAAATCGATCGCCCCCATCAGCCCGGAACGCCAATTGCAACGCCTGATCCCGACCCCGCGATCGCACCTCCTGAAAAACAACACCCTCCCCATTTTCAATGATCAAACCCAAATCCGGGGGCAAAAGAGCGCGATCGCCAATGGGATTTAAACGGATTTGAATATTTGTTTTCTCCCCCTCCGGCAACAACGTCAACACCAACACCACTGGCGCATCCCCCACCTGTAAACCCAAATCCAACACCTTCCCCCGACGAATCCCGGCCGCAGGATGGCTGGGATCAATTTTCCCCAAACTCACCGCCGCCTGCCGTCGTAAATCCACATCCCTTGTACTGGCTTGAAACGCCACCAGGGCAGCGATCGCCTCCCCATCCCCCTGACCAATCTGCCCCAAAAGATAGATCGCGGAAAGTTGCGTTTCCTTATCCGCCGCCGAGCGCAACACCTCCACCACCCCCGGCACAGCATCGGGGAACCAAGCCCCAGTTTGGCGACGGTAATCCCCGCCAAACCGATAGGCCAGGGACATTTCCGAACTTTGGAAATCGTTGGCAATGTCCTCTAAACCCTGCCAACCCTGGCTAATCGCCTGCTCAATTTCCGACTCCCATTGTCTTAACCAGCGCCCCAGGGATAAAATCCGCCCCTCTCGACCCCCTTGGGCCATCCGTTCGCGGTAGAGGTGCGATCGCCACGCTGCCACCGAAAACAAGCCCCCCCACTGCTCAAAGGGCAACGCCAGACGCGGCTCCCCCGCCGCCACACAGGTAGCCAGCAACGACTCCCGCACCGGAGGCAAAAACTGCGGCACAGCCGAAACCCGACTCCAACGGCGGCCAAAAAGGCGTTGGGACAAAAAGAGTAAATATAAATCATCAACCAAAGCCTGGCGGGGGAGAGCATAGCAATGCTCCTCGGTGCGATGGCTCTCCCGCACCATCCCATGGGTGGCATAGCCCACCACCGCCAACCAACTATCCGCCGGATCCGCCTCAATATGTAACTCCACCGCCAAATAATAATCCGCCACAAAAGCCGGTAAATCCACCCATTCCTGGGGAATCTCCCAGGTTTCCAGATCCTCCGTTTCCGTCGCAAATAGAGCAATCCGCACCTCCCCCCACTGCAACGCCGCACCGCCAACCCCTTCCCAAAATGCTCGTTGCTCCTCAGGGGGCAACCAGGGCGTAATCGGTTCCGGGCGGTGGGCCTGTAACCAAGTTATCAGGGTGGCGATCGCAATGTGGTGATAGTAGGCCCGCCAAGCCGCCGAGGGTGTGGATTGGCAATTAATCAGAGTTTCCGCCGTGGTGATCACACTGGGCGAAATCTCCAAAGTCAAAGGCTCAGGTTGGGCAGGCATGGGGGATTGCATCGATAACATAGATCTCCTTAATATCACATTTTTTCAAACCATATCGAGGGGAAAAGTCGGAACTCAGGTGCGTAATTCTACTTCCCAATGTTCCAGAGCCTGCCCCATTTTCTTGATCATCGCTGGAGTTAAAGCCTCCAACTCCAAAATAATTTGCAGTTGTGCTTTAAACCAGGTTTGTAACTGTGTGATTAACCAGAGATGCACCGCTGCTTGATCAACGGCATCTTGACTACTCTTGAGCACAAACTCTAAAATCCAGTCCCGATAATATTCCTTTAGGATTGGGTCTAAATTTTTATGCTGTTTTTGGGCAAGTTTTTTGAAATTAGCATCCTGTTCCGGGGGGAAATCACCGCAGTAGTCTCCCAGTTTCGCCTGAATTTCCTCGGAGAACGCCGCCAAACAAGCGAGAAATAGCTCAATTTTCAGGGTTTGCAATTTACGGGATAAATGGCTTTGTTGGATCGGCTGTTGGTTATAGGTTAACACTTGCACAGCCCCCGATTGACCAATATTAAGGCCATAGCCCATCAGCATAATCTCCCAGAGGGTGAGGGTGGTGGGGGCCATGGGGGCCAGATCCCGCCGTTTTTCCAGTTCTTGATCAATTAATTCCCGCACTTGGCTTTGTTGGGCTTTCTCGTAGCGATCGGCTTCATCGCGTTCATAGGCTTTTTCAAGATCTGGGGCTGAGGCCATGGCGCGTGGGGGGCGCTCCTTGTCTTTGGAATCGAGCACAGTGGTTTCCTCTAGGGAAATAATCACCGGTAGATGTTGCCAATTGCTCCGGCCCAGTTTTTGCTGGAACCTGTCGCGGCTGCGGTGATAGAGCAGTTGGTGGATATATTTGCGATAGCTGGTTCGGGGGTCAAAGGTTTTGAGGCTTTTGCGGGCTTTGTTTAAATCGGTGAGGGGTTCGCAAACCACCTCAAAAATTTCTTGCCAACTAAACATTTGTCGCGGCAGTTTGCCACTGTTAAACCATTTGCGGCTGAGATAGTAACAATCTTCTTGGTAGAAGCACCAGAGATGCTGGAGGGCCAGTTGGGATTCCGAGGGGCGATCGCCCCCGAGGCCCTCGATGAAGTAGATTAACCAGTCTTGTAGTTCCCATTGGGGATGGGCGGACTGGAGGGTGCGGTAATCCTCAGCCCAAGATTTTTCGACCCTCCAGCAGCTTCTTAGATAGCGCCCGGTTTTCGTCGTCGGTTCAAACGCCAAGAAGCTGGAAAACTGTTGCTCTAGGCGTTGCTCCCGCCTTGGGGGCGACCAAGGTAACTCATCATCATGGCTCATCACCCGTTCAACTCCTCTGCTTGCATCATCTCCGATCACCCTGGATAGGGTCTATCCCTATGATCTAGGGTGAGTTTGCCATTTTTATGCAGTTTTGAGTCTGGGGATGGGCAAAAATGGCGATGACGGGAGGCGATTCGCGATCGCCTAACCATCTGCGATACCCTAATTCTTGGGGATTGTCCCCCGGTTTCCCTGTTGAGATCCCACCGATGCCGATCCAAGCCAGCGTACCTATCGCCCCCCTCCTCCACGATCCCGATCGCCTCGCCCAGCGCTTAAAGGAAATTCCTCCAGAGCCGGGGGTGTATTTAATGCGCGATCGCACCGATGGCATTTTGTATATTGGTAAGTCGAAAAAGTTGCGATCGCGGGTGCGTTCTTATTTTCGGGATGGGCAGCGGTTGAGCGATCGCATTGCGATGATGGTGCGGCAAGTGGCGGAAATTGAATTTATCGTTACCGATAGCGAAGCGGAGGCTTTAGCCCTCGAAGCCAACCTGATTAAAACCCATCAACCTTACTTTAACGTCCTCCTCAAAGATGATAAAAAATACCCCTATGTCTGCATTACTTGGTCTGAAGCCTATCCCCGCATTTTCCTGACCCGCAAACGCCGCGCCACCCAAGCCGCCGACCGCTACTATGGCCCCTATGTGGATGTGCGATCGCTCCGGGAAACCTTAAGGTTGATTCAAGAGATTTTCCCCCTCCGCCAACGCCGTCGGCCGCTGTTTAAAGATCGCCCCTGTTTAAATTACGATATTGGCCGTTGTCCGGGAGTTTGCCAGTCTTTAATTACCCCAGAAGATTACCACGCCATTGTTCAAAAAGTGGCGATGATTTTTCAGGGACGGGGTGGGGAATTAATTGC
>JAABSU010000099.1 GCA_011390265.1 Spirulina sp.
TACGCGCCCCTTTCGGGATATCTTGGGCTTCTTGCTGTTTTTCCGGGAAATTGGCAATAGTGCCGATACCCTCTTTAGCCCCTAAATTCCCATGGCTGACCCCTATGCTTGGTTAACCCCTGCCCTGACGACAATCCACCGCGCCCAATGGCATCGCACCCTTGAGCCGGTGGGGGGGAAGGCGGGGCCGGTGGTGGAGCTAGGGGGGCAACGGGTGATTAACTTTGCCAGTAATGATTATCTGGGGTTAGCGGGGGATGAGCGGCTGATGGCGGCAGCCATGGCGGCAACGGCAGCCCACGGCACAGGCAGCACCGGCTCCCGCCTCACCAGTGGCCATCGGGAACTCCATCGGGATTTGGAGGAGGCGATCGCCCACCTCAAGCAAACGGAAGATGCGATCGTCTTTAGTTCCGGCTATCTGGCCAATTTAGGGGCGATTGCGGCTGTGGTGGGGCCAAGGGATGGGGTGATGGGCGATCGCTACAACCATTCCAGCCTCAAATTGGGGGCGAAACTCAGCGGCGCAACGGTTTACGAGTTTCCCCATGGTGATCTCGGCGCATTAACGCAATTATTGCAGGAACATCGCGGCCAACATCGCCGTTGCCTGATCACCACCGATAGCGTCTTTAGTATGGATGGGGATCTGGCCGCTGTGCCGGAATTGCTGGCGATCGCCGCCCAATATGAAGCGATGGTACTCATTGATGAAGCCCACGGTACGGGGGTCTTTGGCCCTAGGGGGGCGGGAGTGGTCGAGCATTGCGGCTGTAGCGGCCAACCCCTGATCCAGGTGGGAACATTGAGTAAAGCCCTGGGGAGTTTGGGGGGTTATGTGGCGGGTTCCGGGGAACTGATTGATTTTCTGCGCAACCGTGCCCCCAGTTGGATCTACACCACCGGCCTTTCCCCCGCTGATACCGCCGCCGCCAGGGAGGCGATCGCCCTCCTCCCCACCGAACCCCAACGCCGCGCCCAACTGTGGCGCAATGTTGACAGGGTGAAACAAATCCTAGGCCAATCTTTCCCGCTCCTCCCTTCCGCTTCCCCGATTCTTTGCATCGAACTCCAGAGTCCCGCCCAAGCCCTCCACCTCGCCGCCCAATGCCGCCAAGGGGGCATCTGGGTTCCTGCCATCCGTCCCCCCACCGTCCCCACCAGTCGCCTCCGCTTTTCAATGATGGCAACCCACAATGAGGATCATTTTCAGCAATTATTGCAGGTGATTGAGAGCCTCAGCCCTTGAGCGAAAGGAAAAGAAGAATGTTAATCTAGGGCAAGAGGAGCGCACCGACTCCCCGGTTTTTCCATCTTGCGTGCAGCGGGGAAATTTTTGTGATTGCCGTAACTTTACTTCATCCAAGCCAATCTGTCCCAGTCCAAAGCTGGGTCTTTAGTGATCAAAGCACGATTAATTTGGGACGGGGGAGCCAGAATGACATTGTTCTTTACAGTGCAGTGGTGTCTCGTCGTCATGCGATCTTGACCTATGAAAATGGGCATTGGCAACTGAGCAATCAAGGCACAAATGGAGTTTATGTCGATGGTGTGCCGATCCGTAAACCCATCTTGATCAAAGATGGCACGGTGATTCGGTTTGGGGAATCGGGGCCTAAGCTGCTGCTGCGCTTGGGGATGGTGGAGGATGACAGCTTAGGAAAAGTAGTGAAGGGGCGATCGCTCACCCCCAAAGCAGTGCAACATTTGGACATTAAGCCCGATTTAAAAGACAAACTCAAAACCCCAAAACAAGATAAATCGACCTTCCTAGAGTAGGGGCGAAAAATCCTTTCCCTCACCCTAAATCCCTCTCCCAGATGTGAGCGGGACTTTGAATCTGGCTCCTCTTCGCCCTGTTTGAGAGAAGGGGCTGGGGGGTGAGGGATAAGCTTACCTACATCGGCGGCGGCGGCGGCGGGAACAAGCCCGCAAAAGCACTCACTTGGGCCGCCGGTTGCCAACTGGCCATCCCCGTACACCACACCATCGTCTCCGGCGTTAAACCCTGCTGGATCAATTGTTGGATGTCAGCGGGGCCCACCTGTTGGCCATTTTTGGCCATATACCATTGGGTCGTAGGCATCGGGGGGGGAGCCTGAGCCGCTGGCGGGGGCGGGGGAGCGGCTTGGGGTTGCATGGCGTTGGCCATCTGTTGCCCCATGGCCATGCCCATCCCCATACCCATAGCGGGGTTTGCGCCCCCCGGCTGTTTGCCCATATTGCCGATCGCCTCCGCCGTTTGGTACTGGGTATAGTCCTGAAGATTGCCCAATAACCCCATGGAGGAGCGTTTATCGAGGGCCGCCTCCACCTCAGGGGGTAGGGAAATATTCTCAATCATCAACTGGGCAATTTCCACCCCCAAGGGGGCAAAGTCTTTTTGAATCGCCTCCTTAGCTTGATCCCCCATCGTCCGATAGTGGGCCGCAAAATCCAAAAGGGCAATCCCCGATTGTGCTACCCAAGTCGTCACGGAAGGGACAATCACATCCCGAAGATGATCACTAATTTCATGGACTTGAAACAAGCCATCAGTGCCGATCACCTCTTGAAGGAGTAAACGGGGATCAGAGACGCGAATACTATAGGAACCGAAGGCGCGAATCCGTACCGGCCCCAGTTCACTATCGCGGATCATGATCGGGTTGGCGGTTCCCCATTTTAAGTTGGGAAAAATGCGGGTATTGAAGAAATAAACTTCGGCCTTAAAGGGAGAATCAAACCCATATTTCCAGCTTTTTAAACTGGTCAAAATTGGCAAGTTCCGGGTATAAAGTTCAAAGGTTCCTTCAGTGAATTCATCCGCCACAGAACCTTCATTGACAAACACCGCCTTTTGACCGGGACGGACAATCAGCTTTGCCCCCTGTTTAATTTCGTTATTTTGGCGTTCAAACCGATAGGCGATCGTGTCGTTCGTATTATCGAGCCATTCAATAACATCAATAAATTGACCTTTAAACCAGCCCATACCGAATCATGCTCCATTGAATTGGGGTTATTGGATTAATGCTTACCCACCCCGTCCTGCGGAGTTTTTGCCAGAATCCCCTCCTGGGAGGGGTAGGGGTGGGTTGTCTGGAGGCAACGGCTAAATGCCAGGAATTTCGGAAACGTAGCTTTCCAGTTCTTCTACAGCGAACCGGGTCATGTCCTGCCAATCTTCGACGGAAAAATCGTAGCCGAGGGTCTGGGCCATCTCCACAAAGGCTTCGGGATCAGGGGCCTCGTTGAGGCGATCGCGCAAACTTGGATCCGCTTGAGCCGCTTGAAACAAGCGTTTAACTTCGGTTTTGGCCATAGGGGGGATGGGATAAAAATTCTCTTCTCAAGCTAGCAAAGTTAAATCAGAGCGGCAAACTTTCTCGAACCGGAGCCGCGTTTGTCACGATAACGCCTCGATACGTTTGGAAGCCCTGCGGCTTTAGCCCAGGGAGGAAAAACGAACGGCAGCTTTAGCTTCCAGCTATTCACAGGTGATACCATTACCTCATGGAACAAACACTAACACTCAGTTGCAAGCTTCAACCTACGCCTCAACAAGCCCTCAATCTTGAGGCTTTGCTCAAGGCGTTCGCCGACGCTTGCAACTTTGTCAATCAGTCCATCAAGCCCTCTGTCACCAGCAAGACCACCATTCAAAGCCAGGTTTACCACGACATTCGGGCGCGATTTGGACTGAGCGCTAACCAGGCCGTTAGGGTTTGTGCCAGAGTCGGAGCTAACCGCAAGACTGCCAAGCTGAAGAACAAGCCCGTCAAAGCCTTTCGGCCAACGTCGGCTGATTATGACGCTCGCATTTTTGCCTTCAGGGAAAAGGACTGGACGGTTAGCCTGACGCTTTTGGAGGGTAGGGAGCACATCAAACTCGAGATTGGCAATTACCAGCGGGGCAAACTCAAAGGGCGTAAGCCCACCTCTGCCCAGTTGTGCGAGCATCGGGACGGCTCCTACTACATCCACATTCAACTGACGGACGATGCGCCGGAGCCAATCAAATCCGACAAGGTGCTCGGGGTTGATTTGGGCAGGCGCGAAATTGCCAAGACCAGCACGGGTAAGGGTTGGGATGGCAAGGAGTTGAATCAGGTTCGAGACAGATTTTCCAGGGTAAGAGCATCTCTTCAGAAGAAAGCCTCGAAGGGCACAAGGTCTAGTCGGCGGCGATGCCGGCAGGTCTTGCAACGGCTGTCGGGCAGGGAGAGGCGCTTTCAACAATGGCTGAACCATTCCATCAGTGCCGCCATCATCCGAGAGGCCAAGCAGCTTAACGCTGCCATTGCCATTGAGGATTTGACGGGCATCAGAGAGCGCACGAACCAGCAACCGAGAAGCAAGACCGAACGGAGACGGTCTAACAGTTGGGCGTTCTATCAACTCCGTCAATTCCTGACTTACAAGGCGATTAAGGAAGGCATTGAGTTGGTTGCTGTGCCGCCAGCCTACACCAGTCAAACCTGCCACCGCTGCAACCATATTGGGCTGCGGTCTGGGAAGAGGTTCAATTGTGGGCATTGTGGCTGGCAGGGTGATGCTGACTTGAATGGTGCCATCAATATTTCTAAGCTTGGGGCAGTGGTAAGCCTGCCTAGAGGCTCGGGATTGTTTTGCTCTCTGGAGCAGGCTGTCTCAGGGCTACCGAAAGCCCCGTCGCTTTAGCGCGGGGATGCTTACAATCGTTCACAAACTTCCCCGTCCCTGCCGGGAATCTGGGAAAATTAAACCTTTATTGATTTCGTCTATCTTTGCCGCCATGACTGCCCCCACCCATCAAAAAGCCAGAGCCATGAAACCCGGTAGCCGTCGCCCGGCCAAGGAACTCTGTAGTGAGTGCGGCCTGTGTGATACCTACTACATCCACTATGTAAAAGAGGCCTGTGCTTTCCTGAATCAGCAAATGGCGGATCTCGAAGCCCTGGCCCACGATCGCCCCCGCAACCTCGATAATCCCGATGAATTGTATTTTGGTGTCCATCAGCAGATGTTTGCGGCCCGGAAGACGGAGCCGATCGCTGGGGCGCAATGGACGGGAATTGTCAGTGCGATCGCCTGTGAAATGCTGACGCAAAACCTCGTTGAAGGGGTGGTCTGTGTGCAAAACACCCAAGAAGACCGCTTTCAACCGATGCCGGTGATTGCCCGCACCCCGGAGGAAGTCCTCGCCGCCCGGGTCAACAAGCCCACCCTTTCCCCCAATCTTTCGGTTTTGGAGCAGGTGGAGCAGTCGGGGTTAAAGCGGTTGCTGGTGATTGGCGTGGGTTGTCAGATCCAGGCGTTGCGGGCGGTGGAAAAGGAATTGGGTTTGGAAAAACTCTATGTGTTGGGCACGCCCTGTGTCGATAATGTCAGCCGTGCCGGCCTGCAAAAATTCCTCGACACCACCAGCCGCTCCCCCGATACCGTCGTTCACTACGAATTTATGCAGGATTTCCGCGTTCATTTCAAGCATGAGGATGGCTCGACGGAAACGGTCCCCTTCTTTGGTTTGAATACGAAGGAACTCAAGGATGTGTTTGCCCCTTCTTGTATGAGTTGTTTTGATTATGTCAATGGTTTGGCGGATTTGGTGGTGGGCTATATGGGTGCGCCCTTTGGCTGGCAGTGGATTGTGGTGCGCAATGATACGGGGCAGGAGATGCTGGATTTAGTGCAGGGGCAATTGGAAACGCAGCCGGTGGGCAGTGGGGGCGATCGCCGTGCCGCTGTGCAGCAGAGTATCCCCGCCTATGACAAGGGGGTGACGTTGCCGATGTGGGCGGCGAAGTTAATGGGGGTCGTGATTGAGCGCATTGGCCCGAAGGGGTTGGAATATGCGCGATTTTCCATTGATTCCCATTTCACGCGCAATTATCTCTATGTCAAGCGCAACCATCCAGAGAAGTTAGCGGCCCATGTCCCCGAGTTTGCGCGGCGGATTGTGGAGCAGTATCAATTGCCGGATTAACAGGTTAGGCCATGGGGGTGATGAGTCACCCCCCTTGGTGAGCCTTGCCTCTGCCCACTTGCCCAGAAAATTCCCTCGTCTCCACTACCCAGAGATAGATGACGGCGGGATCAAGATTGCGCTAGGGTTCAACAACGCGCTTCGAGCCGTGACTAAGACCGTTGTTGAGATCCTTGAAATTATGGTGACTGTTGCCACAAAACCGGCCCTTCATTGCGTTGAAGGCCCCACCCAAGAACTCCTAGACTGGGTGCAAGCCGTTGAGCATTCTGACTTGACGATTTTTGAAAAGGGCTTAAAAATTGCCACCCGCCTTGGGGCCCATTACCGCGAAGATGGCTTAGTGGAAATTGGCTTTTGGACACCGCAACTCATGGCCCAGGTGATGCGGAAGCTGGAAATTTACTTTGAAGTGCTCACGCCCCTCGAACCCATTGATGTGAGCGTACCGGAGCAGGTGGTGGAATTTCGGCGCGATCGCCTCAACCTCGTCCAACAGGGCGAATTCCATTGGGGCGTAATCGAGGGCATGACCCCCGGCACAGGCGATCGCCTCGGCTCCTTCTACTGGCTTCGCTTCATCGACCAAAACGAACAACTCCAAGCAATCCGCGACCCCCTCGCCCACTCCCTCCCCTACGGCGTATTCGCCCCGGCGGAACTCTACGATCTGGATACCCTCCAAAAAAATCGCACCGATCTCGACTACATCCGCCGCACCAGCGCCTCCGCCCTCCCAGATCAAGATACCCGCCTCGCCACGGATACCCACCGTATCCCCCGCGTCCGCGCCCCCCGCAACATCCTCCAATTGCACATCGGCACGGCTTCCCGCGAAGGCACGTTTAAGGGACTCACCCAGATCTACCAAACCATCTCCGACAAACTGGCCCAAGGCCAAGCCCTCACCCCCATTGAGGAAAGTTATATCGGCTACGATGCGGTGCAATTTTTGCCCACCGAGCCAACCATTGAATATCGCGATGAATACAGCCCCGAAAGTGAGTTTTTCTCTTTTGCTGGGGAATCCGAGGACATCATCAGCATTGAACTCACCAAACCCAATACTCAGGATTGGGGCTATGATGTGCCCATTTTGGGATCAAGCACGACCAATTCAGCCCTGTTGAGCAGTCTGCGCCCCGATGAGGTGATTGAACTGATTAGCACGCTGCATAATTTTTCAACGGGGCCGATTCAGGTCATTTATGATTTGGTCTATGGCCATGCGGATAACCAATCAGAACTGTTATTGCCCCACCAGTTCCTCAAGGGGCCGAATATGTATGGTCAGGATCTCAATCATCAGTTGCCGATGGTGCGGGCAATTTTCTTGGAAATGCAGCGGCGCAAAATTAATACGGGGGCCGATGGCATTCGTGTCGATGGGGGGCAAGATTTCCGCTTCTTTAACCCCCTATCCGGTCGCGTCGAATATGATGATGCTTACCTGGTGGCGATGAGTGATTTGGTGCAGAATATTGAAGGCTGTCAGCGGTTGCTGTTTACGATTTACGAAGATGGCCGCCCCTGGCCCCAAGAGGGTTGGGAGGATATTTCCACCTATCGAGAATTGATTGAATTGAAGCCCGATTCCTACCAATGGGGGCCGTTGATTTTTGCCCACAATACCCCCACGTTAAATGGAGTGTGGGAGAAGAAATGGCGGCGGGTTTGTGAGGTGATGTATGAGGGCGATCGCTGGATCACGGGTTGCGCCAACCATGACACCGTGCGCCGAGGCAACCAAGTCAGCACCGACGCAGATATTAACTGGAATCTAGGGAAAACGCTGCCGGAGGTGTTGCGTCGTGCCTACGATAACCCCGCTGTTACCCTCTGGGTCTATGGGTTTAGTCCGGGCCTGCCGATGGATTTTATTAATGCCACACTCCACGCCCCTTGGATGTTTTTCCGCAACACCGATGAACGCTATGGTGTGAAGGTGGTATCAGAAGAGGCGGGCTTTTTAGATTGGCAGGTTACGCCAGAATTGTTTAAACGCAAAAAGGCTTTTCCGCGCTTGAAATCTTTGGGATTTAAAGATATTGGCGAGCTGCGAGAATTTAGCCAAGCCCTGAATTTAATCATGGAGGATAATGATTACAACATTTCCGAAGTGGTGGCGGCAATTCGCATCTGTATTGAAGGCAAAGATGAATCCTGTGTCATTCCCAAAATTAAGGGCTTACGGCGGCCGGGAATGCTGCGGTTCTTGAGCAAGATGGATCTCGATCGCCTCAAGCAGTTTGCCCGTTGGTTCATGGAGGATTGCTATGAAATTTGCAATGTGGGCCACTATGCCACCCTGGTAAATCAAACCCAAACCGCCTATAACTTGAGCCTCCGCCAGTTCCGCCATCGCTACCCCTGGTTACGCCATAACCTATCGGGCACGGATCGCTTTAACAAAATTAGCGAGGAAAACACGACGATTTTTTACGGTGTGCGCAGTAATCCAGAGCGACCGGAGGAAACGGTGGCGATGGTGGCTCACATGGGGGGCAAATCTCACCGGATTAAGTTGACGGAGTTACTGCAATTGCAGGGAGACGATTGGCAGGTGGCGATCGCCTCCCCCGATTTAACCCTTGAGGATCTCGATGATTTTGAGCTTGAGGATACCCAAGCGGTGCTTTTAACGAAAACCTAACGGTTCTGAAACCCAGTGGCGATTAGAATCAAGGGCGTTGAGCTTGAGAGATCGTTATGGGTTGGCAGGCGGGGGATTGGTTGCACGGGGGAGAATATCGGATAGTGCGATCTCTCAATGAGGGGCGCGTCGGGATTAGCTATCTGGCGGAGCGCAAGGGGGGCGATCGCGTAGTCCTCAAAACGGTGCGGGATGCAGTTTGGGCGCAACTCCCCCCCCCGGAGCGGGAAAAGTTCAATAACAAGCTGATTGCTGAGGCGGTGAAGTTGATGCGTTGTCAGCATCCCCACATTGTCCGCTGTTTCGGTTCGTTTCTGGAGCAGGGTCGGGCGTTTATCGTTATGGCCTATGTGGCAGGGCAGGATTTAGCGAGTTTGCAGCCAAAAACCCTAGGGGAGGCGGAGGCGTTGGTTTATATCCGCCAGGTGGGGGAGGCGTTGAAGGTGGTGCATCGGGAGGGGTTGGTGCATCGGGATGTGAAGCCGGCCAATATTGTATTGGCGGCGGGTAAACCGGAGGCGGTGCTGATTGATTTTGGGGTGACGAAGGGGTTTAACGAAACGCTCACATCGATTTATTCCAGCAATACCGATGGCTATAGCCCTCTAGAGCTTTATGATTCCCGCGAGAAGGCGCAGCCCTATTGTGATGTCTATGCGCTGGCGGCGACGCTGTTCACGCTGTTATCGGGGGATGTGCCTCCCCATGCAGAAGAGCGGTCGCTTTTGGAGCGCAAGGGTCGGAAGTTGCCCCCCATTGCGGGGGTGAGTGATCAAACAAATCGGGCGATTCGGGAGGGGATGGCGTTGGTTTATGAGGAGCGCCCCTCAACCATTGAGGCATTTTTTGCATTGTTGCCGATTCCTCAACCACCACCGCCACCACCGCCGCCGCCACCACCACCGCCACCTCCACCCCCTGATCCCAATTTTCGGGTGGCCCGCGATACGCTCTATGTGACGATTGTGGGGGTTATTGTGGCGATCATTTTGGGGATTTTTGCCCAAGATATTCGCAAAGCCATTGATGATTGGTTCTTTTCCCCTGGTGTGGAGCAAAACTCTGAGCCTTAAGCTGCAAATTTTCGTCCCCTAAAACCCAAGCGATGGGTTATAACAAAAACAAGGTCATCGATCTTTTAACTGTGAAGCTTTTAGCCTCAACCGTTCAGGCTCATTATGATGCCCCGAAGAGGACGAAGACTTATAAAGAAACAATACAGGCACACTAAAATCATGACTAACTTTAAATGCCGAAAATTTTTACCGATACAACCCGGAATCTTACCGTTTATATTTATTCCGATGATCATGAGCCAGCCCATGTCCATATTTTCATAGGCCGCAAACGTCAACGGGATCAACCCAACGTGAAGATCGCGATTGGTGATGAGTTCCAAAGACCTTGTTTGATTACCAAACCGGCTCAATTTTCTCGCAAAGAGGCGATCGCTGCTCTCAGACTGGTTGCGGAACATCAAGAAGAGTTTTTAAGGAGGTGGTACGAAATCCATGGCTAGCAAACAGTGGCAACAACAGTGGAGTTTTGATTTTACCGATGATGCTGGTTTAGATGCAGAAATTGCCGAGGCTGAAGCGAGGGCGATCGCCCTCGTTGAGGCTGGCCCCTGTGCTGAAGCAGTCCGGTATAATTCAGAACGCCAGTTAATTGAAATTCAGCTTAAAAATGGGGCTATTTTTGCCTTTCCTCCCCATTTAGCCCAAGGATTGGGGAATGCTTCCCCTCGTCAGCTTGAGGATGTTTGGTTAGGGGCTGATGGTTTGAGCGTCCATTGGGATAGCCTGGATGCTGATTTTAGCATTCCGGGTTTGGTTCAGGGAATTTTTGGAACAAAGGCTTGGATGGCTGAATTGGGCCGTAAGGGGGGGCAAAAATCTTCTGTGGCGAAGCAGCAGGCGGCTCGTGCCAATGGCAAAAAGGGGGGACGGCCGAAAAAGGCAAAGCCCCTATAGATCTCTGCAACTCCAGGGTCTTCAGGATAATTGAGGAGAAATCATAGTTAGCTCTCACGACTTGATTTTAGAATTGTAGCTCTCGTGCTGTGGCTCTGCCATGGCATTTTCCTTTGGCGAAACCCTAAGCCTTGGAAACCGGGTTTTTTTCACCTGTTGCTGTGCGCTCCCATCGCTGCCTGCAACCCGGTTTCTGAACCCCACTGAAGCGGAGAAACCGGGTTGCTGATAATGAAGATAAGCCCATCTAAACTTTCAGAAGTGCTTTGCTTACTGCATCAGCAGAAGGATAGCGCTGGTCGACCTGATCACTTAACATACGATTTAAAACTGCTGCAAATCTGTTGCTGGTCTTTACATATTCCCGCCAACGGCAAGTAAAATTTGTTTGATCATAAAAGTCACTGGAATTCCGCCCTGTCAAAAGCTCCAACATTGTTAATGCTAAACTATAAAGATCGCTACTGGGGTAGGTCTTACCAGTTAATTGCTCACGGGGAGCATAGCCCAGAGTCAACGATATTCCACCAGCTGAATCAGGCTGAGTAAAGGACATACCCAACTGAGTAATCATTCCAAAGTTATTCAGCTCCAATATGGGCAATTTATCAGTTTCACGTAAAATAATCGTGTCAGGTTTAATATCAGAGTGGATAATTCCTTGCTTATGTATATACCCAAACACAGGTAGTAACTGTTCCAGCCATCGGCGTACTTCTCTTTCTGTGTATTGGTGGTTACTGCTGCGCCGGAGGTCTCCTAGTGTCTGTCCTTCTATGTGCTGCTGCACAAAAAACAGCCTTGCTCCCTCCTCAAACACATTATCGATTTCAGCAATCTGTGGGTGTTTAATCTGATAAATTGTTTCTATTGATTGTGTTAGGCGTTCCCGTACCTTACTCATTACAGAGTCAGAATGTTGGAATGGACCATACTCGGTAATAATACAAAGTTCTTTAAAATGGTTCAGGTCTTCTGCAAGATAGACACAACTAAAACCTCCTTGAGCAAAAAGTTTTTTGACCTCATAACGCTGATTAATGTAGGTTCCGGGCATTAGCGGGGAAGGAGTCTCAGAAGCAAATGATGGCAAACGACTTGTGCCAAGACTAGACCAATTTTGCACTGAGCTGCTCTTCTCTTTTGGAAATAATAAATGATTTCCAGGTGGTTTAAGTTGACTCTGAGCTGCATCAGTCCTCTCTCTGGGCAACAGTGCTAACCAAGCCGCTACAGTTTGGGGGCGGTCATCGGGTTCCACCGCCATCCCCTGCTGAATCGCATTTTGCAGTTCTACCGACCAATGCTTCGGAATTTCCAGCCGATCCCTTCTCACCCGCATCGTCGCAATCGGTGGCAAAACCCCTGTCAGCAAATAGTACAGCGTCGCCGCCAAAGCATAGACATCGGTAAATTCCCCCCGATGCTCCTGCTTGTCATACTGCTCAATGGGGGCAAAACAGGGGGTAAGAGCGACCGTGTGGGTTTGCGTCAAATTGGGAATAAACTCCCGCGCAATGCCAAAATCAATCAACACCGCCTCATCCGCCGGCAACCGCACCATAATGTTCCGGGGATTAATATCCCGATGAAGTAACCCCTTCTCGTGCATCACCATCAACGCTGCCCCCACCTCCCGGATATAGCGCAACGCCACCGCCTCCGACAACGCCCCCCCACGGGCCACCCGATCCGCTAAATCCTGCCCCTGAATATATTCCATCACCATACAGGGCAGCCCCTCATGGGTGAAATGATTCACCACCTCAACAATATGCCGATGGCGACAGATGGCGATTTTAGCCGTTTCCCGGTCAAAATCCCGCAGAAACTTGTCCCGAAAGGGAATATACTCCGCCTCCGTCATCACCTCATCCTTGAGGGTTTTCAGCACAAACTGCCGACCCTTCGGGTCTTTGACCAAGTAGGTGATGCCAAAACCCCCCTTTTTGATCGGCTTAACGATCGCATAACGATTCCCAAAAATCTGCGTACCCGATTCCCAAACCATCGCCCTAAACCCAAGACTCTCCCTAGTTTACCCCATCCCTAGGGGGGAAGCGCATCCCAGCCCCCATCTAGGCGTGCTAAAATCCAGTTCAATCAATGGGGTTGATCATGGTTCAAACTGGGATTCAAACAATTGATTTTGATACCTTTGTGGCGATGTATCCAGAGCAGGGGCAACGCTACGAACTCCATGATGGTTTGCTCATCGAAATGCCAAAACCAACGGGATACCATTCGCAACTGACCGGGTTTTTGATTGAGGAATTGATTTGGGCGATCGCCCAGATGGGGAAACGGGGCCAGTGGTTGATTCCCAGAGAGTCCATTGTGCGGGCCGCCAATGGTCGCTCCGGTTATGAGCCGGATATTCTTGTCCTGGAGCGGTCGGGATTGGCACAGGAAGAACGTTGGGCGAGGGAGTCAGTGATTGAGGGGGCGGCCGCAGTGCGGTTAGTCGTCGAAGTGGTGAGCCAGAATTGGCGGGATGATTATTTTAAAAAACGGGCTGATTATGAAGAGTTAGGCATTCAAGAATATTGGATTGTCGATTATGCAGCATTGGGGGGGCGAACCTTTTTAGGCAATCCCAAAATACCCACCCTCTTTGTTCATGAACTCATCGATGGGGAATATCAAATCACACCCTTTCGCCATCAAGATCTGATCATTTCCCCCACATTTCCAGAATTGACCCTCACCGTCGATCGCCTATGGGCAGCGGCAGATCCATCATGAAGATTGGCCAGTACGATGATTGGGCGGATCGCCTCCCCTGGTTTAACCCTCAAAACTCTCAATGATTTCAAGCTTGAGAATACCCAAGCGGTGCTATTCACCCAGGCGATTGCTTAGAATCTGAAAGGTTTACCCCATTTTTGAAACACCCTATGGATACTCTGACAGCCATCGCAGCCCGTCGGGCGGTGAAAAACTTCGACCCCAACCACCGTTTAACCCCGGCAGAGTTGGATCAACTCCTCTCCTTGGCGATGCTCTCCCCTACCGCCTACAACATTCAGCATTGGCGGTTTGTGGTCGTGGAGGATCCGGCGTTGCGTCAGGAAATCCGCAAAGTTTCCTGGGATCAGGCCCAAGTGACCGATGCTTCCGCGCTGATCATCCTTTGTGCTGACCTCAAGGCTTGGACTAACCCCCAACGCTATTGGCGCAATGCCCCGCAAGGCGTGCAGGATTTCATGATGGGGGCGATCGCCCAATACTACGAAGGGAAGGAGCAGGTACAACGGGATGAGGGGATGCGCTCCTGCGGGATTGCGGCCCAAACGTTGATGTTGGCGGCTCAGGGCATGGGTTATGATTCTTGCCC
>JAABSU010000100.1 GCA_011390265.1 Spirulina sp.
AAGCTAACGCGGATAGGTACGCTAACGCGGATAGGTACGCTAACGCGGATAGGTACGCTAACGCGGATCGCCTTCTCTGCTACATTGGCTCCTAGCACAATTTGCTAAACTTGCCCCCCTTGCCACAGAGGAGAATCCCCCCCATGAGCTATCGCATGGATCGCCGCGCCTACGCTGAAACCTTTGGCCCGACAACGGGCGATCGCCTCCGTCTCGCGGATACCGACCTGATCATTGAAGTGGAGCGGGACTATACCACCTATGGGGATGAGGTGAAGTTTGGGGGGGGTAAGGTGATCCGTGATGGTATGGGCCAATCCCCCATTTCCCGCGAGGGGGGAGCGGTGGATCTGGTGATTACCAATGCGTTGATCCTCGATTGGTGGGGGATTGTGAAGGCCGATGTGGGGATTAAAGACGGGCGGATCGTCGCCATTGGGAAGGCGGGCAACCCCTATATTCAAGACAATATTGATATTATTATCGGCCCTAGCACCGAGGCGATCGCCGCCGAAGGCCACATCCTCACCGCTGGCGGCATTGATGCCCATGTTCACTTTATTTGCCCCCAACAAATTGAAACGGCGATCGCCTCCGGCATTACCACCATGATCGGCGGTGGCACCGGCCCCGCCACGGGAACCAATGCCACCACCTGCACCCCCGGAGCCTGGAACATGGCGCGAATGTTGCAAGCCATCGAAGCCTACCCCCTCAATTTTGGCTTTTTAGGCAAGGGCAACAGCAGCCAACCCCAGGGCCTCATCGAACAGGTGGAAGCGGGGGCGATCGGCTTGAAATTGCATGAAGATTGGGGCACAACCCCGGCGGCCATTGATACCTGCTTAACTGTGGCGGAGCAGTACGATATTCAAGTGGCGATCCACACCGACACCCTCAACGAAGCCGGTTTTGTGGAAGATACGATCGCCGCCTTCAAGGGCCGCACGATCCACACCTACCACACCGAAGGGGCTGGCGGTGGCCACGCCCCGGACATTATCAAGGTGTGCGGCGAAACCAACGTCCTACCCTCCTCCACCAACCCCACCCGCCCCTATACGGTGAACACCCTAGAGGAGCATCTCGATATGTTGATGGTCTGTCACCATTTGGATCGCAGCATTCCCGAAGATGTGGCCTTTGCGGAATCGCGGATTCGTCGGGAAACCATCGCCGCCGAGGATATTCTCCACGACAAGGGCGCGTTTAGCATGATTTCTTCCGACTCCCAAGCCATGGGCCGGGTGGGGGAGGTGATTCTCCGCACCTGGCAGACGGCCCATAAAATGAAAACGCAGTTTGGTGCTTTATCGGAGGATAGCGATCGCCACGACAACCACCGCGCCAAGCGTTACATTGCCAAATACACGATCAACCCCGCCATCACCCACGGCATTAGCGATCATGTCGGCTCTGTAGAGGTGGGAAAATTGGCGGATCTCTGTCTCTGGAAACCGGCCTTTTTTGGCGTGAAACCCCAATTAATTCTCAAAGGGGGCCTGATTGCTTGGGCGCAAATGGGGGATGCCAACGCCAGCATCCCCACCCCCGAACCCGTCCATATGCGCCCCATGTTTGGCAGTTTTGGCCAGGCCATGGCCTCCACCTGCTTAACGTTTTTATCCCAGGGGGCGATCGCCGCTGGCCTCCCCGCTCAAATCGGCCTGCAAAAAGGGGTAGCTGCGGTAAAAAACACCCGCACGATCACCAAAGCCAGCATGAAACTCAACGACTACCAACCCCGCATCGAAGTCGATCCTGAAACCTATGAAGTCCGCGCCGATGGGGAACTCCTCACCTGCGAACCCGCCACCGTCCTGCCCATGGCTCAACGCTATTTCCTGTTTTAAAGGCAAAAAATCATCCTCCCAGGAGGATGATCTTAGCTAGCAACAGGAAAAATGGTGGGAATCGGTAGGGGCGAAAATTTTCGCCCCATTCGCCCTAATACATCGCCCTATGTGCCGATGATCCCACCATCATCTTTGGTAATCACCACCGTGGCAGAGCGCGGGTAATCGGTCGCTTTTTGATCCGGCCAGCGAGAGACATTTTTACCAGCGGCAAAATCTTCCTTCGTTGTCGTCGCCCCAGGGTGCTGCACATTGATAAACATCGTGCGCTGATCCGGCGTGGTCACAACCCCCGTGATTTCCTGGCCAATGGGGCCAGTGAAAAAGCGGCGAATTTCCCCAGTTTTGGGGTCAGCGGCCAACATTTGGTTATTGCCAAACTGGGCATATTTGCCGGTGTTCATGACGCTTTCGCTGATATCCGTTTGAATCCAGAGGCGGCTACTGGCATCAAACCAGAGGCCATCGGGGCAACAGAACAGACTATCCGTATCGAGGGCATTCCCCGATAACTTCTGGCTATCCTCTTCCGTCCCCGCCAACACAAAAATATCCCACTCAAACCTGGTAGCCGTCGGGTTATTCCCTGCCTCATTCCAGCGGATGATGTGGCCCCAATCGTTGGCCGAGCGAGGATTGGCCTCGTCCACCTGTTCACCGGTACGACTGCTATTATTCGTGAGCGTGAAATACACAGCTTTCGTTGCCGGGTCAATGGCCCCCCATTCGGGACGATCCATCTTGGTTGCGCCCACCGTATCGGCGGCGAGGCGCGTATTCACCAACACATCCGCTTGATCTTTGAACCCATTGGCAGCGGTTAAGCCATTTTGGCCAAAAACCAAGGCGACCCATTCCCCTTTGCCGTCGGCGTGGAACTTGGCCACATAGAGCGTACCGCGATCGAGTAGATCCCCATTGGCCGTCGCTTTGCGGTAGGGCTGGGCGGACACAAATTTGTAAATATATTCAAACCGGGCATCATCGCCGGAATAGCACACCACCGGCTGACCCTCAATGGGGGCTTGGAAGACTACGCCTTCATGGGCAAAACGACCGAGGGCGGTGCGTTTTTTCGGGGTGCTGGTGGGATCAAAGGGATCAATTTCCACCATCCAACCGAAGGCATTCGGTTCATTGCGGTAGTCCTGGGTGGGGCGGGCCGCTTTGGGGGTGGCGTCAAAGCGGAGATATTCATCGGCTCCACTATCAGCCAATTCCCAACCATAGCGGGAAACGCCAGTGACGACACCGTAACGAGCTTGTTCGCGGGGCAGATCGGGTTTTTGATCCACTTGTTTGCCATTGCGGAAGTAGCCCGCCCAATTTTCCTCAGCGGCCATGTAGGTGTTCCAGGGGGTGACACCATGGGCGCAGTTGTTGAGGGTTCCCCGCGTTTTGGTGCCGTCGGGGCTGTATTTGGTTTTGACGTGATCGCTACCGCGCACCGGGCCGGTGATGTCCATGGGAGTGAGGCCGGTAATGCGGCGGTTGAGGCGATCGCGCACCACCTCCCAACTGCCATTACGCTGCTTACGAACATGAACAATACTCACCCCATGGCCGTTCAGCTCTTTCAACACTTCATCCGCTGACCGTTTGCCATCTGCCTTCAGCGGCACGCCCTCAGAATCGAGGGGCTGACCGATGGCACTTTTGTGCATATACCGGGGTTCAACATATTCATGATTCAGCACCAGCAAGCCCTCGGTGGAGCTACCTTGATAGGGGTCGTTACCCTCAATGGGGAAAAAGTGCATCCCATCATGGTGTGAACCCATCTGCATCCCCTGGTCTGCTCCGGTATTTTCGAGGCTATAGGCGGGGTAATTACCGGCGATCGGTTCGCCATAGGGGAGGATAACGCGGGCGGTATAGCCTTCCGGAACGACGATGCTATCGGTAGAGTTAACGGGAACGGCTTTAAAACCCAGGAGGGAACCATGGCCGGCCGCTTGGGCAGGTTCAGAGAAAAAGTTGCCCACATTGGAGCGGCTAAAGAGGACAGCCATAGCGGCAGCGACCCCACCCCGCATCACTTGACGACGTTGCAGACGGCTGTTGAGAATCGTGGCAAAGGTGGGATTGGTGGAATGATTACATATCGGCTCGTCCCCGCCTGGCCGTTGGGGACGATGGGAAGGGGGTTGTTCAGGGTAGGATTGTTGATTCACGTGTTCTCCTCGGAACCGCCCAGGGGCGGCTGATTAATCGAGGTTGATCCTACGGCGGTGAAATTATCTGAGGGCTAAGACAACGTTAACAAAACAGATCTGGACAGATCGGGGTGGATTTCTCGGGAGGGGCTGTGAATTGGGAGGCGGGAGCGATCGCCCCCGTCCCCAGGCAAACCCTTAAAAAATACTAAGTTTTGTTAAGCACCCACTCCCCAGTGTTATACTCAAGAAACGAGTATGAGAATCGGTAAAAGCATTTGTTTTTCAGTATTGATTGGTTTTTTCCCTCAGCTATTGACAGGCTATTCTCCGAAATCTTGGCTCTTGGACAATTACTTGATTGAGGAGACATTCGATCTTATGTCAATTTACGTTGGCAACCTTGCCTATTCGATTACCCAAGAAAACTTGACTGAAGTTTTTGCTGACTACGGCAAGGTCAAGCGCGTTCATGTTCCCACTGATCGGGAAACCGGTCGGATGCGGGGCTTTGCGTTTGTGGAAATGGAAACCCCTGAAGAAGAAGCCGCTGCCATTGAAGAACTCAATGGGGCTGAATGGATGGGGCGTGAACTGAAGGTGAACGAGGCTCGTCCCCGTGAACCTCGGAGTTCCTTCAGTGGTGGTGGCGGTGGTGGTGGCGGCGGCCGTCGCAATGACCGCTTCTAAGCCCATTGGGTGATTTTGTACTGCGCTTGCGGGAAACCCATTTAATCCTTAGGTTTCCTTTGCGAGCGCATTCTTTTGATGTTTATGGAGGAATGATTATGGCTAAACGCCGCAACCTAAAAAAGGACAAAGCTGCTCGTAATGCTGCCTATGCCCGTCAGTTTCGCAAGAAATCTACCCGCTCTTACTCCAAGGGTAGACGCTATTCCAGTGGCGGCTCTGAAAATGAAACCAATGAGCAGTCGAACAATAACGAAGAGTAGGATCCTGTTCTAAAATCTTCCCGTGAATTTTCTGGCGATCTTGAAATTGCGATTGTTGCGAGAAAATGTTCAACCGCTGACCCTGATTGGGTTAGCGGTTGTTTTGCTTTGGCTCCACAATGGCGATATACCTTTTTGGGATCAAGATGAAGCGGCCTACGCTGGTTTTGCCCTCCGCATGGAAACCACTGGGGAATGGTGGATTCCCGATTTCCTGTGGTCAGAACTACACCGCAAGCCGCCGCTTCAGTTTTGGCTGATGGCGGGGGCAATGGCAAGTTTTGGCTGGGGGGAATTTGGGGCGAGGTTGCCCAGTAGTGTGGCGGTGTTAGCGACGGGGATTGTGGTGTGGCGATGGGGTCGGGCCATTTGGGGAGAGGCGATCGCCCAACGGGCCATGGGGTTAATCTTCACCTCCCTCCTTTTCCCCCTCTTTGGCAAGGTGGCCCTCACCGATGGCCTGCTGGTGAGCTTAGAAACCGTGGCAATGTTGGCGATGATCCGCGCCATCCTCACCCCCCATTGGGTTTGGCCCTGCTGGCTCTGGGGAGCGGTGGCGTTGGGGGTGCTGACGAAGGGGCCACCGATTTTAGTTTTAGTCTTGGGGAGTTGGGGGCTGTGGTGGTTGGGGGCGGGAAGGGGCGATCGATGCGCTCTCACTGCCCTTCGCCCTTGGTTTTTTGTCCCCTTAAGCCTGATTCCCTTTGGTCTTTGGCTCACCCTCACCCATAGCCAAGACGGCGGCAACTTTGCCCGCTGGCTGTGGGATTGGTATATTGCCCACCGGGTCAGCGGTGGCGTGGTGTTCGGCCAGTGGGGGCTACCAGGGTATTATCTATTGCTGTTTATTCTCGCCTTTTTGCCGTGGTTGCCGTGGTTGTGGGCGGCCTTGATTTATCAGGTGGGGGCCTGGAAATTGCCAGAGCAACTCCCCCTCACCGCTTGGATTGCCGCCGGTTGGCTGATTTACGAACTATTGCCCAGCAAGTTGCCCAGCTACGCCTTGGGGGCCTATCCCGCTGTGGCGATCTTGATCGCCCAAGTTAGTGGGATGCCCATGTTAATGGCCTGGGTGCGGTGGGCTAGGGGTTTAAGTTTGTTTCTTTCCGTCGGATTTGGCGTTGCGCTGGTGGCCGTTGGGTGGTGGATTCCCGTCCCCTTTTGGGGGTTGGCACTAACGGCGATGGTGTGGATAGCGGGGGCAATGGTGAGCCATCGGGCCTTAGAGCAAGGAAGATTTCAAGCCGCGTTTAACTGGGGAATGGTTCAGGGCATCGTGCTATTGTTGTGCTTCTGGGGGATGATCTTGCCATTGATCTTGCCACAGTTGCGGGGATCACAACAGGTTGCCGCCGTTGCCCTAGAGGGAGATGCCGCGACAACGATCCTGTTTGCTGAAGACTTTAACCTGCCTAGCCTGGCTCTTTATGTGGCGTTGGGCGATCGCCCCCTTCAAACCTTTACCGGCACAACCCCCGAACTCGCCCAAAAATTAACGGCAGATCCCGCCCCTGTGGTGATCAGTCGCCGCCCGGAGCAGGTGGCGCAACTGCGGCAACAGGTGGCGGCAATACAATCAGAACCGATCACCGCCTGGTTTGATACCCTCGGACAACCCCAAACCTATTGGGTTCTTAGGAAGATGGCTGCTGCTGAATTGCCCAGCGCGTCTGACGAATCATCCCCCGCAATAGAGCCAATTCCTCCGGTGTTAGTAGGGCGCGACTATGGAGGTGGCGGATTTTAGCCATGCGGGCGGCGGCGGTGTGGGGGTGGAGATAGCCCAGGGTTAAGAGGAGGGTTTCCAGGTCTTGGTAGTAGGCTTCGAGGTGATCGAGGGGAGCAGTAGGCAATGTTGGGGTTATTGCTGGACTGGCCCCCACTTGGCTTAACTCATAGGCACAAATCCCAACAGCTTGGGCCAAATTGAGGGAGGGATACTCCGGGTTAGCGGGAATCATCACCGCCCGTTGTGCTTGGTTTAACTCCCCATTCGTGAGGCCGTGATCCTCCCGGCCGAAAATTAACGCCGTCTCTCCCGAACTAGCCAATAGCCAAGGGAACGCGACCCGGGGAGATTCAAGGGGCAAGCCTAAACTGCAATCCCGGCCGGCGGTGGCAATGGCGCGATCGCACCCCCGCAACGCCGTCGTTAAATCCCCCACCACCTCAGCCCGCTCTAAAATTTCTGCCCCATGCACCGCCATCTGATAGGCTTCGGGGGAAAGGCGATCGCACCTCGGATTCACCAACACCAACCGCGACAGCCCCATATTTTTCATCACCCGGGCCACTGAACCCACATTGAGGGGGCCAGCGGGTTCTACTAAAATAATCCGCACCAAATCTAGAGCAACCAAGGATACAATTAAAACAATAAAGGTCAACGGTTTGATCCTATCCTACTCTTCCCCCAACCCAAGGATTTAAATGATTCCCTGCCTTTAAATCTTTATTCCAAATTGATGCCAACAATGCGTAAACAAGGCTCTCTCAGCTTAGCCCAAACCCAATGGCTCGATGATTTAGCAGAAGCTGATCACTTTAACCGCTGGGTTTTTTCCCATATTGCTCCCCATTTAGGGGATGAGGTTTTAGAAATTGGCTGCGGAACTGGTAATTTTACCGTTCATCTCGCCAGCCATTGCCGTCATTTAACCGTGATTGATTTGGATGGGGATTATATTGCTCAAACCCAGTCCCGTCTGGCTAATGCGAATCACGTTACCTTTCACATCGGTGATGCTACGCAACAGCAATGGAGCGATCGCTTTGATACGATCATTCTTCTCGATGTTCTAGAGCATATTGAGCAAGATCAGCAGTTTTTACGCCAACTGGCTGAATTACTTAAACCGGAAGGGCGTTTAATCCTCAAGGTTCCGGCGGGCCAGCGACTCTATAACCTTCTCGACAGTAGCGTTGGCCATTATCGGCGCTACAACAAAACGAACCTCACCCATACCCTCACCGCTGCCCAGTTCACCCCCCTCGATCTCCATTATTTCAACATCGTGGGCATTCCCGGCTGGTGGGTGAATGGTTCATTGTTAAAGCGTACCATCCCTGGAGGGGGGCAAGTGGGGCTTTTTAACCGCTTTGTGCCCCTCTTTGAACGCTTAGAAAAACGATTACCGCCCCCCGTTGGGTTATCCTTGATGGCGATCGCCACTCCTAAGAGTCCATGAAGCTCTCCGTCATTATTCCCTGCTACAACGAATCGGAAACGATTCACCAAATCGTGGCCGCTGTTAAGGCCTCCCCCATTGAAAACATCGAAATTATCATCGTTGATGATGGCTCCACCGATGGCACAAGGGACATTCTTGCCAACCAAATCGAGGCTGAGGTTGACCAAATCATCTACCACCCCCGCAACCGGGGCAAAGGTGCAGCCCTCCGCACCGGTTTTGGAGCAGCAACGGGGGAAATTGTCATCGTTCAAGATGCGGATTTAGAGTACGATCCCCAAGAATATCCCTTAGTGATTGAGCCAATCCTGAAAAACCGGGCTGATGTGGTGTTTGGTTCTCGGTTTTTGGGGGGAGGTTCCCACCGAGTTTTATACTTCTGGCATACCGTGGGGAATCGGTTTTTAACAACCCTTTCTAATATGTTTACCAATCTGAACCTTTCTGATATGGAAACCTGTTACAAAGCGTTTCGCCGGGAAATCATTCAAGGTGTAAAAATTCGAGAAAATCGCTTTGGCTTTGAGCCAGAAATTACCGCTAAGGTGGCTCGGATGAATTGCCGCATTTACGAAGTGAGCATTTCCTATTATGGTCGCACCTACCAGGAAGGTAAAAAAATTAACTGGAAAGATGGATTCCGGGCAATTTATTGCATTATTCGCTATGGTTTGTGGTCTTAATTAGGAGAAACGGGAAGAATAGGGTGTAGGGGCGAAAAATTTTTCGCCCCTACTAGGGAGCATTGAGGGCAGTTGAGAGGTATTGAGCAGTCGATTCAACGAGGGCGATCGCATTTTCATAGAGCATCCGCGTTGGCCCAATTAAACCCACACTACCCACCGGCAAATTGCCCTTATGATACTGGGCAGAAATCAGCGTGCAACTACTCAAGGGAGCTAGGGAATTTTCCGCGCCAATGCGCACCGTAGCCCGTTGCTCGGATTGTTTCGGTTGCTTAAAAATCAAGGGAAAGAGTTGCTCTTGTTCTTCTTCAAGGAGATAAAGCAGTGTTTGTACCTGTTGCACCTCAGAAAACTCCGGTTGACGCAACGCTTCAGCAATACCACGAATCACAATCGGCATCACAACGGGAACCTGATACCGCTGCACCACCTCCCCTAAAATGGCTTGAATCACAACTGTATAGGCTCGAAATTCTTCCCCGATTTCTTGCCAATCTAACTGTTGCAGCGCCGTGACAGATTGCCCCCGCAGTTTTTGATTGAGGAAGTTAGAAAGAATTTGTAACTCGCCAGTCATGTCAAATTCTTCATCAGCGGTGGAATCACTGGCAATTAACGTCGATAAATCTAGACGCATGGACTGGGTTTCATAGGCATCGGTGACAACCACAAGCAGCCCCTGCTCCGGAGCGATGGGGAGAATATGGAGGGATTGAATGCGGTGGCCGGTGGTTTGGGGCAGGGTGATGAGGGCAATATAGCCGCTGAGGGTGGCGAGAATTTGGGCGGCTCGTTGGAGCAGTTGCTCCAGGTTATAGCGGCCCCAATCCAATTGTTGCGTATAAACTTGGCGGAGTTGTTCCCCTTTGCCGTCATCGGGGGTGATCAGCTGATCCACATAGACGCGATAGCCGGAATCCGAGGGAATGCGGCCGGCAGAGGTGTGGGGTTGATAGAGCAAGCCCACTTTTTCGAGACGGCCCATCGTGTTGCGAATCGTGGCGGAACTGACTTGGAGATCATATTCGGCGGCTAACACCTTTGATCCCACGGGTTCGGCGGTGGCAACATAGCGATGAACTGTGGCCCAGAGAATCTGTTGTTGGCGTTCACTGAGGCAATCATGACCGAGCATGGCTAAGATACTTTTGTATGCTGGATTTTGTTAAAACAAGGGAAGTTTTCAATAGCGGGCGATCGCCCCGTCCACCGAAGTGGCATAGGCTTCAATGCCCCCTTTGATATTTGTAACATTGGTGAAGCCTTGACTCCGTAACCATTGGCACATTTGGGCCGAGCGCATCCCGTGGTGACAGAGGACGTAGGTTTCTGCGTCGAGTTGGAGGGTGGTGGGGAGGATGGCTGACCATTGGGCGAATTGGCTCAGGGGGTAAATTTTAAAGTTAGGGAGGGAGGCGATCGCCACTTCATCGGGTTCCCGTACATCGATCAATTGCAGGCCAGCATCTCCCATGGCGACACGGTGGGCAAATTCGGTGACGGAAATGCTAGGAATGGGGTCAGAATGGCTATGCATGGGAGAATTAGCTAGGCTGAGAATAGCAGCGAAGTTTTTAATGTTTCCTTCAAAGTAGCAGGTTTGATTAGGCCGTGGGTAAAAAGTGGCGTTGGGGATGGATGAGCGTGGGGCTAGTGGTCTTCGGCCTGTTGGTGGGCGATCGCCTTTCAGCCCTAACGGCTCAAATCCTCTGGTTTACGGAGGTGGACTATCTGCCCACGTTTTGGACGCGGGTACAGACGCAGGTGTGGCTGTGGGTCGGGGTGAGCCTCCTCTCGGGGCTGTTTTGGTTTGGCCATTTGGCCCGGAGCGATAGACACGCTCACGCAGATCCCCACCCATACCCCCACCCGCCCCCCGTTGACGACCACGGCCACACCCTACCCCCATCCCCCTCCTCCACCATGCTCTCCCTCCGCTACCTCCTGCCCTTGGTGCTGGGGTTAGCAACGCTGCTTGCTTGGGGAGCGGTTCAGTATGGCCGCCTCGCTTTCGATTACGGTTGGTTAGGATTTGAAATTCCTCCCCTCACCCCAGATATTCCGGCCCCCTTCAACGGAGTTGCCCTCTGGAAACTGGTGCAGGGATCAACGCCGACGCTGGGGCTGCTGGTGGTGGGGATTGTGGTAGGGGTGATCATCCGATTCCGGTGGACGGTGCGGCTTCTGGCGGCAGTCTTGGTGACATTATTTGGCTACTTAGCGGCGAACCATTGGACGCGAATCCTCGCCTTTGGCAAAGCCACCCCCTTCTATAACCGAGATCCCCTGTTTGATCTCGATATCAGTTTCTATCTCTTTCGCCTACCGGTACTAGAGTTGTTGTCCCTGTGGCTGATGGGGTTATTCTCCCTGACGCTGCTCACCTGCCTACTCACCTACCTATGCTCTAGCAATAGCCTCTCCAACGGCAAGTTTCCCGGTTTTTCGCCACCCCAACTGCGGCATCTCTACGAATTGGGGGGATTTTTAATGGGGGCGATCGCCCTTCAACACAGCATCAACACCCTCACCCTCGTTTATTCCCACCGTGGTGCTGTCTACGGTGCGGGCTATACCGATGTAATGGTGGAACTTCCCTGGCAAATCGGCCTCGGCTGCATCGCCCTTGGTCTATCCGGTGGGCTGCTCTACCGCAGTCGCACCTTCCCCCGCCAACGAGGCAGCTTACTGACTTTGGTCAAAATGCTGTTCTGGGTCTATTTCACCCCTGCCCTCCTCGGCTTTTTACTCTCCCAAGGCATCCAACGGGTCAACGTCCAACCCAACGAACTAGAGCGAGAAACCCCCTATATCACCCGCAGCATTGCCGCCACCCGTGCCGCCTTCGGCCTCAACCGCATCGAAGCGAAAACCTTCGACCCCAAAAATAACCTCACCCTTGCCCAAATCGCCGCCAACGGCCCTACCATCGACAACATTCGCCTTTGGGACACCCGCCCTCTCCTTCAAGCTAACCGCCAACTGCAAGAAATTCGCCTCTACTACACCTTTAATGATGCGGACATCGACCGCTATCAAATCCAACGCTATGACGAAGCGGGCAATATCTCCACCCAACTCCAACAGATGCTCCTGGCTCCTCGGGAATTGGACTATGACAAGGTGGAGGGGGTGACCAAAACCTGGGTGAATGAGCATCTGGTTTATACCCATGGCTATGGGTTTACCATGTCCCCGGTTAATCGGGTGGGGGAGGGGGGACTACCGGCCTACGATGTTCAGGATATTGGTACAGAAACCGATGCGGGCCGCCTCCAGTTAGCGCCCGATATTGTCCCGGACAGTATCCCCTTGGGGCGGCCGCGAATTTATTTTGGCGAGTTGACCCATACCCATGTGATGACTTCCACGAAGGTGGAGGAGTTTGATTTCCCCAGTGGGCCGGATAACGTGTTTACCACCTATGCCGGTCGCGGGGGGATTCCCCTTAATTCCTGGTGGCGGCGGTTGCTGTTTACGCTCTATCTGCGGGATTGGCCGATTTTGTTCACTCAAAATTTAACCCCCGAGACGCGGATTCTGTTTCGCCGCACGATTAGCGATCGCCTCCCCCAAATTGCCCCCTTTCTCCGCTATGACGATGATCCCTATCTGGTGGTGGCGGATGTGGGCAACGCCAATGGGGGCACACCGAATTACCTTTACTGGATCATTGATGGCTACACGACGAGCGATCGCTATCCCTATTCCGACCCCGGCCCCCATGCCTTTAACTACATTCGTAATTCTGTGAAGGTGGTGGTCGATGCCTATCAAGGGGATGTGACGTTCTACATTGCTGACCCGACGGATCCGATCATCCAAACCTGGAATAAAGTCTTTCCCCATCTCTTCAAACCCTTAGAACAATTGCCCGCTCCCCTGCGGGCCCATCTCCGTTACCCCACGGATCTGTTTAGCACCCAATCGGAACGGTTGCTCACCTACCACATGGAGGAGCCACGGGTGTTTTATAACCGCGAGGATCAATGGACTACGCCCCAGGAGATCTATGCTGATAAACCCCAACCCGTTGATCCCTATCACTTGATCATGCAATTGCCCGGTGAGCCGAGGGCGGAATTTATCCTGCTCCATCCCTATTCTCCGGTGGCACGGCCTAACTTAATTGCCTGGCTCGCGGCTCGGGCCGATGGGGACAACTACGGCAAGCTCCTGCTTTATCAATTCCCCAAACAACGGCTGATTTTCGGTGTCTCCCAAATTGAGGCCCTGATTAATCAAGATCCGCTCATTTCTCAACAGATCTCCCTTTGGGATACCCAAGGATCGCGGGTGGTGCAGGGGAATTTGTTGGTCATTCCCATTGAGGAATCGCTGTTTTATGTGGAGCCGATTTATCTGGAGGCGGAGCGCAACAGTTTGCCGACGTTGGCACGGGTGATTGTGGCCTATGACAATACGATTGTGATGGCTCCGACATTGGATCAGGCAATTCAGGAATTGTTTGCGGCGGGTGCATCGGAGGATGCCTCTGAGGATGCCTCTGGGGTGATTCGGCGGCCGGTGGAAACCCCTGGCCCCCTGTTGGATATTCTCGAACCCTGAGGTTAGATGAGTTTAATCATTGCGGGCGATCGCAGCAATTCCGGCAAAACGACGATTACCCTCGCCCTCCTCAGCTATCTCCACCACCGCAGGGGGCAACGGCTGCAATCTTTCAAGGTCGGCCCCGACTACATCGACCCGATGTTTCACCGCCACATCACCGGCCGTCCCTGCCGCAATCTTGATCCATTGCTGATGTCAGAAGCAGCGGTGCAAGCCTGCTTTGCTCGTCATCGTCAGGGGGTGGAGGGGGTGATCATTGAGGGGGTGATGGGGCTGTTTGATGGGGTGGTGTGGCAGGGCCAGGGGGATTATGGGAGTACGGCCCATATTGGTCGGTTGCTGAATGTGCCGATTGTGTTGGTGGTGGATTGTAGCCGTTTGTCGGGTTCGGTGGCGGCGTTGGTTTATGGCTATGGGGGTTTAGATCCTCGG
>JAABSU010000101.1 GCA_011390265.1 Spirulina sp.
GATTAATCGAGAGATCCCCGGTTAAAATCCCCACCTGATCGGGGCCGAACTGTTCACAAAAATCGCGATATTTCTGGTTCGAGAGGGCTTTGAGGGGGGTGGTATAAAAGACCCGTTTTTGGCGGGACATGGCCCGATGGATCGCATATTCCCCCACCAGGGTTTTCCCCGATCCCGTGGGCACACACACCACAACGGATTCCCCAGTATCGAGGGCCTCGATGGCGGCTATTTGGAAGGCATCGAGGTCAAAGGGAAAGAGGTGGCTGGGGTCAAGGCGATGGGGTTTCGGGCTATTCACTAAACAATCAGGGCCAAAATAAGGGGGTACAAGCCCGCCCTAGGGCGGCTTTGCGTTAGCCTCCAGTCTAACGTCAATGCTATCATATCGACGAATGGGGGGCGATCGTCCCGCTCCCCCATCACAGTGAGCAGTCTAGGGCAGGCGATCGGCAAGCCTGGGCTGTGGTGGCCTTTCTGTCACCAAGAGGGTTATTTTGCCACGGTGGTCTGAAGAATAGATAATAGGAGATGAATTGGGATGTGATGGCAAGGACGTTAGGGTAATGCCGAAAAAGATTCGAGAACTAAAGCAGTTGTTACGAAAGGTGGGATTTCAGGAACTTGTGGGGAAAGGGAGTCATACAAACTGGATACATCCACTTTATGCTGGCAAAATAACGGTTTCTGGTAAGGATGGTGTGGATGCCAAACCTTATCAAGAGAGAGAGATTTTAAGGGCTATTCAGGAAGTAAAGGAAAACCGCAATAATGAACAGACTTAAGTATCAAATGATGATTCAGTGGTCAGAGGAGGATAATTGTTTTCTGGTGGGTTTCCCAGACTTTCCTGGGCAGCAGTGGCGCACCCACGGCGAAACCTATGAAGAGGCTGTTAGTCAAGGTATTGAATCTCTTGAATCGTTGGTTATGGCTTACGAGGCTTCTGGGGAGTCTTTGCCTGCACCAAGTACCATCGCAACAATCTCCGCTACTGATCTCGCTCCCCAAGGATTGAGCGGGACTCTCTCAACTTAGGGTTAACGCAGCGGCTCGCTAAACAAGATGGTATAACGGGGTGAATGGCAAGAGGCTGGAGTGGAAGAACTATGGCACGGGATGAGGCTTACCAGGAAGCAGTACGACGCATCGAAGCCGCATGGCAAGAAAATGCGATAGAACTTGATCTCAGTCGCCTGGGGCTGACAGAGTTGCCAGAGGCGATCGCCGCTCTCACCCAGTTGCAAACCCTTGACCTCTCCGGCAACCAATTGACGGAATTCCCAGAAGGGATCGCCGCTCTCACCCAGTTGCAAACCCTTGATCTAACCGGCAACAAACTGACTGAACTCCCAGAGGCGATCGCCGCTCTCACCCAGTTGCAAACCCTTTACCTAATGGGCAACAAATTGACGGAACTGCCAGAGGCGATCGCCGCTCTCACCCAGTTGCAATCGCTTCACCTCTCCCACAACGAACTGACGGAACTGCCAGAGGTGATCGCCGCTCTCACCCAGTTGCAATCGCTTCACCTCTTCAACAACAAACTGACGGAACTCCCAGAGGTGATCGCCGCTCTCACCCAGTTGCAAAACCTTAGCCTCTCCGAAAACCAACTGACGGAATTACCAGAGGGGATCGCCGCTCTCACCCAGTTGCAAACCCTTAACCTCTTCAACAACAAACTGACGGAACTCCCAGAGGGGATCGCAGCTCTCACCCAGTTGCAAACCCTTAACCTCATCGGCAACAAATTGACTGAACTCCCAGAGGCGATCGTAGCTCTCACCCAGTTGCAAACCCTTAACCTCTTCAACAACCCACTGACGGAACTCCCAGAGGGGATCGCAGCTCTCACCCAGTTGCAATCGCTTGACCTCTCCTATAACCAACTGACGGAACTCCCAGAGGGGATCAAAAAGCTGAAAAATTTAACTAAGTTATCAATTTCCGGGAATAAGTTTGCTCATTTTCCGATAGTAGTTACACACTTACTCAACTTAAAAGAATTTTATGCGATTGACAATGATATTGCACTAATTCCAGATTCAATTGGCAACTTGAAAAAGTTAGAAAAGCTTCATTTGGGAGGAACAAAGTTATCCTGGGGTTATTTTACCCCAAAATTTCATGGAAATAAATTAACGTCAGTACCTCTCAGTTTTACGAAGTTTACTCAGATCATTGAACTTTCTCTCGGTGGTAATCCGCTTGAACCGGATCTTGCTGCTGCCCATGAGCAAGGTGTTGAGGCTATCATGCAATACCTCCGAGCAAGGTTAGAAGGAGAGGTCACTCTGAATGAAGCCAAGCTGATTCTAGTGGGTGAGGGCGAGGTTGGTAAGAGTTGTTTACTGGGAGCATTGCGGGAAGATGAATGGGTAGAGAGTCGCCCCACAACTCACGGGATTGAAATCAAACCTGTAATGATCAGAACTCCCGATCATGAAACAGAAATTACCCTCAACGGTTGGGATTTTGGCGGACAGCGGGTTTATCGTCCTACCCATCAGCTCTTTTTTAGTTCCACTGCGGTTTATCTAGTAGTGTGGAAGCCACGGGAGGGGCCACAGCAGGGCTTTGTCAAAGAGTGGATTACACTGATCAAACATCGAGAACCTGATGCCAAAGTGCTGGTGGTCGCAACCCACGGCGGCCCCGGCCAGCGTCAACCCGATATTGATCGCCAAGAATTGATCGACTTATTTGGCAGCGATACAATCCTCGGCTTCTTCCATATCGACAGCAAACCCAATGGAGAAACTCAGTGCTGCTCCGGTATTGCTGAATTGCGGGAGGCGATTGCCAACACTGCGGCCACCTTACCCGGTATGGGCCGCAAAGTGCCCGCCAAATGGCAACAGATTCGGCAAAGGCTAGAAACATCTGGCCAAACCCACATGACCTACAGAGATGTGATCGCCCTCTGCGAAGATCATGGTCTAGAGGGCTTTGCCGCCGAACTGTTTGTGCGCGTCTCTCATACCCTGGGCTATCTCATCCACTACCACTACGACCCCATCCTCCGCGATATTGTCATCCTCAAACCCGACTGGTTAGCCAAGGCCATCAGCTTTATATTTGATGACCCAGAAATACGCCGTCGCCAGGGATTGGTTGAATTCAACGATCTCAGCCAGTTGTGGAGCCATCCCCCCTTTGCAGGAGAAGCGGGCTATCCTAAAGCCCTCCATCCGATATTTCTGAAGCTAATGGAGCGCTTTGATCTGTCCTACAAAGTCGTTTTTGATCCAGCCTCTAAGGAGGAAAGCACCACCAGCCTGATTGCTCAACTGGTGCCCGATAACCGCCCAGAGCAATTGCCCGATTGGGGTCAACAACCGGAAGAGGGAGACAGACAGCAAGTACAAATCTGCCGCATTGTGGACGATCGCGGTCAGAGTGCCAATGCTGAAGGGCTGTTCTATCAACTCATCGTCCGTCTCCACAAATACTCCCTAGGCCGCGCCAACTACGCCAACAGCATCCACTGGCAGCGGGGCTTAATGCTCGATGATAACTACAATGGTCGAGCACTACTAGAACACAGCGGTACTGAGGTCAGAATCACAGTACGCGCCGCCTATCCCGAATATTTTCTCTATGAACTAACGAAAGAAGTGAAATGGCTGGTCGAACACTTTTGGGAAGGCCTGCAATGCAAGGTCATGGTACCTTGTATTGACCCTTGCGGGATTAATGCTCCTGGAAGCTGGCTATTTGAGACTCAAAACTTGATTAAAAGTAAACAGAAGAATAAAGATGAATACCCTTGTGAACGATGTGGTGAATGGCAAAACATTGATGAATTGATGAAAAACGCCCCTCCCCCACGGCAAACTTCTATGGAGGGAGTCGTTGTTAAGAAACTAGAAGATGCTAATGCTAAATTAGACGCTCTTTACAGGAATATACGTGCCTTAGGTATTCAACAAGACCGAGGATTTCAAAAACTAGATGAAAATGATCGTCGTATCTTAAGTCAAGCCGATGAGAAATTTGCAGTACTGATGCAAATGCTCACTGACCAAGCCAAAGAAGGCCCTCGCTTGTTTAGTTTCAAGCCGGTTGATCCTGGGTTCTTTGACCGCCCCAAATTGATCAGCGAGAAATTTCAACTCACCCTCTGGTGTGAACATTCTCGCCAACCGCTCCCGACTCTCAATCCTGAGGGTAGCAAACAAGGGGTCTATGAGTTAGAACTCAATCGCGAATGGTTTACCAAAGCCGTTCCTTATTTTAGGCTATTGAGTCTAATCTTACCCGTTGTTACCTCAGCGACCCAGTTGATGCTCGATGATGCGACCTATAAAAGCTTTCAAGCAGAACTAGATCTGGGTCAAAAAAGTCTTGAATTTGGCATCAACAGCAGTAATATAGCGATGGATTGGCAAACCCAACGGGATTCCCCTGAATTTGAACAGGGTGAAGCTATTCGTGCCCAAGGCTCCATGCTGCGAGAACTTCATGCCATGCTGAAGAAAAAAGATCCAGGCTTTGGTGGTCTAGTGCAAGTGCAAAACAAACGTCGCGAGTTTTTATGGGTGCATCCCCAGTTTGTAGACGAATATTAATTGCTGCTTAACGATTCTCGATGTTCTCATTCCAGCGGCGGAGGCGAAGATTGCGGCCAGAGGTAGATCGCGCCAGAAATCAGCGTTAACGCCACCGCTAGCCAAAAGATGAGCATTGCCACCCCCTGCCATTGGGGAACTGGGGCCATGAGGAGCGCGATCGCCCCCATTTGTACCACCGTTTTTGCCTTCCCCCAAAGATTCGCCCCGCTGATCTGGGTTTGATTCACCCGCCAACCCGCCACGGCTAACTCCCGCCCCAAAATTAAAAACACCCCCCAAGCGGGAACCCGTCCCAGGGCAATCAAACCCAACAACGGCGCAAGGACAAGGAGTTTATCCACCAAGGGATCGAGGAATTTGCCTAAATCCGTGACTTGGTTCAAGCGGCGGGCTAGGTAGCCATCGAGCCAATCGGTTCCCGCGGCCAGCAAAAAGGCGGCCACAGCCCACCATTGCCGCTCTGGGGTGGGGGATTGGAGCCAATAGAGGAGGAAGGGAACGGCGGCGAGGCGGGAAACGGTGATCCAGGTGGGGAGGTTCACAGGTCAAAGGGGGAGGGTGAGCGTGGGAAAACTCTATCACGACGATGGGAGGCGATCGCCCCTTGCTGGCGAGATTAGATCGCTGCCATTGCCCCAATCAAGGCTATAACCGAAAAGAGCAGTTGGCAGAAAAAATCATGAAAAACTGGGAACGGTGGGGGGCATCGCTCTTAGGGGCGTTGCTATTAACGGGGCAAGGTGGCGGTTTGGGGTTAGGAGAGGAACTTCAAGGCATTGAAGGCATTGAAAATATTGAGGGTGTTGAAAATATTCAAATTCTGGATCGTCCCCAACCTCAAGCAACGCCAACAACTCAGGATGTCAACGAGCAAACCGCTGCCGCCTATCGCATCGTCATTGAAATGTTCCCCGCTCAACGGGCAGCGGCGGGGGATGATGGGATGCTGTTGGGGCGAGTTTGGTTGAGCTATGGCATTGCCCTGCAATATTTTGGCCGGTTTGATGAAGCCCGTCCGGCCCTAGAGGAGGCGTTAGGGTTATTGCGTCAACACCAGGACTTCACTGAAGCCAGCGCATTACAGCAATTGGCGGCGATCCATGCCCAAGGGGGAGATGCCTATGGCTTGAATTTTTTAACGGAACAGCTTAGGGAAAATCTGACCGTCCAAAGCCGCCGGATGGTGCTTAATGCTTTGGGTTTGGGCTATTTATCTTTGGGGGATGCAGGGCAATTTAGCCGGGGCGTTGCGATGATGCAGGAATATCGGCGGCTATTGCCCGCAGATAGCCCGGTTTATGAACGCACAGCAGCGGCGGGGATCTTGGCGGCTCTTCAGGTTTATCATGATCCCACAGGGGCGATCGCCACGCTCCGGGAGTCCTTACCCACCACCACCACCACGGATCTCGATCTCACCGCTTGGATTGGCATTGTGCAACAACTGGGCCGCTATCTCCAGCGGCAACAGCGATATGGGGAGGCGATCGCCATCCTTGAACAGGGGGTTCAACGCCTCAATGATTACCCCGACCCCAATGCCTATGTTGTCCAAAGCAACCGCTGGACGATGCTGGATCTGTTGGCGGATCTGCATACCAATCAGCGCAACTTTGCCCAAGCGACGGCAATTCAGCAACAACGCCTGACCCTTGCCCACACCATTCACCCAGCCTTCAAGATCCATGTGGCCACAACCTTGGAGAAGTTGGCTCAGTTGGCCTTTTGGCAGGGGGATTTAGGGGGGGCGATCGCCTATCAACAACAAGCCTACGACCATTTAGAGATCAGTCGAAACCCCAGGACTTGGCCACAAGCACAGGTCGTCCATGTCATAACCGCTGGTTTGGCGTTACAGCATTTGGGATTTCTCCAGAGTAAAGCGGAACAATGGGCCGCAGCGGAAACCAACCTACAGGATGGGCTGGCCATGGATAACTACGGCCGCCGCATCCTCCTCGACAATACCAATCTTTACGCTGCCACCCGTGATGAAGTGACCATCGGCAGTTATAGCCCCAGCGTTGATGCCCATCGCACCTTGCAGAGGGTACTGATGGCTCAAAATCGCCCGACCGATGCCTTGGTGGCTAGTGAAGCGGGCCGCAGTCGCGCCCTGTTACAACTCTTGCTCAATCGTCAGGCCGGCACAAATCGTTATATCGATTTGGAAACCCCCACCTTAGCGGAAATTCAGGCGATCGCCCGTCGGGAACAAACCACCCTCGTCCAGTACAGCCTCATCTACGACGTACCCTTTAACTATCGCATCGCCCAACTGGATGAACCCAGATCAGAAATTCCCACCCAACTCTTAATCTGGGTCATCACCCCCAGCGGGGAAATTCACCACCGTACCATTGCCCTAGAGGAAGATCTCGCCCTCCTCGTCGAACGCACCCGCAACCGTCTCCTTAGCCGTCGCGGCCGTACTGCGGATGAGCAACTGCAACAACTCCACCAACTGCTGATCGCTCCCATCGCCCCCCTGCTCCCCCGTGACCCCACCGCCCGCGTCACGTTCATTCCTCAGGATATGCTCTTTTTCGTCCCCTTCCCCGCCTTGCAGGATCCCCAAGGGGTTTCGCTCATTGACCGCCACACGATCCTCACCGCCCCTTCGATCCAGGTGTTAAGTCTGGCCCGCCAAGTCCGCAGTGAACTGAACCCCCGCACAGGCGCGGCGATTATTGGCAATCCCACCATGCCCCTGTTGCCGGGGGGGGATGCCGCCAACCGCGATGGGCCAAGCCCGGTCGGAGACCATCGCCTCGCCCCCCTCCCCGGTGCCGAACTGGAAGCCCAGGCCATTGCCCAACTGTTCCAAACTACGCCCCTGATTGGGGATGCGGCCACCGAACCAGCGGCGATCGCCGCCATGAACAACGCCCGGATCATTCACCTTGCCACCCACGGTTTACTCGAACCCGACCTCACCTACAGCAGTTCCCTCGCCTTTGCCCCCACCCCAGACAGTGACGGCTTTCTCACGCTCCGGGAGATCAACAACTTGGAACTCAATGCCGAGTTAGCGATTTTGAGTGCCTGCGATACCGGGCGGGGTTGGCTGGGTTCGGGGGATGGGGTGATTGGTCTATCCCGCTCCTTCATCGGGGCAGGGGCCGCCAGCGTTGTCGTTTCCCTCTGGGCCATTCCCGACCAGCCCACCGCCACATTGATGACGGAATTTTACCGCCAATTTAACGGCGGTATGGATGGCGCTCAGGCCCTGCGCCAAGCGATGTTATTAACGCGCGATCGCTATGGCGATCCCGGCGCTTGGGCGGCCTTTACGATTACCGGCGCGGTGGATTAGGGGGAAGTTAACGGGAATTGCCCCCACTGCGCAATTTTAAAAACGCCAGCACCTCCGTGGAATCCAAACTCACCTGGGGAACCCCCTTAATACTGAGGAGCCAACGTTGGCACGACCCCTCCTGGGGAGAATCGCTCCGTTGCTCCAAAACCCAATCTCCGTCCACGGGGGTGATCTGCCAAGGGCCGGCGGCGGTACGCTGACAACGAAATCCCCACCGTTTCGCTTGGCTTAAAATCGGATCACTCATGGGTCGCCATTATCTCAAGAAATTGCGCCATCGCATCAAGGGGGTGAAGGTCATGCCCGAGTCCGAATCGCGTTACCATTTGAATTAAAAAGCAGGGGTGATCATGCTCAATGGAGTGAAGTTTTAGAATCCTGAAAAAAGAACATTTTAATTACATTGATTTCAGCCTATACCCATCTTTTTTAACTGGCGATCGCCAGCCTTTTTTCCCGTCAGGGAGGGGAAATCTGGAAATGACACCAATGCGTGAGGAAGGCTATTGATTGGGTTGAATGGGTTGATATTAAAGAGTTACAAAAGATACAAAATGGTAAAAGTTTCGTTCAATATAAAATGCACAGCCGCTAAAAGTCAAACCAAATGACCTTGGGTTTAAGCACTATTTTTGGTTTCTTAAACCCTTATTAATCTATGCTTAACTTGCCAATAAAAAAGTAGGGGCGAAAAATCTTTCGCCCCTACAAGAATGGATGTATTTGCTTAACGCTTCAACGCCGGAGGAATCGAGGGAGACGTTAAGGCCAAGGATTCCTCAGGATTGGCGACAGCCGCGTTAGGTAGATGGCTGCGTAGCATCGCCGTGAGTTGCGTCGTTGTGGCATCGTAGATCTGGGTGGCGATCTTGGGATAAAAACCAATACCAATGATCGGGATCAACAACGCCCCAATAATGAACACCTCGCGGGGTTCCACATCCACCAGCTTTTCATGGGCAACCAAATTGGGATTTTCTTCCCCATAGAAGATTTCCCGCAACATCGAGAGCAGGTAAATCGGTGTGAGAATCACCCCCACCGCCGCGAGTAAGACGACGATCACCCGGAATGTGGTGCTATAGGCATCACTGGTGGCAAAGCCAACAAACACCATTAACTCCGCCACAAAGCCACTCATCCCCGGCAAGGCCAGGGAGGCGAGGGAGCAAGCTGTCCACATCGCAAAGGCTTTTTTCATCTTTTTACCCACACCCCCCATTTCATCCAACATCAGGGTATGGGTGCGATCGTAGGTGGCCCCCACCATAAAGAAGAGGCTGGCCCCGATCAACCCGTGGGAAATCATTTGTAACACCGCCCCGCTCATCCCCAATTCCGTAAACGAGGCCATGCCGATCAGCACAAAGCCCATGTGGGAAATGGAGGAGTAGGCAATTTTGCGCTTCAGGTTGCGCTGGGCGAAGGAGGTGAGGGCGGCGTAGATGATATTCACCACCCCCAAAATAATCAGCACTGGCGCAAACTTGACATGAGCATCGGGCAACATCCCGACATTCATGCGAATTAAGGCATAGCCCCCCATTTTCAGCAAGATCCCGGCAAGGAGCATGTGGGCGGGGGCGGTGGCTTCCCCGTGGGCATCGGGGAGCCAGGTATGGAGGGGGAAAATGGGCAGTTTTACGCCGTAGGCGATTAGGAAACCGGCATAGAGGAGCAGTTGCAACCCGAGGCCGAAATCCTTGGCGGCGATCGCCGTCATATCAAACGTAACCGTATCCCCATAGAAGGCCATCGTCAGGGCCGCGGCCAGGATAAACAAAGAACCCCCCGCCGTGTAGAGGATAAACTTCGTCGCCGCGTAGAGCCGTTTTTTGCCGCCCCAAATCGAAAGGATCAGGTACACCGGCACCAACTCCAATTCCCAAACCAGGAAAAACAGCAGCATATCCTGCACCGCAAACACGGCGATCTGGCCCCCATACATGGCCAGCATCAGGAAATAGAACAGTTTGGGTTTGAGGGTGACGGGCCAAGCGGCCATAATCGCCAGCGTGGAGATAAATCCGGTGAGAATCACCAGAGGCATTGATAGCCCATCGACCCCCACAGACCAATTCAGATCCAGATCGGGAATCCAAGGGTAGCTTTCCACCATTTGTAACCCCGGTTCAGCGAGGTCGTAACTGGTATAGAAGGCATAGATAATCAAGACAAAATCAATTAACCCGACAATTAAGGCATACCACCGCACGGTTTTGCCATCTTTATCGGGGATCAGGGGGATGAATAGCCCTGCCACCAAGGGAAACAAAATGATGGCAGTAAGCCATGGAAAATCAGTTGCATTCATGGCATATTCCAGATCAGCATTCCTAAATACTCGAAACCACGACGAACCCAAGGACTGCTGCAAAAATAATCAGGGCATAAAACTGCACCCGACCATTTTCGAGATATTTCAGGCCCTGGCCCGTCACTACGGTAACAAGTCCGGTAAAGTTGACGGCTCCATCAACAACGCGATAATCGATTTCCAGCATTTGCCGCGCTAAACGTCGGCTGCCGATCACGAAAACACGGTGATAAAGTTCGTCAAAGTACCATTTATTGAGGGAGAAGTTGTAGAGGGGTTGGATGGAGCGGGCGATCGCCCCCGGATCAATCACCTTCTGGGCATACATCAAGCCCGCCAAAGCAATGCCGATTAAGCCAATGCCCACGGAGGAGCCAGCCATAATCAAAAATTCCGTTTGGTCAAACTCCGCCACCGCCGCCAGCACTTCCCCAGGGGCATGAACCAAATGCTCAAAGCGGTTATGCCAAGGCACACCGGCAAAACCGATCAGCGCCGAAGGAATCGCCAAAATTGCCAAAGGCAGCGTCATCGTCCAAGGGGATTCATGGGGCTTGTCGTCGTGATGGTCATCGTGACCCGCACTCACGCCAGCAGCCGCCAGCAATTCCCCTTGAATGGCGGTATCCGTACCGCGAAACTTCCCTTCAAACGTCAGGAAATACATCCGGAACATATAAAACGCCGTAATCCCCGCCGTTAGCCAGCCCACCAACCACAGGGCCGGATTCGCGCCAAACGTGAGTCCCAAAATTTCATCCTTAGACCAGAATCCGGCAAAGGGAGGAATCCCACAAATGGCCAAGTTACCAATTAAAAACGTGGTGGCCGTAATCGGCATATATTTCCGCAGGCCGCCCATGAGGCGCATATCCTGAGCCAAAATCGGATTATGACCCACCACCGCCTCCATACCGTGGATCACGGAACCGGAGCAGAGGAAGAGCATCGCCTTAAAATAGGCGTGGGTCATGAGGTGGAAGAGGCCAGCGGAATAGGCCCCCGAACCCATGGCCATCACCATATAACCCAGTTGGGAAATGGTGGAATAGGCCAGGCCTTTTTTAATGTCGTTTTGGGTGATGGCGATCGAAGCCCCCAGAAACGCCGTTAAGGCCCCCGTCCAGGCGATCACATTCATCACCACCGGGAAGGGTTCAAGCACCGGATACATCCGGGCAATCAGGAAAACCCCCGCCGCCACCATCGTTGCAGCGTGGATCAGGGCAGAAATGGGCGTGGGGCCTTCCATGGCATCGGGGAGCCAGACATGGAGGGGGAATTGGGCGGATTTGGCCACGGGGCCAAGGAAAACCAAAATCCCGAACAGCGTCGCTAATCCCCCCGCTAGAGCGCCAGAGGCCACTAATTCCTCTAACCGTTCACCAATGACGGCAAATTCAAAGCTGCCGGTGGCCCAGTAGAGGCCTAAGATCCCCAACAACAAACCAAAGTCGCCAACGCGGTTGACCACAAAGGCTTTTTGGCAGGCATCGGCGGCGGCTTTGCGATCGTACCAAAAGCCGATCAGCAGGTAGGAGCACATCCCCACCAATTCCCAGAAGATATAAACCTGTACGAGGTTGGGGCTGATCACCAAGCCGAGCATTGAGGCACTAAAAATACTCAAGTAGGCATAGAAGCGCACATAGCCAGCGTCGTGGGCCATGTAGCCATCGGTGTAGATCATCACCAACAGGGCAACGGTGGTGACGATCGCCAGCATCACCGTGGTGAGGGGATCGATCACATAGCCCATGGTGAGATGAAAACTGCCAGCGGCGGCCCATTCAAAGCTGCGGTTATAGGGGGCATGGCCTTGAATTTGGCTCCAGAGCAGGGCAAAGGCCATCGTTGTGGCCACACCGATCAGAGAGAGAATGACGACGGCATTGAGTTGCCGTAGTTTGTTCGTAACGTTATTGACTGAGATTAGCCCGATTCCTACCAGTGCCGCTCCCAAGAGGGGGAGGGCGGGTATTAACCAAGCGTATTCATAGAGGAAGGGTTCCATCACAAATGCTGAGTTGCTAATCCTAGTTGCAGAATACCGCTACCAATTGTGGCATACCGCGTTCTTTAAAGTTCACTCTAGTACTTTCCCCGGCGATGCCACTAAAAAAGGGGAGCGATCGCCCCCCTCATCTCATCAGATCCGTCACCAGTTAACCCGCTTTTTGCTCCTCGAGGACGGTTAGTTCATCCACCAAAGCATAGAACAACGCCCGGGCCGCCCGCCCCCGGCAACGAGATCGCACCAAAGCAATAGGGGTTCCGCCCCCTTTCTGCTCATCGTAGATTTTCCCCAGTTCCTCAGTGATTGGGGTTTTTCTGTTTTTCTTCACTTCGATGGTGCAGAAAAACCATTGCCACAGGGCGATCCGGCAAAGGTCACTCCCCCCCACCACGGATGATCGTTTACTGGCCCCTGAGGAATGTTCACGGGGGGCGCATCCTAACGCCTTCTCAAAGCGACGGCGTGACTTGTGGCGTTTCGTGGGTTTGCCCGACTGCTTACCCTTTCGCACCAGGACGATGGGTTTGCCGTCGTCTCCCAGGTAGTTCTCAAGGGGGAAGATTTGGGAGAGCAGCAGGGCCGCTACCCGTTGGCCAAATTGGAACCGGGCAAAGACCCGCTGATAGGGGGCAAACTCTGGGAGGGCAGAGAGTTGGCGCAATTCGTTCTCAAGCTCCCATTCTTCGGTATGGAGATTACAAAGGCGTTGGGCATGGGCGATCGCCTCTGGCCTTAAGCCACTGCCTACCGTTGCTGAGTAGAGGCGATCGTATTTCGCACTTTTCCGAATCCCGGCGATCCAACCCCAAAGCAGGGGAGCGTTAGCTGATCTGGTGCGCGTCTGGACATTCGCCCCTTCGGGAAATTGCCACGCGAGATCTTGCCTAATCCGGTTGATGATGGGGGATTGGACGCGGTTGAGATGGGCAAGGCGTAAAACAATCTGGCGGATCCGAACGATCGCCCCCGTGCGAACCTGAACAAAGCGGCGGGGGTTGCTGTTGTAATCAAACCAGTAACAGGCCAGGGCCATTGCGTCCAATTCGTCGGTTTTATCCTCAATATCCAAGCTCTCTCTGTAGCTGGCAAGCTGAGTATGTCCGACTAACCAAACCTCGACACCGTTCCGCGCCAGGTGCGTCCCCCACAGTTGGGAGTAATTCACCCCCGTTGGTTCCATGACAGCGATCGCCCGTTCATAGCCCTTGGCCATATCCAGCAACCGCCCCACACCCGCAGCATCAGCGTGGCAGGTGACGAACTCAGCGGTATCATCGTAATAATCACGCGGCTCCGTTGGCTTCGCAAATAATTTGCAGCACACAACGGATGAGCGGCACACATCAAGACCGATCACAATTAAGCTCATATTCTGTTGATAGGGTGAAGTGAAGTTGAAAGG
>JAABSU010000102.1 GCA_011390265.1 Spirulina sp.
CCCAAAAGATTAATCCCCAAATGGAGCCACCCATAATGGAGGAAATTGGCCGCCAACAGTCGCCACCATTCCCCCATGCGTACCGCCGTGGGAATTAAGGCCCCGAGGCGATCGAGCGTGGCAGGATCTTGGCTGCCGCCTTGGTGGATTTGGACGGCAAAATAAGCCAAGTTGAGGGCGACAAAACCGTAGGTGATCCAGGGGGGGCGGGCGGGAAATAGCGTTAAGCCCTGGCCATAGCGGATTTCCTGTTTAACGGTGGTTTGGAGATGTTGGAGGGCTTGCCAGGCGGCGGGGGTGAGGCAGGTTTCGGGGTTGATGGGGGGATGGGCCAGTCGCCAGGCGATCGCCGCCTCTAATCCCTTAGCTTTCTGCTGGGCTTGGAGAGCTTTGAAACCGGCAAGCACCTGAGGGGAGGGCTGGGCAACCCCCTGGGCGGTTAATCGCCAAAATGCTTTGGTGTCCTGGCCATAATGCCCCTGTTGGAGGAGCAACTTCACGCCCCCAGTTTGGCCACAGAAGGCCAACACCAACAACCGAGCGAGATTTAACGACACCATCCCCCCCCGTTGCAAATCCCCTTGGTACTGCTGGAGGCCAAAAATTAAGCGATTGAGATCCCCCGTTTCCCCCAAGGCCCGGAGATAATCGGTGATCAGTTGGGGATTGTGGCGCAATTGATCATCGGTGAGATGGGTTTCAAACCATTGCAACAGTTCCGGCCAGGCGGCGGCCAGGCGCAAGCGGAGCGCCGTTGCACTGTGGGAGAGGCGGGGGTTGAGGTGTTGCCAGGCGGGGTTAAGTTGTCCCTGTTGCCCCATGGCCAAGGCCTCTAAAATTTCCGGTTGTTCAAACCAGCCATCAATGGGATGGAGCCACCGCAAAACCAGCGTCCAGCGGCGGGCGGCTCCGTAGCGTTCTTGGCTGATTAATTGATTGACATGGGCAAATCCCAGGAGGGGAACCAGCAAAAACAAGAGCCACAAACTGCTGCCAATGAACCCGGCCCAGGGGGGAAACAGGTAAACCGAGAGGAGGGTCAACCCTAAAATAGCCGCTGCCACGCCAGCCCAGCCTCGGCTCTGGGGCGAGTGGTTCGCTAGCGCGGATCGCACCGCTCGGAACAGAAATGTAATACAGGACAGACACACCGTCCAAAACAGCAGTTGATTGAGATCCATCCTGTTACCGTTGCAAAGATCCAGCTTGTTCAGGCGTGAAGCTTGCGTCTCATCACCCCGCACCGTTGTGCTTAATATCCTATCAAGATTTTTCGGGGGGTTCGGGGTCGATGGGGATTAAGTTGATGGGGAGGGTGAGCGTGAATTGACTGCCTTGGCCCGGTTCTGAGGTGATGGTAATCGTGCCGCTATGGGTGGCGGTGATCACTTGATAGCAAATGGGTAAGCCTAAACCCGTGCCTTGGCCAATGGGTTTTGTGGAGAAAAAGGGGTTAAAGAGTTGGGCTTGGGTTTCGGCATCCATGCCCATGCCATTGTCGGCAATGGTGATCTTCAGGCAGTCCGTTGCGGCGGCGGTGGTGACGGTAATCATGCCAGGGGGGGTGGGAAGGGTGGCTAGGCGTTGGCGAATCGTGTCAATGGCATTGGCGAAGAGGTGAAAAAAGACTTGGTTTAATTGGGCGGGATAGCAGTAGATTTGGGGAAGGGGATTGTATTGGCGGATGATCGTAATCCCCGGTTGATCTTCAGGTTCAAGGCGCGATCGCAGCACGGCGATCGTACTTTCTAACCCCTCCTCAAGGTTGGCCATCTTACAACCCGCTTCATCGAGCCGCGAAAAATTTCGTAACCCAATGACAATATTGCGAATCCGATCCGCCCCGGTTTTCATCGAGGTCATGATTTTGGAAAGATCTTCGGTGAGGAAGTCAAGATCGAGGTCTTCGAGTTGAGCGGCGATCGCCTCTTTCGGTTGGGGATATTCCCGTTGATAGAGGGCAATTAAATCCAGCAGATCCTGAACATAATCCATGGCCGGGGTAATATTGCCATAGATAAAGCTGATGGGATTATTAATTTCATGGGCAATGCCCGCCACCAACTGCCCCAAGGCGGTCATTTTTTCACTTTGAATCAGTTGAACTTGGGTGGTTTTGAGCTTTTTTAAGGTTGATTCCAGTTCGTTGTTCCGTTCTTGAACTTGTTTTTGGAGATGATTAATTGTTAGCTGATTGGCAATACGAGCCAGCACTTCTTCTAGTTGAAAGGGTTTGCTAATATAATCATTGCCGCCCACATGAAAGGCTTTAACTTTATCTTGAATATCATCTAAGGCACTGAGAAAAATCACCGGTACATTTTGAGTCACAGGATCTTTTTTCAGGGTTTGGCAAACCTGATAGCCATTCATATCTGGCATATTAATATCCAGCAGAATCAGATCTGGCGTGATCGTTTGGGCCGCCCTTAGGGCAATTTTGCCACTAATTGCCGGCCGCACACTATAGCCTTCTTCGGTTAAAATTGATGACAAAAAGCGAATATTATCCGGAGTATCATCAACCACTAAAATATCCGCTTTCATCGAGGGAGATATGTTCATGAAGCTGTGGTGTACATAAACGGCAAACAAACTGGCGATCGCTACTGTATCACTATCTTTTTTGGTTTAGGAAAAGATAATTCCCGCCACCCTGCTCAGATTCCCATCCCTTAGGGGGTTAAATCCGCCATTTTTTGCAACACCAAATGGGAAAGGGTGGGTAAAATTTCCCGGTTTTGGCTGTTGAGGCGGCCTTCGGTGAAGACAACGAGGAGATAGGGCTGGGCATAGGGCACTTCAATATAGGCGGCATCGTGGCGGACGCGGGAAGTCCACCCCGCCTTAGACCAGAGTTTAGCTTGACTGGGTAGGCCTTCCCCTAAAAACCCCATCACTTGATTTTCTTCCCCTGGGGGCAGATCTACCGGTTGGAGCGATCGCCTCAAGAGTTGCATCATTGTTTTGGAGCGATCGCGGGATACGGCTACCCCCCCGATAATGCCATGGAGGAGACGGGCGATCGCATCCGTCGTCAGCATATTGCGGTTTTCCAACCCCTCCCCCACAAACTGCTTCTCCCGCCCATAGGGGCCATCCCCCCAAGGTTTTTGATTGAGGTTCACCCCCTGCAATTCCTGCCAACCGAGGGCTTGATAGTAGCGGTTGACGATGTTGCGCTGATGCGCCCAGGTTTGGAGCAGTTGGGGAGGCAATTCGGGGCCGCTGGTGGTGCCGCTGAGGACATCTAAAACGAGGCTGGTGGCATCGTTGCTAGAATCGCGGATCATGTCTGCAATGGCGCGATCGAGTTCTGGGGAACCCTGCACCATTTCCGTTTCCAACCATTCATGGATCGCCACCAAGTAAAATAACTTCACCAAACTCGCCGGATAAATCCGCTCCACGCCCCGATAACTAAAGCCCCGCACGGGATACTGCCAAAATTCCGCCGCTGAAATTGCCCCCCCTGTATTGACAATCACCGGGTCGTCATAGACGATCCAGGTCAGGGCAATTTGGTTGCGGGCTAGCCCTGGAAACTTGGCCCACAACGCTTCTAGCAGGTCATGACCCTGTTGCTCTAGGGTCGGATCTTTTTGAAAAAACAGCATGAAATTGTTTGAGTGATGCCAACTTCTCCCCATTTTGCCTCTTCTCCCTGCGGGGAATACCGTTGTCTGGAAAATCTTAATCTCTATACGGCTGAAACCTGTCAGGGTTTGGCCACTCAAGCCGCAGTGGGGCGACAGTTGCGGTTGCTGACCTTTGCGGAAAGGGCGGTACAGGTGCAACTCTGCGAGGATGACTATATCGCCTGGTTAGCCTTGGGGGATGCGGGAAAACTCACGCCAGCGGCTGCACCTTATCAGACCCAAAGGTTAACGCGGGGGGAAATTGTCGAGCGGATTGAGGTGGCGATCGCCTTTACCCAAGCCGCCATGGCTCAACCTCATTGCTACCTCTGGGGGGGAGCCGTGGCCCCCGATTATGATTGTTCGGGGTTAATGCAGGCGGCTTTTGCCTCGGTGGGGGTGTGGTTGCCGAGGGATTCCTATCAGCAGGCAGCGTTTACCGATCCCCTTGAGGATGCAGATCTGCAACGGGGGGATCTGATTTTTTTCCAAGAACCGGCTAAATCAAGGGTTTCCCATGTCGCTCTGTATCTAGGCGAAGGCCAATACCTCCACAGTTCCGGCGTAGAGCGGGGCCGCAATGGCATCGGCATCGACCCCTATCACGCCGATGGTAGCGAAATCGGAGCGCGTTACTATCCCCTGCGCCACAGCACCGGCCGGATCAACCGTAGCTATTGCCCTGGGGATGGTTGGGAAATGAATTCCCGGCCAAAATAGGGTTGGAGGGCGGTGGGGATTTTCACCGTGCCATCGGGCTGTTGATAGTTTTCCAATAATGCCGCCATCGTGCGCCCCACCGCCAAGCCGGAACCATTGAGGGTGTGAACAAAATCTGTCCCCTTTTGGCCCTGGGTTTTAAAGCGAATGCTCCCCCGTCGGGCTTGAAAATCGGTGCAGTTGGAGCAACTGGAAATTTCCCGGTAGGTATTGGCAGAAGGCATCCACACCTCCACATCAAAACAGCGGCTCGCACTAAACCCCAGATCCCCGGTGCAGAGTTCCAACACGCGGTAGGGGAGTTCGAGGGCTTCTAAGATGGCGGTGGCGTTGGCCAGCATCGTGTCCAGTTCCGCCTCGGAGGTGTCGGGATGGACGAGTTTAACCATTTCCACTTTGTTGAATTGGTGGAGGCGGATCAGGCCCCGCGTATCTTTGCCATAGCTCCCGGCTTCGCGGCGGAAACAGGGGGTATAGGCGCAGTGGTGAATGGGTAGTTCGTTGCTGTCGAGGATTTCGTCGCGGTAAAGGTTCGTGAGGGGGACTTCGGCGGTGGGGGTGAGCCAGAGATCATCTTCGGCACAGCGAAAGCTTTCTTCGGCAAATTTGGGGAGTTGGCCGGTGCTGGTGAGGCTGGTGCTGTTGATCAGCATGGGGGGCATGACTTCGAGATAACCGGCGGCGGTTTGGCGATCGAGCATGAAGTTAATCAAGGCCCGTTCGAGGGCGGCCCCTGCGCCGATCAGGTTGACAAACCGGCTTTGGGCCACTTTCACCGCCCGTTTAAATTCTAAAATGCCCAAACTCTCCCCGATTTCCCAATGGGGGCGGGGGTTTTCCAATTGCGGTTTAAGGTCATCACCCCAACGGGCCACTTCGACGTTTTCGGTTTCGTTGGCTCCGATGGGGGTGCGATCGCTCGGCAGGTTCGGAATCGAGAGCAGGAGGGTTTCAATCTCGGCTTTAATCGCCTTTTCCTGGGGGTCAAGTTTAGCGAGTTCGGCTTTAATGGCGCTGCCTTCGGTTTTGATCTGCTCAATTTCGGGGCCTTTCGGGTCTATGCCGCTCTGGATTTTTTCCTTAATCCGTTTGGCGGTGCTGTTGCCTTGGGCTTGGAGGTTGGTGCGGGTGGTTTGCAGATCGCGCTGTTGTTGATCCAACTGGAGGAGGGCGGCGATCGCATAGTCCCCGCTGCGACGGCTGAGGCGGTCTTGGACAAAATCCGGGTTTTCGCGAATCTGTTTGAGGTCGAGCATGGTAATCGGGAGCTTGAGCCTTCTAATTTTAGCGGGCGATCGCCCCCCTCATTCCTTAACATTTCTCGCGTACTTTGGCTCCCTAGTCCTGTCTGATGCCCATAGAATAGAAGAGTAGAGAATCATCATGAGGCCGGTAATCATGATGGCATGAGTGAGTTTGATCGCCTTCTTATCCAGGCCCGATGCACAGAAAAATTCCGCTGCACTTGATCCTAACGCTGCAATTTGTCCTCCAGGTTTTGGGAATTGTGGGATTGGTGGGGTATTTTTCCTATCGCAGTGGTTCCGCTGCGGTTGGGGACATTGCCCATCGCTTAATGACAGAAACGGGCGATCGCATTATTGATAATTTTAACCATTACCTCAAAATTCCCCATCGCATCAACGAAAGTAACATTAATGCCCTCGAATCCGGGACGATTACACCGGAGGATCTCGATCAACTCCATCGCTATTTAATTTTAACCAAAAAAAAATATCCCGAAGTCAGCACTTTAGTCTGGGGCAGTCCGCAGGGAGATTTTTTATACGTTCATCTCATAACTCCCACGGAAATCCGGATTAATTCCCCGACAATCCCGGCTGAACTCCCGTTTTTAGGAGCGGGACATTCTGATCCACAAGATCCCACGCGCTTCCATAGTTACAGAATTACGCCAGCGGGGGAATTGGGAGAATACCGACAAACCGTAGAAAACATGCCCGTACAGCAACGCCCCTGGTATCGTCAAGCCATCCAAGCGGGCAAACCCGCTTGGAGTCAACCGTTTCAATTGGGAGTCACGAATCAACTCACGATTAATGCCGCTGCTCCCGTTTATAATCAGCAGCAAAATTTACTGGGGGTTTTTGGTGTAAATATTACCCTTGAACGTCTTGACAAATTTTTAGCGACGCTCTCGATCAGTGAACACAGTGAAATTTTTATTATTGAACGCAATGGCTTGATGATTGCTAATTCTGTGGGGGAAGACTCTTTTACAGTTTCTTTACCTGTTGCTGAAGGCAATGCAACCCCGGGTCAGGGGAAATTTGAGCGGCGATCTGTCTTGGAGAGCGATCGCCCCATGCTCCGAGAAACCGCCCAAGTTCTCCAGCAAAAATTGGGAAACTTTACCGACATTCAAAACCCTCAAAATTTGACTGTAACATTGACAGATCCGGAGTTAGTCGAAACTTTAGGTAAATCCTACTATTTGCGCGTCATTCCCTATCAGGATGACTATGGCTTGGATTGGCTGATTGTTGCCGTTGTCCCCGAGTCGGATTTTATGGGGAATATTTATCTCAATGTGCAACGCACGTTGCTCCTGTGTGGATTGGCCCTGATTATTTCGATCATTAGTAGTCTTTGGCTCTCTCGCCGAATGACGCGATCGCTCTCTCGCCTTACCCAAGCGAGCCAAAACTTCATGACCGAAAAGCAGGATCAAGGCATTCAACCCACCCGCATTGCAGAACTGGAAACCCTTTCCCAATCCTTTCAGGCCATGATGGTTGCCATTCAAGAAGCCGAAGTTCTCCGCCAAAACTATACCCAGGATTTAGAAAACCAGGTGGCGCTGAAAACCATTGCCCTCACCGAAGCGCAGAGACTTGCCCATACCGGGAACTGGGAAGTCAGTCTCAAGGATAACAGCGTCACCTGGTCAGAGGAAGTTTATCGCATTCACGAAGCAGAAGATTATCCACGCACATCACGGCCAGACCAGGAGATCCTGAAAATTCATCCCCAGGATCAAGAGCATTATCAACGTCATGTCATGGATCGAGTTAACTCAAACCAATCCTTTGATACGGATGTCAAAATTATTACCCATAAAGGCAATATTCGGTTTCTCCATATTCAAGGCCGGCCGATTTATAATGATACTGGCAAACTAATCAAATTTATCGGCACAACAACAGATATTACCGCTCGTAAACAAACGGAGCAGGCTTTAATTGAAGCGAAGGAAGCAGCGGAAGCCGCGAACCAAGCGAAAAGCATTTTCTTGGCGAATATGAGCCATGAACTGCGCACGCCTTTAAATGCAATTCTCGGCTATCCCACCCTTTTACTCAATAGTGAAAATCTTTCTGCGGAAGATCGCAGTTATGTACAAACCATTGAACGCAGCGGTGAATATTTACTGTCACTAATTAACCAAATTCTAGATCTTTCAAAAATTGAAGCCGGGCGGATGGTGTTGAACATGGGCAAGCTTCAGATTTATACCTTGCTTGATGATCTGCAAACTATGTTAGAGCCTCAAGCCCAAGCCAAAGGATTATCTTTGCAGATCAACAAATCCGCTGATCTCCCCAGCTTAATTCAAACCGATGGTGTGAAGTTACAACAGGTGTTAATTAATCTCCTCAATAATGCGATTAAATTTACCCAAACTGGTAGCGTCAGCTTAACCGTTAAATCCATGATTAAACAACAGGAAAATGGGGGATCATCCCAGCGACTACAATTTACAATTACTGATACAGGGGTAGGGATTTCCCCGGCAGAACTGGATAGTTTATTTGAAGCTTTTGTGCAAACAGAAAGCGGCCGCAATAGTAATGTGGGGACGGGGTTAGGGTTGGCCATTAGTGAGAAATTTGTGGTGCTGATGGGGGGTGAGCTAGAGGTCAGCAGTGTAGTGGGGCAAGGGACAACATTCACCTTTGATCTCAACTGTGCAGATCTGGAAACCCAGCCGAGTAACCCCTCATTCCTAACGAAAATCCCCTGGCAATTGGCACCGGGAGAACCTGCTTACCGGATTTTAGTCGTGGATGATGTGGCGGAAAATCGTGAGGTGTTGGTGAAGCTGTTAGAGATTTGGGGTTTGATGGCGTTTGAGGCACGGGATGGGGAGGAGGCGATTGTTAAAAATCAAGATCATCATCCTGATTTGATTTTTATGGATATCAAAATGCCCAAACTCAATGGCATTGCCGCAATTCAACAGATTCAGACCGAAGCTTCACTCCCGCTCCCGAAAATGATTGCTTTTACTGCTAGTGCTTTCGAGGAGGATCGCCAAAAGATTTTAGAAACTGGCTGTGATGATTTTATTCGTAAACCTTTTCGAGAAGAGGATATTATCAACATTTTAACCCATCATCTTCAAGCTCGATTTATCCAGCGTGGCCAAGATCCTACTGCTTTCCTCACTCAGATTGATGCTGTTAATCCTCATGCTTCAGATACAGATAGCAACGAGTCGGTTAAAACGTTACGGATTTTGATTGCTGAGGATAATCCTGTCAATCAAAAGGTGCTGCTCATGCATTTGAAAGCCCTAGACTATACCGCCGATGTGGTGGCCAATGGTTTAGAGGTGCTCTATACCTTGGTAACGAATAGCTACGATGTGATTTTAATGGATATGCAAATGCCAGAAATGGATGGGATTACTACCACGCGAATGATCCGTCAAGATTTCCCCCCGGAAACACAGCCCCATATTATTGCTCTGACGGCTAATGATGATGCGAGCGATCGCCTCGCCTGTGCTGAAGCGGGGATGAATGCCTATGTGACCAAACCGATTCAGCAAGCCCTATTGGCGGAAGCCTTGGGGGCGGTTGTTCCCCGTTCCTGATCACTGCGATGCTACGACAGCAGGCGATCGCCCCTCCCATTCTTTAAGATTGCCGCTAAAGATCACTTTCTCGTCTGGTCTTAGACCATTAAAATAGGGGGTAGGGAATCGCCCTCCACCGCTACGCCGTCCATACGATCAACATCTGACCTAGACCCGATGCCCAAAAAAATCCCGCTGCACTTGATCTTAACGCTGCAATTTGTCCTCCAGGTTTTGGGGATTGTCGGACTGGTGGGGTATTTTTCCTATCGTAGTGGGGAAGATGCAGTGCAAAGCCTTGCCCATCAATGGCTCAGTACCTCTGCTACCACAACTCAAGCCGAGCTAAATCGCTTTCTGGGGGATGCTCAGTTAGTCCTCAAAACCCATCAGGGCTTAGTGGAGCGAGGGCAATTAAATGTGGAAGATTTTGCGGAGGTGGAAACCCATTTTTTCGAGATGCTCCAACTTTATCCAGGGATAACAGCGATGGGCTTTTTCAACCCCCAATCCCAAGCAACTGGGCTTGCACGAGATACGGCGGGACTTTTGAGCATACCGGGATCGACGATCCTATTTGAAAAACTTGATCCAGGGCTGGGTGAAGGTCAGTTTTATCGTTTGGGGGAGAAAGGCGATGTCCTGGAACTTTTCCTGCGTGTGCCGAATTGGAATCCAGTTCAACTCAGTTGGTATCTCCTCGCCCTGGAAAAGGATGAACCAAGATGGACACCGATCATGGCTCTGGCCACAGCCCCTATTCCCAGTATGATGGCGGTCACAGCCGTTAAAAAGGAGGGAGAACTACAAGGCGTATTCATGACGACACTCGTTTTAAGCGATATCAGTGAGTTTCTTAAAAACCTTGAGCTTTCCCCCCAAGGGCAGGTTTTGATCCTCGAAAACTCTGGGGAATTGGTGGCAACTTCCACAACAGAAGTTGTCGCACCTGTTACCCGTAAGAATAATCAAAATATCCTCACCCGGTTAGCAGGAACCGAAAGCCAAAATCCGTTAACCCAAGCCGTAGCCGCAGCAATAGGCCGCGAAACCCCCAGCATTCAACCCGGTCAATCCTTCAATTTTCAATTTACTGCTGCCGTGCCGGGAATTGAGCATCAGGGATTGTTTAAGAAAAAGGGCGATCGCCAACGCTATTTCGTCAATGTCACCCGTTATCAAAATGGCGAAGATTTAGATTGGCAAATTGTCACCGTTGTCCCTGAATCGGATTTGATGGGGGCGATTTATACGAGTTTGCGCCGCACGCTCTTGCTTTGTGGATTAGCCCTGATCTTTTCCATTGGTAGTAGTCTTTGGCTGTCTCGTCGGATCACGCGATCGCTCTCCCGTCTTACCCAAGCGAGCCAAAATTTCATGACCGATAAGCAGGATCAAGCCATTCAGCCCACCCGCATTGCTGAAATTGAAACCCTTTCCCAATCCTTTCAGACGATGATGGTTGCCATTCAAGAAGCGGAAGTTTTGCGCCAAAACTATACCCAGGATTTAGAGGCACAGGTGGCCCTAAAAACCATTGCCCTCACGGAAGCCCAGAAGGTCGCCCACATGGGCAGTTGGGAATTTGATCCCAAGACTGAAACGGTCAGTTGGTCGGAAGAACTCTATCACATCTATGAAGCGATTGATCAGGCCCCCACGCCCCGCCCTGATCTGACTGTTTGTAGACTTGATCCGGAGTATAAAGAACACTATGAAAAACATATTTTTGAACGTTTCTTAGCGGGTCAACCCTTTGATACAGACTTGCAAATTATTACGCAAAAGGGCAATCTTCGCTTTATTCATGCCCAGGGCCGCCCGATTCGCAATCAAGCCGGAGAAATTGAGAAATTTGTGGGAACAATGACCGATATTACGACCCGCAAACAGGCAGAAAAAGACCTGATTCAAGCCAAGGAAATGGCCGAAGCTGCCAATCGCTCAAAAAGTATTTTCTTGGCAAACATGAGCCATGAACTACGCACGCCTTTAAATGCGATTTTGGGCTATCCTACCCTTTTACTCAACAGTGAAAATCTTTCTGCTGAAGACCGCAGCTACATCCAAACCATTGAACGCAGTGGTGAATATTTACTTTCCCTGATTAACCAAATTTTAGATCTCTCTAAGATTGAAGCCGGGCGCATGGTTTTGAATATTGGCAATCTCCAACTTTATCCTTTGCTTCAGGATCTAGAAACCATGCTCAAACCCCAGGCCGAAGCAAAAGGGTTAGTACTGAAAATCAACAAATCCGATGATCTACCCAACTTGATTAAAACTGATGGGGTTAAGTTACAACAGATATTAATTAATTTGCTCAATAATGCGATTAAGTTTACCGACAGTGGCAACGTTAGTCTCACCGTTGCCAAAATAATCAATCAGGAACCGAATTGTTCCTGTCCCCAACGGCTGCGATTTACGATCGCCGATACCGGGGTGGGAATTGCCCAGTCAGAACTGGATAGTTTATTTGAAGCCTTTGTGCAAACGGAAAGCGGCCGCAATAGTAACGTGGGGACGGGGTTGGGGTTGGCCATTAGCCAGAAGTTTGTCGCGTTGATGGGGGGCAAGCTCCAGGTGACGAGTGCAGTGGGTCAAGGGACAACGTTCACGTTTGATCTGGGGTGCGAAGATATTGAAGAACCACACCATGCCCCTTCACCGCTGAAAATCGTCCGTTGGCATTTGGCGGATGGGGAGCCATCTTACCGAATTTTGGTGGCGGATGATGTGGCAGAAAATCGTGAAATTTTGGTGGAGCTTTTAAAACAATGGGGTTTGACGGTGTTTGAGGCACGGGATGGGGAAGAGGCGATCGCCCAGCACCACCAACATCATCCCGAGTTAATTTTTATGGATATCAAAATGCCGAAACTCAATGGCATTGACGCGATTCAACAGATTCAGACAGAATCTTCGTCTCCTCTCCCGAAAATGATTGCTTTTACAGCTAGTGCCTTTGAGGAAGATCGCCAAAATATTTTAGCAACTGGCTGTGATGATTTTATTCGGAAACCTTTTCGACAAGAGGATATTTTAAAAAGCTTAACCCGTCATCTTCATGCTCAGTTTATCAAGCGTGAATATTGCCCCATTTCTTTATCTCTCCAGACTAATTCTGCTAATCCAGATTCAGGCGAAAACGCGCCGGTCAAAAAATTAAGGATTCTGATTGCTGAGGATAATCCCCTCAATCAAAAGGTGCTGCTCATGCACCTGAAGGTCTTGGGTTATACCGCTGATGCGGTGGCCAATGGATTGGAGGTGCTTTATCTGTTAGCAACCCATACCTATGATGTGATTTTAATGGATATGCAAATGCCGGAAATGGATGGGATTACCGCGACACAAATGATCCGCCAAGATTTCCCCCAATCCCTTCAGCCCTATATTATTGCCTTGACGGCCAATGATGACGCGGGCGATCGCCTCGCCTGTCGGGAAGCGGGGATGAATGCCTATGTGACGAAACCGATTAAGCAAGCGGTCTTAGGTGAGGCGTTATCCGTTGCTGCTGATCTGATTGGACTATAGACAGTTGGGGAGATAAACCGGGTTTCTAGGAGGATCCCTCTAGCTTCTTGATATCATGGCCAGAACTGACGAGGATTTGAGAGACTAGCATGAAAATTGCGATTACGGGTGGGACAGGGTTTGTGGGGAGCCATTTGGTGGGCAAGTTAGCGGCCGCCGGCCATGAAATTATTGTGTTTAGCCGCGATCGCCTCAAAGCCCAGCAAGTTTTCCCCCCCAATCGTTTCCCCACCGTCGAAATTGTTGAATATAGCCCCAAGACCGCCGGCCCTTGGCAGCAAAAACTATCGGGCTGTGATGGGGTGGTGAATTTAGCCGGTGCGCCCATTGCTGAAGAACGGTGGACGGCGGCCCGCAAACAGGAATTGCAATCGAGCCGCATCCAGGGGACGGCGCAACTGGTGGCGGGCATTGCCCAAGCTGCGGATCAGCCCAAGGTGTTGATTAATGCCTCTGCCATTGGCTACTACGGCACGAGCGAAACCGCCACCTTTACCGAAACCAGCCCCGCCGGCCGGGATTTCCTCGCCTCGATTTGTGTGGGGTGGGAGCGGGAAGCTCAAAAGGTGCAGGCGGCGGGGGTGCGGTTGGTGATTTTGCGCTTGGGGATTGTGTTGGGTAATGGAGGGGCGATCGCCCGCATGATTCCCCCCTTCAAGCTGTTTGCCGGTGGCCCCATCGGTTCAGGGAAACAGTGGTTTTCCTGGATTCATCGGGAGGATCTGGTGAATGTGATTCTTCAGGCCCTAGAAAATACCCAAATGGAGGGGATTTATAATGCCACCGCCCCTCATCCCCTGCGAATGGGGGAATTTTGCCAGGTGATGG
>JAABSU010000103.1 GCA_011390265.1 Spirulina sp.
GGTGATTTTGAGGGCGGCGGCGGCTTGGGGGGCTTTGGCGGCATCTTTCCAGAGGATGGCGGCACAGGCTTCGGGGGTGGCGACGGTGTAGACGGCGTGCTCAAACATGAGGATGCGATCGCCTACGCCAATGCCCAAGGCTCCCCCGGAACCCCCTTCCCCAATCACCGTACAGAGGATCGGCACATCAAAACTAAACATTTCCCGGAGGTTATAGGCGATCGCCTCCCCCTGTCCCAATTGTTCCGCCTCCAGGCCCGCCCAAGCGCCGGGGGTATCAATGAACGTTAAAATCGGCATTCCAAAGCGATTGGCGTGCTCCATGAGGCGCAGGGCCTTGCGATAGCCCCCCGGTGAAGCCATACCAAAATTGCGCAGCACATTATCTTTGGTATCCCGTCCTTTTTGATGCCCCAACATCACCACCGGCATCCCCCCCAAGCGAGCCACGCCACCCACAAGGGCAGGATCATCGCTACCGCCGCGATCGCCGTGGAGTTCTACCCACTCATCACACATCGCTTGGATATAGTCCAGGGTGGAAGGGCGGCGAGGATGGCGAGCCAACTGTAATCGCTGGGCGGGGGTGAGGCTACTGAAAATTTCTTGGCGCAATTGCTCTGCTTTCGCCTCCAACTCGCGAATCTGGTCGGAAACATCGACGTTATTTTCCCGTGCGAGTTCGCGAATCTGCTCAATCCGTGACTCTAGCTCACAGAGCGGTTTTTCAAAGGTTAAGAGGAAGGGACGATTTTTGGTAGCACTCATAAAACGGGATCGGCGGTTGAACAGTATAAAGGCACAAAAAGGGGCGATCGCCCCTCACCAGCAAGACAGCAGGACAGGACTTATTGAAGCAATAACGGACGGAAGCCATGTTTTACCGAAGCCGCCCCAATTTGCTCCATTTTTTCCACCGTAATTTGGTTCCGTCCCCAGGAAAAATTCGTGTGCCATTGCTCAAACTCCAGCAAAATCGCTTCGGCAAAGCAAGCAAAAAGCGGCTGACCCGAAACCGTCATATCTGCCCAATACATAAATCGAAAATCCATTTCGATCTCATGTTCAACCAAGCCACCCTTGAGGAAATGCACACCTTCGTGATCCATCATCCGATCCAAGTTTTTGGGATAGCCCCCATCAATCAATAAACAGGGCTTTTTCAACGGAATTGCACTAATATCCACGCCACGGGGCATACTCGCCACCCAAACCACAATATCCGCAAGGGGAAGCGCCTCCTCCAGTTCCATAATCTTGCCCCGCCCTAACTCACTCTGGAGATTGCTCAACCGTTCGCGGTTACGGGCAATCAAGAGTAGATCCTTGACATCGGTTTTGCGATCCAACCAACGACAGACAGCACTACCAATGTCCCCCGTCGCCCCACACACGGCCACCGTCGCCTCTGAGAGGTTAATCCCCAACTGGGGGCCACAGGCTTCCAATTGACGACAAATGATGTAGGCGGTGTGGGTGTTGCCCGTTGTAAAGCGGGTGAAATCCAGTTCCACATTGCGAACTTGTTTATTCTCGCTGAGATTAAAATTCTCAAAAATAATCGAAGAAAATCCCCCCAATGCCGTGATATTCAGTCCCTCTTTTTGGGCAGTGGCCATGGCATTGAGCACCTTCCGAATCGCCGATTTTACACGCCGCTGCGCCAGCATCTCCGGCAAAAAGCAAGATTCAATGTACTTCCCCTCGATGACCTGTCCTGTCAGACTCGTGATCTTAACGTGATCAATGATCTGAGGTGGCGCAGAGCACCAAAAATCGAGGCCCTGGTCGCCGTATTCGGAATAACCAAGTTCATGGGCTTTGCCTTGAGCGTGTTCGAGATTCGTCAAGTGACCGATAAGACCAAACATGGGCAGTTATGAAGAAAAGGCTCGTCTGCATGTAACGAGCGATAAATGTGATCAGGATATTACATTCCCTAGCGAGAAAATACCAGCAGTCCACAGATCAAGCAATATGAGCACAGGGCGTGACCCGGATGACTGCATCAGGATCAGCAAAGTGCTATTCGCTCCGCTAGGACTGCCCAGACGATCTTGCCTGGGATGGCACTGCTGTTCGTTAAGATGTTTGACATTATACTGGACGATGGACATTGCACCCCTAGAACAATGAGCCTACCGATTAGGCAGGCTCATGATCATTTCAGACCCAGATCTAAGCTGCGGTTAAACCATAGGCAGACATTCTCATGATGTCGCGGGTGGTAAAGCCAATGTTGGCCAGGGCTTCACCGTAGCTGATCATAAAGTCTTCGACGAGGGCTTCTTTTTCCATCCCGAGGACGGCGGCATCCTGTTCGACTTGGTTGAGCATTTTCCAAACGATGGGCAGGTTGGCTTTGTTGGCCACTTCGAGTTCAGCTTTGGCTTCTTCAAAATGGGCGTTGAGCCAGACCTCGCCAAAGTTAAGGTGTTTGTACTCGTCTTTGACGACACCTTCGGTGATTTTGCGAGCAAAGGGATCCGCTACCGGGATGTAGATGTTGTAGGCGGCGATCGCAAAGGCTTCGATAATCAAGGATTGGATTAAGAAGCAGGTAACAACGTTGCCTTGTTCGTAGGCGGTTTTAAAGTTGCCATGAAGTTGTGAAAAATATTCCTGGGAGAAGGCCATATCCGGTGTCACATCCAGGTTTTTGCCACAGGACTGAAACCCTTTCATGTGGCGATTTTCCATTTTTGCCAGCTTGATCAGCTCCTCTTTGTGATCTGGGAGCATTTCTCCCATGGCAATGTAGTTGTTGTAGGCTTCCTCTTCGCCCTCAATGACAATGGCGTTAATACGGCTGTAAGCGTCTTTATACGCTTCACTCGTAAAGTCTAGTTCAGGACGGACGGCGAGTTCCTGCATCAGTGGGTGGTCTCCTAGTGATTGGACATTGGTCTCCATCCTAACGCTTGGTTCAGATGGGGGTGGTGGTTGCGACTGAAAAGACAGTGGCTAGAGGAGACATCACCCCAGCTCAGAAAGTTCTCTTTTATTAGGTATAGAGTAACGATTCCACTTTAACAACTAAAACGTTGCTTAATCGGAAATAAATTATCTAAATTGTCATTTTTACAAGTATTGCTTATGGTTGCGAGGCAAAACAGCGTCCATGGACGGTGTGATTATCGGTCTGGGTTGGGGGTCAGGGGGGCGATCGCCTCCAACCCTCAACACCTTTGTGGGTAAACCCTAACAAATCTTCACAAAATTCCCGAGACTTAACCGGTAATACTGCGAATCGCATAGCCGATCACGATACCAATCACCATTGCCCACACCTGCCCCGATTCCACAAAATTCTGAAACCCTGAGCGGATCTGTCCCAGCACGTCAGGATCACTGACCGCCTGAGCCAAAAGCCAAGGGGTATCTGTTGCGGGCCATAGCCCAGAAAGGATTACATCTTGCATCCCAAATCTCCCAACAATGAACAACCACATTGGCGGCCATTGTACCGTTAGTCCACCTGTAAAACGACTAGGGTCATGTCATCGCCATAGGTTTCCCCTTTGCCCACAAAGGTGGCTACTTTCCCGAAGAGGTGGTCGAGGATGGACTGGGAGTGATAGCCCTGTTGGCAGGCCCATTCAAAGGCGGCGTTAAACCGCTCCTCATCAAAGCGATCGCCCGCTTGGTTCATGGCATCGGTGAAGCCATCGGTGAAGTACACCACCGTATCCCCAGAGGCCAGTTGGATTTCGGCATCTTCATAGACCGAATCAATATCGAGGCCGATCAGCATCCCCCAGGTATCGAGCTTGAGGAGCGATCGCGTTGCCGCCTGCCAGAGCAGGGGGGGATGGTGGGCCGCATTGGTGTAGGACAGGATTTGGGTTTTCGGGTTGTATTCCGAATAAAACAAGGTGAGAAAGCGATGGGAATTTTCCAGATCCGCATACATCACCTGATTGAGATGCTGAACAATTTGCGCCGGGCTATGGCGGTTCAACACCTCCGCCCGCAACATCCCCCGCGTCATCGTCATAATTAACCCCGCTGGCACGCCTTTACCCATCACATCCCCGATCACAATCCCCCAAGGGCAGGCAGGCAGGACGGTATTTTCGCCGCTAAATTGGGCGTAGGTGGTGGGGATAAAGTCGTAATAATCGCCGCCAACCCGGTTGGCGGTTTTGCAACTGGCGGCCAAATTCACCCCCCAGATCGTCGGGCAATGGCGGGGCAGCAGGTGGTCTTGAATTTCTGAGGCAATTTCTAGCTCGCGATCGAGGCGTTCCTTTTGGCGTAGGGCATTGGTCATTTCTTGGTTGGCGATCGCCACCGCCGTTTGATCCGCCACCAACTGCACCAACTTCCGCCGCGTCCCCGTCCAGGTGTAGTCGGGGGCATCGCTGAAAATATAGAGCCGTCCCCGCTCCTGATTTTTAATCAAAATCGGCGTGCCAAACAGTTGTACCGTTTCCCCCAGATGCGCCTGGAGATGCTGATCCAAAATTCCCGGCTGAAACCCCCCTTCCGTAGAACCAGCTTCGCCCTGACTCATTTGTCGGGTGGCAGTTTCTAGGGCGCGGCGAATATCTGTACAGGCATGGCCCTCCTGGCAATGGAGTTGCTCTAACCGAGGCTGACCATCGGGGCGCAACAACACCAATGCCCCCCCATCGGCATCCGTAACCCGTGCCGCCATTAAGGGGACAATTTCTAAAAATTGATTGAGGTTATTGAAACTGCGCAGGGCAAACCCCAAGGAACTGAGCAGGTTTTGAATGCGGTTTTGCTCGCGGTGGAGACGGGCGACTAACTCCTTGAGGGCAGCGATTGCCGTGGTCTCAGCACGTGCTGAGGCCAGATCAGGATTGGAGGGATGGGGAAGCGGTGCGGCCGTCATTACTGGGGTTACGTTCGCAAAAAGTGCGGGAGTAGGGCGTTAAAAATGCTGTGAAGTTGAGTTGGGCAAAGCAGCCGGATCGTCTTGGCATCAAGTTGCCGCCACAGACAGGGTAGTCTCAAAATCAATAGCATTGTTTGATATTTTTGTCAATGCTGGCAGCACCATTAATCACTGAGCAGCGCTTCCACAAACTCATAACTGGAAAAGGGGCGGAGATCCTCAATACCCTCCCCGGCCCCAATGAACCGGATCGGGAGGTTCAACTGTTGCGCCACAGCGAGGGCAACGCCCCCCTTGGCAGTGCCATCGAGCTTTGTGAGCACAACGCCGCTGAGTTGGGCGGAGGTGGAAAACACCTCGGCTTGGCGGAGACCATTTTGGCCCAGGGTGGAATCGAGGACTAAGAGGGACTCAACGACGGCATTGGGGGCTTTTTTGTCGATAATGCGGCGAATTTTCGCCAGTTCCTCCATCAGGTTTTTCTTGTTTTGGAGCCGGCCGGCGGTATCGACAAGGAGGAGTTGAATATTGCGGGCTTGGGCGGCGGCGATCGCATCATAAACCACCGCTGCGGGGTCGGTATTCTGGCCCGGATTGGCAATGACGGGGGTATTGGTACGCTCCCCCCACACTTTCACCTGCTCCACCGCCGCCGCCCGGAATGTATCCGCTGCGGCGATCAGGGTGGGATAGCCGGACTTTTGGGCCAAGTTGGCCAATTTCCCGATTGTGGTGGTTTTCCCTGCCCCATTGACCCCGGTAATCAGCCAAATATTCAGCCGGTCATCCTGGGGGACGAGGGCGGCGTTGCTGGGGTCGGGGAGGGGGTGATCGAGGATTTTGCAGAGAATTTCCTTGAGGTAGGCGATCGCCTCCTCCGGGGGCAGGGCTTCCTCCCTTAACCGTTCCTGGAGGGTTTCAATAATATAGTCCGTGGCTGCAACACCTACATCCGCCTGCAACAGGAGGGACTCAATCTCCATGACAGCGGCCTCATTGAGCGGCCCCTGACCGACGATCGCCTTGAGTTGATTGATCAAACTGCGGCGAGTCTTACCCAAACCCTCCCGCAACCGTTTCAACCAATTAATTTCTTCAAGATCAATCTCATCAGGGCTGCGGCCCTGCTCGGCAAGAATCCGCGCTGACCAGAGGAAATCTTCATCAAAAGCCACTTCTGGCTCCGGCTCCGCTTCCTCCTCCACTAAAGCTGTCTCCTTAAGCCGCGCTAAACCGTCAGATTTTCGCATCCAAGCGGGTTGGGGGGAGTCAGGTTCGAGAGCCTCTGGCTTCGGTTCTGCCATGGCGGCCGGCTCCGTGGGCTGATCCACCTCACCCTCAGGTTCAGTGGGTTCGGCAACTGCCACGGCTTCCGCCTCCGCCCGATCAGCCTCTTCCACAGGCTCCAGTTCAGCGCCAGCAGGCTCAGGCCCTTCCACCGCTGCTACGGGTTCAGGTTCAACCTCGTCAACCTCAACGGCTTCCGATGGAGATTCATCCGCAACCTCAACGGCTTCCGGTGTAGCAGTTTCTGGTTCAACAGCCTCCGGTTCTGGAGTCTCCTGCTTTTGTTGGATTGTTTGATAGGCCGCCTTCGCCCATTGAAGATAATCCAGATCGGCGGTCGATTCTGGCGGCGCTTCAGCCTCGACGGGAGCTTTGGCCGGAGCCGGCTTAGGGGGAGGGGTCTGCTCGTTTTCGGCTTTCTTCTTGTTGCGGTTGAACCAATTAAACACAGCGTTCTCTTTCGGTATGGTGCAAAAGTCGGGAGCTAAACCTCTGGTTCAGCCATGGTCAGGGGTTTTTGATTTGTAAACCGACGCAAGACCCCATTAATAAAGCGGGCCGCCTCTTCATCAGAGTAACGTTTTGCCAACTCCACGGCTTCGTTGATGGCCACTTGGTTAGGAATTTCGTGGTAACGGATTTCTGCCACGGCAATCATCAAGATATTGCGGTCAAGTTGGGGCAATCGGCTTAGGGACCAGTCCACCAGCGATCGCTCCAATTCTGCACTAATTTCGGCTTTGCGCCGTTTAATCGTGCCAATTAGTGCAAAGGCGTAGTCCCGGACATCCTTTTGGTTAGCGAGGGTGATCACCTCCGGTAGATCCAAGGCAGCCCCTAACCGATTGATCGCTTGCTCAGTGAGAACAATGGCTTCCCGCACCATCACCCGCCCGCTGTGGACATCGGGGGCATGGACTTCACTTTTATTAAGGCGATCGCTCCCCCGTTTTACCTCCAACCCCGCCGTCTCCAAGGCATCACGCACCTCACTGGTCAACGTCCGCACCGCCGCCAAGATCAGCGCGTTGAGATCCTGCTGGGCAAGTTTTTCATCATTACCGCTAGCCTGACTCAACCCCAAGAGGGTGAGTTCACGAGCGGTGCGGCGGGGTTGTTGACGGGCTGGCATAGGATTTAAAAGAATTCCGTAAAAGGGTGATGGGCCTGGGGAAGGACAGCATCGAGATTAATGACTGCCCTCAGGTTTAAGGGTGGATTCCACCGGCACAGGGGGATAGGCCGCATCTGAGGATTTGACCGGAGGCATTTCCCCAAGGGAGCGAGGGCTAACAATCCCGCCAGATATTAGCACCTTAAAGGCATCTTCAATGGAAATGGAGAGGGTGATCACCTCAGACTCCGGCACAATCGCATACCAGCCGGAGGTGGGGTTAGGGGTGGTGGGAATAAACACACTCAACATCGGTTGAGCCAGATGGGCTTGCAGGGAAGGACTCAATGTTCCCGTCACGAAGCCAATGCTCCACACCCCTCGTCGGGGATATTCCACCATCACGACGCGGCGAAATTTGCTTTTGGAATCCTGGAGGAGGGTTTCGAGGATTTGCTTGAGGGTGTTATACACCGAACCGGCAAGGGGGATGGATTGGAGAATGCTCTCCCCCAAGTTCAGTAACCATTGCCCGACAATATTCCGGGCCATCAAGCCAATCAACAAAATAGACCCCAAGGGCACTGCCAACCCCACCAGGAGGTTGAGGATGTTGCTCACAAAGGGATCGAGGCCCTGAAAGGGATTAACCTGTTTAGGAATTTCCGTTAGCAGGGCGATGACCCAACGGGAAATGGTGAAAATGAGCCAAATCGTCGTGGCGAGGGGAATAATCACCAACAGACCGGCGATCAGGTCATTCTTAAAGTCCTGCTTGAAACGTTGCAACACCGAGGGTTGGTTCTCCTTGCTCACGACTGCTTGGGAATGGAATTGGTTTTATAAATTTGATTGTAAAGAAAATACAAGGAGCTTTGAAGAAATGTAAAGATTTTTCAGTTTAGGGCCAAGGGCTTTCTTCTTCACCCGGCAACAAACGGCTGCTGAGCGCATCCCAGTTTAGCAACCCGAACCCACCCCGCCCTACGGGCACCCCTCCGAGGAGGGGAAATTTTCCAGAAATCCCCTCCTCGGAGGGGTTAGGGGTGGGTTTTCTGAAGGCAAAGGGTAAGAGTGGGATGCTCCCCGGCTGCTTAGACCCCGGATCATGGGGGGACATAGTGGCATTTTATACCAAAATTTGATTGTTCCCTCGCGTGATGGCGATCGCCCCCAGCCGCTTAACTCATCCCCTGCTTTTCCTGGCGCAGTTCCCACACCTTGAGCAAAATCATATATTCATAAAACGCCTGGAGGATGCACCACGTCAAGCCGGCCCGGCCATCCCAAATCCCCCCCAAGATTAAATACATATACAGGAATCGCAAAAAGGGCCGCCCTGGCAACCGAAGGGACAAATCCTTTAAAGCCCGCCGCCGCACCACCTCAGAGGAGCCGAGGATCAGATCCCGCCAATGGACTTGGCCGGTTTCCAGTTGGAGCAGGGTTTCTCTCGCTTCATCAGTGGAGTAGCGATTGTGCTTTTCAAACCAGCGGCTGAAGCCTTTGCCGCTGGTGTAGTGGGGATAGGTTTCCTTCAAAAAGCTGGTGGGGCCATCACAAACTTCTCGCTCCGTATGGCCATAATCCGTGAACCAGACCCGATCTTTACGAAACAGGCGCATCTGATAGCGGGGATATTGGGTGCAGTGGCGGATCCAGTGGTTCATGAACAGGACGCGCTCCGCCACATAATAGCCGATGTACTCCTCCTGCTGGAGGACAGCACAGCATTCAGCGTAAAGCTCTGGGGTCATGCGTTCATCGGCTTCGAGGATATAAACCCAAGGGTGGACTGTTTCCACTTCCCGGAGCATCCAAGTGCGCTGTTGCCCATGGCTGGCAAAGGCGTGCTGAACCACCTTGACGTTGTGGCTCTGGGCAATGTCCACCGTGGCATCGGTACTGAAGGAGTCCACGACAATCACATCATCACACCAAGGCAGGATTGATGCCAAACAGGGGCCAATTTCCACTGCCTCGTTGTAGGTGAGAATATAAACCGAAAACATAACCGTTTAATGAATAAATTGAATGGGGTGCGATCGCACCCCATCACGGTTAGACGCGAGCACAACCAGAGGGCGGTTTAACGGCGGCCACCACCACCGCCGCCGGCCAAGCTCCGGAAGCCTAAACCCCCGATCACTAAATAACCCATGGAGAGCAAGAAGCTGCTAATGCCAATCCGGAATCCGGATTTGAACGCGGTGAGCTTGGCTTGATTTTCGGCATCGCGGCGCTGTTCCTGGAGTTCCGTGCGGGCTTGGTTGGCCTGCTCTTCAATGGCTTCTGGATTGCCTTGCAGTTCTTCGATTTGTTGGCGAATGGTTTGCAGTTGTGCGAGTTGTTCGCCCTGCACTTGACCACTGGCGATCGCCGCATCCAGTTCTTGAATACGGGTATTATCCCCCAAGAGTTGAGTCACTTGGTCTAGTTGACCGGCAATCTGCTCCTCTGCTTGGGTGGCGCTTTGCTCAATTTGTTGCATCGCTTGATTACTAGCGCGGCCGAGGTTACTGAGGTGAACCGGCACCAACAGCAGGAAAACTAACCCTAGGATTGCCGCTAACAGAAAAGACCAAAAGCGTAAGTCTGTGAAGGAAATCTTGCCTGCTGGAATGTTGCTGATGGCACTCTCTAACCAATAACCCACAATCAACAACGAGATCCCCACCATGGGGATAATGCCGCGATCAACAATTTGGTTGGTAAAGGAAATTTGCCAATCCGGGTTCATGGGGTTGAAGGGGATCAGCAGGATAATGTAGTCCAGGAGGGAGGACAAAATCAAAATGACCCCCACAACTTTGAGAGCCAAGGCTGAAAACTGAGAAAATGCTGGATTACTCATTACGGGTTTAGTCGGTGGTTCCAAACAGAGGATGTGCTAACGTGCAAGGCCAATCTACAGATCAACAGATCAACAGAGGGCAGATCCTGACCGCCCAAACAGACAGGCTCCGGTAGCCTATTTTAGAGGATAGTGGACTTCTCGTTAGTTTGAGCCTCGGATTCTTGGCGATCGCTTCACATTTTTTGACATTTTTCCTAAGCCGCCGAGAGGCCTGGGGGTTGATAAAGGGTTTGGATGGTTTGGCAGACCGGGAGGAGGGCGGGGGCGATCGCCCGCAACACTTCTACATCGGCACTACTGAAGCCATCAATGCGGTTGCGATTGAGCAGGCGCACAATGGCCACCGGCCCCTGATTGGGGTCAATGAGTGGGAACAGGAGGATATTGCGCAGGGTTTCCAGTTGCGATCGCCGCAGCCCAATGCGGACGAGATTATCGCTAATCTGCCCCGCCTTGTTACTCCGTTTTGCATCGACAGTACTCAAGATCTTCGGCGTGATGCCCTGACGAGCCGACATCCGCAGTTCACGGGAACATTGCTGCTTGGGATCAATCACCAGCGTCCAGAGTTCCTGCTGCTCCGGATCAACCAGGAAAATATGACAGTGCTCCGTGGGCAACTTGCGCCGCAGGGACAAGCAAATACCCCGCAACACGCCATAGAGGGCATCCCGTTGGCCCGCTGTTCCCTCCGGCTCCACCACCCGCCCCAGCATGGTCAGGGCTTGGGCGAGGACTTCCTCTGGCTCTCCCCCTAAATTGCTCGAAGCTTTCAGCGTCTCATGGGTCTTGGCAAATTGCAGGATTGCCCCCACCCGCTCATTAAAGACCTGCATCGATTGGCGATCGTTACGGTCAAAGCTGGCCTTAAAAAAGGGCGGCACAGCAGGATATTGGTTTTTTTGATACTCCTGGCCTTCGTAGCCGGTTTTACGCTTATTCACCAACTGGCTCACCCCTAAAAACTGGCCATCAGGACTGAGGATCGGCATACAGAGCAGGCTACAGGTACGGTAATGGGTTTGAGCGTCGGTGCGTTTAGCGTTTTCGGCGTTGGGATCATCGTAGAGGTCATAGCCGATCACCATGGGTTGACGGGTTTTTGCCACCTGGCCCGCAAATCCGATCCCCACCGGACAGCGAATCACCCCTTCACCGGGGAGGCGTGTCCACAGATCCCCATGGTGATCATCGTAGAGCCAGAGGGTGGAGCGATCAGCATTGAGGAGTTCCTTGGCCGCATCCATCACCCGTTGGAGAATCATCGAGGTGTCGAGGTTGACTTGATCGAGCGATCGCGTCGCTTTGGCCAGAGCGGCGGAGGCTTGGGCGCGTTTAATCGCCTCATAGCAGGATTGGCAACTTTCTAAAATGCGGCGAATGGGGAGCACGCATTTGGCCAACTGCTCCAAATCCCGATGGCTAAACCCGGCATCATCCCCGGATTTGGCCACCTTATTGAGCAACTGCACCACCGCCACCAACTCCCCATCGTCGTTGAGGATGGGGAAGGCGAGAATATTGCGGGTGTAGTAGTTATATTTGCGATCGGATTCTTGAACGAGGCGCGATCGCGGGTCATCGTAAACGTTATCGGGGATATGCACCACCTGTTTCCGTTGGGCCACAGAACCGGCGATCCCCTCCCCCACCCGGACGCGAATATCCAGCAATTGCCCGGTGGCATCTTCCGCCACCAAAGACCACAGTTCTGTCTGTTCATCATTGAGCAGGAAAATACTGGTGCGATCCGCCCCCACCAGTTCGCCAATTTTCCCCGTTACTTCCCGCAACACTTCATGGATCAGTTGGTTGGCGTTGACTTTATCTTGACCGTTTTCAATTTGGGCGATGATATTGCTTTGGGAGGTGAGCAATGTGCGTTCAAGCTGTTCAAAGGCCCGTAAAAATTCTTCATCATCGGGGCCGAGGGTAGATTCCAGCTTTTTGATTTCTTTTTGCACCCAAGCGGGGTTAAAAATTTCCTCATAAATCCGGTTGTGGACTTTCACCCGGCCGCGATGTTTGGCAATTAACCCCAATAGCCGCAATTCTTTTTGTTCGGGGCTGTTATCGGCGAATACCTCTTCTTCCTGGAGGACTTTTTGGTAGTAGCGCAGCAGGTTAAGGCTGTTGCGCTTATCCCGCTGGCTGGTGAGGCGATCGCGCAGCATTTGCAGGGGCTTCAGTTGGGGTTCGCTTTCCCAGGCTTTGAGAATGCGCGATCGCATTAATTCATCCACCCAAACCGCCTCTTCCCCGGCAATGGGGGGGCGATCGGTATCCAACATCATTTTGAAGAGGATTTGAGTGAGCAGGGGTTCGCGTCCAGTCCACTCCAACACCAAGCCCAGTAACTTTTTGTAGTTCTGAGATTGGGACATTAACTGTTCAGTCAGGTCAATGTCAGAGCTATCTGACCCAAATTGGGACAAGGTGGAGAAGGAATCGGTACTCATGCGATCGCAAAGCAAACGAAGGAACAAGATGAGGACAGGATACCAAGGACAACCCCTAGCAACTTTGCCCCAGTGCAAGCGGCTATCACTAACAGTCGTGATCGTCCTTCCTTAATTGTAGAGGGCTTTGCCAATCCTGCCGGCCCCAAAATCCTGATGGGTTGGGAAGCTCACCATGGCAAGATCTTATTCCCGCGCTGAAAGGCGATATTGCTGTCCGGCTTTTTCCGCCGCCACCCAGAGGTAATAGTTGCCCCCGCTCCAATCGAGATCTTGGAGCACAGCATCCTCATTAAACCGCTCCCCCGGTACACTACAGTGGATCTGGCCATCGGGGCCTTGGAGCATGAGCACCGCTGTTTTGCCGCCATTATTGATCACTAATTGCAGCGTTTCAATATCCGGATGGAGAATCAGCAAATGATCGGGGCTTTCACTGGTATGGAGGTTGGTCACTTGGCAGGCAGTCGGGACGCGCCCCTGGCTAAGTTGCTGGGCCAAATCCCCTAAGCGAATCGAGCCGCCTGTGGTTCCCATGGCGGTGGCCGCAGCACGATCAAAGCCCGTGGCCAATTCCATTTGGCCAAAGTTGGGGGTTTGGGCGCTGGTGGGTAAAGTCACCAGGCTGGCTAAGAGGGTCAAAATTGTCAGATAAACGCGGCGTTGTGCCATGGTGGCCACCTCTGTTTAATCAGGATGGAGCAGCGATCGCCCCGGTAACAAGGGCTACAGTCTTAGGGAAATGCTACAGGGTCAATTCCGTTGCCGTGTAGGGCCAAGGGGCTGAATCTTTATCCTTCATTTTAAGGAAGTTGTGCTCGGATTCCCAGGGGGTGGGCCAGTCTAGGAGGTGGTTTTCCTAAGCGGGGCCTAAGCGGAGGGGGAGGCGATCGCCTCCACTGCTTCAACGGTTACATTTAAGGCCTCAGCCACCTGCTCCGGCGTTAAACCCATGGCCAAAA
>JAABSU010000104.1 GCA_011390265.1 Spirulina sp.
AGATCAGAAACATTCCACTAAAGAGAATGGGGGTAATTTTGCTGATCGTTTGCTGTTGTTCATTTTGAGCACCGCTGCCACCTCCGGCTCCGGTTAACTGTTGGCTGATGTAGGTACTCACCCCAAAGAATAAGACCATGCCGACAATATCCCAGTGAATCGCACCGTCTTCTCCGGTGGCTCCGATCCGGCCGAGGGCATTAATAAACAGAAACCCTTCATTGGCGGCAATGCCGGGAACGGTTCCCTGTAACGTGACTTCACCGGGAGCAAGGGCGGTAATCGTCCCATCGGGGGCGATCGCCACATTTTCCTGCCCTTTTGTCACCGTCCAAGTTGGCTCCACCTGACTATCGGCATATTCCTGCTTGAGGGTGGCAAACCGTACCCCATCTTCCGACTGGAATTCTGGATGGACTTCATCCCCCACCACAAGGCGATTGCCCGTGGGCAGCACCGCTGCTAAACGGTAGTGGACATCGGCATTGAGGTAGATATTTTGGGGTTTGGTGGTGAAAATTTGCGGTTGGATTTGCTCCGTTTGATCCGGGGAAAAGATTTGCAGATCAACGGTGTAGTTAATATCGGCAAAGGGCGATCCCCTCAGGGTGGTGAACAACGCCCAGAGAATCGGCAACTGAAACAAGAGGGGTAAACAGCCCGCCAAGGGGTTGCCATACTCTTTGTAAACTTCCCCCATCGCTTCCTGGAGCTTTTTGGGGTCTTCTTTGTAGCGTTCTTGGACTTCCTTCACCCGTTTTTGCATCACCGGCTGGGCGATGCGGGTGCGGCGCATATTGCGGATTGATCCGGCGCTAAGGGGATAGACCGCAAAGCGGATCACCAACGTCAGGGCGATGATCGCAAAACCATAGCTGGGCACAATGCCATGGAAAAAATCCAGGATTGGCAGCATGATGTTTGTGGAAATAAAACCGATACCTAAATCCATGCGTTTTAAAGGGGCAATTGGGACAGGGGAGCGTGAGGGGATGGGGTTAGACGCGAATCAGGGTAGCGGCTACGCCAGTTTTTTCGGCGGTGCGCTCGGCAATGTAGTCACAGATTTCGCGGTAGCGGGGAATGGCGCGTAGTTCTAAACGGTTGCCATCTTTCAGGGTAAGGACAATATCCCCCCACAGGCCAACGCCCCGCGCGACGCTGGCAATTTTTGAGACTTCTGCATAAATGACATCGGTGCGATCGCGCCCCTGCCAGCCTCCGGTCACGGAGACGCGCCGGTCGGTGATGCGGTAGCGCAACCACAGGGCGCGGACAACGGCTCCCACGGTCAAGGGTAAACAAATAACGGTAAAGCCCAGCAAAATATTAAGAATTAGATCGCCAATATGGGGGCCACCTTCATAAAATGCGGTTTCTTTGATACCCATGCCATGCCTCAGTTCTTATTAATAACTGCTCTAATTCTCGCAAAAAATGTTCATATTCGCACGCGATCGCCCCTGGTTTGACATTAATCACCAGTTGATAGCCCCCTTTAATCTGGGGGAGAAGATGGCGCAAGGCTAGACGGAGACGGCGTTTAATCTGATTCCGCACCACGGCTTTTTTGCTGACCCGCTTGCCGACAGCGATGCCGATTTGCGAGGGAGCATCGGGGGGGATGCCTTGAAAACAGCGCAAAGTGAGGTAACGACCATGGTGGCGATCGCCCCGCTCATAAACTGCTTGAAAATCACGCCACCCCTTCAGCCGATTGGCCCGCGCTAACCCCATAGTGGGAAAAGCCTGCCTAAACCGCTAAACGATGCCGCCCTTTCCGACGACGAGAGGCGATCACTCGCCGGCCGTTGTGGGTGCGCATCCGGGCCCGAAAGCCAGATTTCCGCTTTTGTTTACGGCTTGTGCCGTGAAGTGTCCGCTGAGTCACTGTCGTCCTCCTGAATACCTTGACAAAAACACAGTCTACTATATTAACCCGTTACGCCCATTGAACGCAAACGCGATCATCTGTTGATCTTGAAGGTTCGCTGGGCCAAGGAGGCTAGGGGCGCACCTTGGGCATCAGCATCACCCCAACCCAAAGAAAGCAATGATAAGAAACAGGAGGCTAACCCCTATCTGTGCCGCCATCACCGGCATTCCATAGCCGAGAAAGCGCCGATAGGAAATTTTGCCGCCGTGCAACTCCGCAACCCCCGCCGCGACAATGTTAGCCGATGCCCCCACAACGGTACCATTGCCGCCTAGGGTCGCCCCAAACATCATCGCGTAGAACAGGGGCAAGACGGCGGGGGGAAATTGGCCGGTGAAATCAGGGCTAACCATGGCCGGATCGATCAAATTGATAGCCAGGAGATATTCCTTCAGCAATGGAACCATGGCCACTACGAGGGGAATGTTGGGAATCACACTCGATAACAGCGCGACGATAATCATCAACACCACACAGCCGAGGAAAATATTTTGGCCTAACACCAATGCCAGTAAGTGGGACAACTGTTGCACCACACCAGTTTTTTCGAGGCTACCAATCAGCACAAAAATCGACATGAAGAAGATTAAGGTACTCCAATCCACATCCTTGAGAATGTTGTTGACCGTATCGATTTTGCTGTGGTGGGCCAGGAGTAGGGCTAGAACTGCCCCCAACAGGGCCACCGCCGCCGGTTGAATGGGAAAGGGTAAGCTTTCTCCAACTACAAATAACACCAAAACCATGAGAATGATGCCACTGCCCACCGCTAACACACGGGGATGGTTAATTTGGGGGAGTTTGAGGCGGTCATACCCCTCAAATTTCATGCGCCAAATTTTCGGAAACAACACCGGCAACAGGGCGACAATAACGGCGATCGCCAACACTCCCCCCAAGCTCAACTGCTGAAGATAATCCCCAAAACTCATGTTAATCCCCTGCCCGACAATGAATGTCGCGGGATCTCCCACCAGGGTTAACAACCCGGCACTATTGGCCACCAACACCATGAGGATGAGCAGCGGCACAAAATCCACGCCAATATCCTGGGCCAAGGGCGGGATCAGGGGAGCTAACAGCATCACCGTCGTGGCGTTGGGCAAAACGGCACAAATGGGCGTGGTGATGGCCACAATGCCGATCAGGAGCATCTTGCCGCTACCTTGGGAGATTTTCACCATTTGCCCGGCAAGATAGGCAAAAATTTGCGTCGGCTCAAAGGCCCGAATCAGCACCATCACGCCAAAAAAGAGCGCTAAGGTGGCATGGCTCTCGCTGATGTAATGAATTGCCTCCGCCAGGGTCAAAACATGGGCAAAAATCAACACCATGGCCCCTAAAAAAGCGGCGATGGTGAGGTGTAATTTTTCCGAAAGGATCGCCACCATCACAATGACGAACGTTCCCCCCGCAATCCAAGCAGCACTATAATCCATTGCCAGTAACACCTTCGAGCGAAGGTGCGATAAAAGGATTAAAAACCTACAGAAAATGGCCCTGGAATCTCTGGGCAGATTAGGGAGGCGATCGCAAAACGATCCACCCCACCACAGAGAGCTAATCAGGGTAATGGGTTAGATTTAAGGGGGATTACAGCTTTGATCGACAACATTGATTGCAGTCACGCTGTCGAGGCAGCAGACTCAAGTCTGCAATCCACACAATGACTGTTCCCAATGATCGAGGGAATAGCTATAAGCACCCGGGGGTTTAAGTTGAAATGGCCATAGGTTCAGACTCCAGAGTCGTGGCGGGTACAAGCGCAAGTCATATCAGTACGAGCCAAGGACACTGAAACAAAACCATCATTTTGGAAAAAATGCTGTTTGTCAGTCTCCTCTCAATGCCGACGAAGTTAGCTGACGGGCTAGGACTGAGAGATGTCCCGCTCAGATCCTTCAAGGGAATTTTGGCGATCGCCTTGAATCTTTCTGAGCTTACGCCCCAGGTTGTGGTTCCTCCGCTTTACCGCGATCGTGAACGGGAGTTCAGGAAAACGATAAACTAGGCTGACTTGCTAGATTGCGGGGATCATAGCACAAATTTGCCGTCGCCATCACAATGGAGCGCGGGATTGATCGCCCTGCAAACTTTTCCCATGTTAAAGTGGATTCTAAAAACTACGGTCAAGCAAATAATGCGAATCCTTGTCACGGGGGGTGCTGGTTTTTTAGGCTCGCACCTGATTGATCGCCTGATGGAGCAGGGCCATGAAGTCCTCTGCTTAGATAACTTCTACACCGGAAACAAGCAGAATATTCTTCACTGGTTCAATCATCCCAACTTTGAACTCATCCGCCACGACATCACCGAACCGATTCGCCTCGAAGTGGATCAGGTCTATCATCTGGCTTGCCCGGCTTCCCCGGTTCATTATCAATCGAACCCAATTAAAACCGTTAAAACCAATGTTTTGGGGACGATCAATATGCTGGGCTTAGCTAAACGGGTGAAAGCGCGGTTCTTCCTCGCCTCCACCTCTGAGGTCTATGGCGACCCCGATGTCCATCCCCAACCTGAAAGTTATTGGGGCAATGTCAACTGCACCGGGATTCGCTCCTGCTATGACGAGGGCAAAAGGATTGCCGAAACCCTCACCTACGATTACCACCGTCAACATGGTTTAGAGGTGCGGGTGGTGCGCATTTTTAACACCTATGGCCCGCGAATGCTGCCCAATGATGGCCGGGTGGTGAGTAATTTTATTGTCCAGGCCCTCCAGGGAACCCCCCTGACCATCTATGGCGATGGCTCCCAAACGCGGAGTTTTTGCTATGTGTCGGATCTGGTAGAGGGGTTTTTGCGGCTGATGGCCAGTGATCACCATGAACCCGTGAATATTGGCAATCCGGGGGAATATACGATCCTCGAATTAGCCCAGAAAATTCAGCAACGGATCAACCCTGATGCCGAGTTGAAGTTTGAACCCCTGCCCCAAGATGACCCCAAACAGCGGCAGCCTGATATTACCCGTGCTAAAAATTGGTTAGGCTGGGAACCGACGGTTCCCTTAGATGATGGTTTAACGAAAGCCATTGACTATTTTCGCGATCGCCTCCAACTGGTTTCAGCTTAGTGCTGCCCTGAGGCGGTTTGCGATCGCCCCCACCCTATTTAGAACACCACTCAACCCAGAAGTACTATGCAAGTTTGTGTAATTGGGACTGGATACGTCGGCTTAGTGACAGGGGTATGCCTCTCACACATTGGCCACCATGTGATCTGTGTCGATAACAACGAAGAAAAAGTCAAGTTGATGCGCAGTGGGCAGTCCCCCATCTATGAGCCGGGGCTATCGGAATTGATGAAGTCCTGCATGGAAGCCGGAACCCTGGAGTTTACCGCTGACCTGGGCTATGGTGTGGAGCATGGCGATATTCTCTTTATTGCGGTGGGTACGCCGGCCCTACCCACGGGGGATAGTGATACCCGCTATGTGGAAGCGGTGGCGAAGGGTATTGGTCAACACCTGAAAGACGGCTATAAGGTGATTGTCAACAAGTCTACAGTGCCCATTGGTTCGGGGGATTGGGTGCGGATGATTGTCCTCGATGGGGTGGCAGAGCGGCAAAAGGCAGAGGGGGGCAGTGGTGAAATTACCGCTAAATTCGATGTGGTCAGTAACCCGGAATTCCTGCGGGAAGGTTCAGCGGTGTATGACACCTTCAACCCCGATCGCATTGTCTTGGGGAGCAACGGGGAGCAGGCGATCGCCCTCATGAAGGAACTCTATCAACCCTTGGTAGACCGTACCTTTGCCGATCAACCCGACCTGCCCCCGGTTCCCGTCGTTGCCACGGATTTAAACTCGGCGGAAATGATCAAATACGCCGCTAACTCGTTCCTGGCGACGAAAATTAGCTTTATTAACGAAATTGCCAATATTTGCGATCGCGTCGGTGCAGATGTGACCCAAGTAGCCCAAGGCATCGGCCTCGATTCCCGCATTGGCACGAAATTCCTCCAAGCCGGTTTAGGCTGGGGCGGCTCCTGCTTCCCGAAGGATGTCTCGGCCCTGATCCACACCGCCGACGATTACGGCTACGATGCCGAACTGCTGAAATCCGCCGTCACCGTCAACAAACGCCAACGGCTAATCACCCTCGAAAAACTCCAACATGAGTTAAAAATTCTCAAGGGCAAAGTGATCGGCCTCCTCGGCTTAACGTTCAAACCCGACACCGACGATATGCGCGATGCCCCCTCGTTGGATCTGATCGAACAACTCAACCGCTTAGGAGCAAAGGTAAAAGCCTTTGATCCCATCGTTTCCCAAACCGGTATTGGTCAAGGGTTGACCGGCGTATTGGTGGAAACCGATGTGGAGCGGTTGGCGGATGGTTGTGATGCCCTTGTTTTGGTGACGGACTGGCAACAGTTCGCCCAGATCGACTATGGCAAGCTGGCCAGCCTGATGAGTACGCCGGTAATCATCGATGGTCGCAACTTCCTCGATCGCAAAGCCGCTGAAGCTGCGGGCTTCCGCTATGTGGGCGTGGGCCATTAATCCCAGTAGGGGCGAAAAATCTTTCGCCCTCCCCCCAGGGGCCAAAATCTTTGTGCCTCCGGCAGGCTTACGCCAACGCGCCTCCGCCCATCTATTCGCCAACCGGCTTCCGTCTCACCCCACCGATGATCATGCCTCATCCCCACTGGTTGCGCTATTCCCCCGCCTGGGTCGTTCTGCTCGTCAGCTTAATGGCGACCCCGAGCCTGGCCCAAGGGGTCGATCGCCTCAATGATCAATTGGCCATCCCCCCGATTCAGGAGCCGATCACCCCCGCCCACCAAGAGGCACACCGCCTTTTTCAAATGGGGCAAGCGGCCAAAACAGAGGGGGATCTAGCCAAGGCGATCCAACTGTGGCGGGGGGCCTTGGAGCGTTACCAGGCTTTGCGGGATACCGAAGCCATGGGGGTTGTCCAGGAGCATTTGGGGATTACCTATCTCCAACTGGGCTATTTCCAAGAAGCCGACTATGCCTTTCGCCAAAGCCTCGCTGCGGCAAGGGATCTCGGCCATGAGCAACGGCAGATCTACGCCCTCAATAACATCGGCACCATGCTCCTCAACCGCAGCGATCCCCGCAATGCTGAGGTCACTTTCCGCCAAGCGGTGGAGGTGGCCCGCCGCATTGGTAGTGAGGCGGGGGAGGGGTTGAGTTTGAGTAATTTGGGCTTGGCGTTGGCGAGTCAGGGGGACTATAGCGGCGCGATTCCCATCTATGAGGCGGCTTGGGTGTTGCGCCGTCGCCATCAACATATTGGCGGCCATGCCTACACCCTCAACAATATGGGGGATGCGTATAAAGCTTTAGATCGCCATCCCCAGGCAGTGGCAGAATATCGCCTTGCCCGCTGGTATGCGGAACGGGAGGGGGATATTCGCAACCAGTTTCGGGCGTTACAAGGATTGTCCTATTCCTACGGTGTGATGCGCCGCTGGACGAATGCCTTTCAGGCCTTGGATGCTTGGATTAATTTGGCACGGGCAACGGAGAATACCCGCTTAGAATTGCGGGGCCTCCATCTCTATGCTCAGTATCATTTCCTGTTGGGCCGGGGAGCGGAGGCGCGGGGGCTGTATGAAAATGCGATCGCCGTCGCCCAAACCCTCGAAGATCCCGATCTGGTCACAATCCTCAGGAATGAACTGGGGCAAGTTCTCTATCGCTTCCCCCCACCCCGCCGCTAATCACCACATCCCGCAACGGCTGCCCAGTCAAACAAAGCCAATGGCAGGTGAGCAGATCGGGGGTTTGTACCCCCACAGAAGCAAGGGCGGCGTGATTGGGAAAGGGCAGAAGGTGATCAAATTGAATATCTCCAGTTCCTAGGGCAAATTTGAGCAGATACACCGAAGGGATCGCTTCGTAATGGCGTAAGAGTTGATGAGCCAAGGCGTAGAGGGGTTGCCGTTGCTGATCCTTGAGGTGAAAAGGTTGGGCGGGGGTTTGGTGGGGGGCGATGGCCTCCCCATAGAGCGGCCCCTTTGCCGTCCAAATCACCGGCAACCACAAATCCCCCTCCCCCGTGGGGTAGTTCAGTTCGGCGGCAACCCAAGCCCGTTGAGCGAGGCGATCGCGGCAATGACCATAGATGGCGGGAAAGGTATCCGGTAAATCCAACGTCAGGGGACAGTAGATCACCCCCGGATCTGGGACTTTAGGGGCAATAGGGGTGATCCCCACATTGAGGCGATCGAGGGTAATGGCACGGGCGATAAGTACGCTATCGCGGATCGCCTCCGCCACCGCCATTTCCGCCGCCCCAGCAATAATCACAATCGACAAATTCACCAAACGCGCCATAGGTCACAAATACGCAATAAAAAACCAGCACAGACATCTTAACCGGTATAATAAACCGGAAATGTGCAGTTATCCTGACAATGGTGGGGGTTAATCATTGCATATTTTGGTCATTCTAGAATTTCTAGGTCAATGTAATGGCTTATCGTGGGGGTCTGCCCGTTTTTTTCAATCCTGAACAATGTCGCAATGAAACGGAAGTCGAAAGCAAATTCATTGTTCAGTATCTGCTGCCTCATCTCGGCTATGAGCCAGGCACCTGGTATCAAGAGGTTGAGTTAGGCAAAATTCGCCTTGATTTTTTGGTGTTTGCGGCTCGGCATTATCAAATGGATTGTCGAGCAGATATTGCCTCTGGGTTAGTGATCGAGGCGAAAAGTCCCCATTATCACCTCGGCCCCTTTGTTAAAAAGCTTGAATATTATTTAACAGAATTATGGGTTCCCTATGGTGTTTTAACCAATGGCAAACTTTTTAAAATTTACAGCCGCATTGGTGAAAAAATTCACTGCATTTTTGAATGTCGTGGCTCCAGTATCCATGCCCAAATAGGCATGATTCGTACTATTATTGGCCGGGATGAAATCCAAATGTTGCAGGGGATGCGATGCGAGAAAGCTTACCCATCCGCGAAAGCATCCCCATCGCCCCCTCATCTCCCCAAGCCCGATCCTCCCAAAATCCCCACATCCTCCCAGCCTCACCCATTATCTTTCCTCCAAAAGTCCTCTCCTATTCCTTTACCCCAAACAACCATGCGTACCATTGCTGTCTACCACAATAAAGGCGGTGTGGGTAAAACCACCACCGTTGTTAACCTCGCTGCCGCCCTCAGTAAACAGGGCAAGCGGGTGCTCGTCATTGATCTCGATAGTCAGGCGAATACTACCTTTGCGGTGGGTTTAGTCCAGTTTGATGATGAGGAAGATGCCTTGAGTAAAACCCTGAGTGATAATAATATTCAGCAGGTTTTAAGCTCAGAGGAAATGTATCCGATCAAGGCGGTGGCTCAAACCGCCCATAGTTTTTGTACACCGCCCATTGATGTGGTTCCGGCTCACATTGATTTAATGCGGGCTGAAAATGAATTGAACAGTCAGGAAAATGCGCGATTTATTTTAAGTCAAAAATTGCACGATGTTGAACATGATTACGATATTGTTTTGATTGATACGCCGCCTTCGTTGAATTTATTCGCCCGTTACGCCTTGATTGCCGCCGATTATTTGATTATCCCGTCTGATTTAAAACCTTTTGCTAATCAAGGTTTAAAAAATGTCCAAACCTTGGTCAAGGACGTGAATAATTTTCGCCGCAACATCAACCGCACGCCGATCCAGCTTTTAGGGGTCTTGGCGAACAAGATTTCTACCAATGCCCGCTTTGTGCAATCCACTTTACCCAAGCGAATGCAGGCAGTAACGGATCGCTATGGGTTGAAAATGATGGAGAGTATTATTTATGAGCGGGAATTTTTAGCGAAATGTGCGGAACAGGTGCGGATTATCGATGGGCGGGAGGTTCCTGACCCGCGTTCTGTGGTGGATTTTAGTCCGGGTTGTGCCTCGGCGCAGGAATTTCAAGATTTAGCCCTTGAGGTGTTGGCGAAAATCGCGTAAGTAGCCGGGACTAATCAAACGTCACACCCGCCGCTGATTTCGACTCCGTTCAATCAGCTAGACTCTTTATCCAGCAAGGATTTGAGGGTTGAGCGAAGTCGAAACCCGTCTACAAGATAATTGAACCTACCTACTTAGTAGTGGATGGTGCATCAGGGAAAGTTATATGCAATCCGGTTGTATTGTTGATTTGCGTAGGGGCGTTGGCGTAAGCCTGCCGGAGGCACAAAAATTTTTCGCCCCTACACTACCTAGAACTTTGCACGATCTGATTAAGCGGATTCCATATCAGAATATCTGAACGGCTGACGCACCATCTTGGCTGATGATCATCCTTTTTAGACAAAATTTTTATGCGTTTACAAACGAAGTTAGTGGCGGTTCGCAAAATCCAAAGTACAGTTCCTCGCTCAGATTTCTCTACTGCTGATCTCGAAGCGGCGGCTCAGGCGATTTTGCAAGGTCAAGGCACGATTAATCCGTTAATTTTAAGACAATTGGATTGGCAAAGTTATCAGGTGGTCAGTGATCATTTTGGCTACTATGCAGCAGTGCGGGCGAGAGAGTTAGATTTGGCGACAGGGGAAATGATTCAGGCGATTATTTTAGAGGAGGAGAATGAAGGGGCGATCTTGGCACAAGTGAAGTTTTTTCGGGAACCAGGGGTCATGAACCCCGATTCATCAGAGCGAGATCAACGCCCTGATCCTCTCATTTCCACCCCCTCAACTCCCCCTAATCTCGATCCGCTCACCCCCATCCTCCAAAATTTAGAGCGCCATTTAATCACCCAAATTCAAGCCATTCAGCCCCAAGAATCGCCCAAACCCATGATCGAGAGCCTGGAGCGTCGGTTAATGGCACAAATCGAGACAATTCAAACTCAACAACAAGCTTTACAACAACAGATGATCGCCTTGATGGGGGCGATCGCCCCTCCCTCTCCCACCACAACCCCCTCCGTTTCTCCCCCCTCTCCCACGGCTCCCCCAAAAATCAACCTCAATACTGCCACCATCACCGATCTCTGCCGTATCGATGGCTTAGGGAAAAAGACAGCAGAGCGGATCATCCACTATCGCAGCACCCAAGGGGGTTTCCGCGATCTCCAGCAACTCATGGAGGTTGAAGGGATTAAGGAGAAGACCTTCAACAAGTATGCCCCCGCGCTCACGGTTGGGTAATTTGCCAGGGGGCGATCGCCCCTCCATAAGAGTGCTACAATCCTCATATCAAGTTTTTTTGATATGTTTTTATGGCTACTCAACCCACCGTCAACCCCAAAGCCGTCCAGGCCGGGGGACAACTCAATGTTTTTGAGAAATACCTCACCCTTTGGGTCGCCCTGTGCATCGTTGCGGGGGTGATCCTAGGGCGCGTCTTTCCCAGTGTTGCCGTCGCCCTCGATGCCATGAGCATCTACCAAGTCTCGATCCCCATCGCTATTTGTCTATTTGCGATGATGTATCCGATTATGGTGAAAATTGATTTTTCCCAGGCAGTGAAGGCCGCTAAAACCCCCAAGCCCGTGATTCTTACCTTGGTGGTCAATTGGTTGATTAAACCTTTGACAATGGTGTTATTAGCCCAAGTCTTTCTCGGGCAACTATTCCTACCCCTGTTAAGCCAAACAGAAATGATTCGGGGTGTAGAAACCACCTTGGCTAGTTCCTACATTGCCGGGGCAATTTTGTTAGGGATTGCCCCTTGTACAGCGATGGTTTTGATGTGGGGTTATCTCTCCTACAGCAACCAAGGCCATACGTTAGTGATGGTGGCGGTCAACTCCCTGGCGATGCTGTTTCTCTATGCCCCTTTGGGCAAATGGCTGTTAGCGGTAAATGATCTCACCGTCCCCTGGCAAACCATTGTTTTTTCCGTCTTAATCTATGTCGGCTTACCCTTAGCAGCGGGGATGTTTACCCGAACTTGGGCATTACAAAATAAGGGACGGGCTTGGTTTGAAGAGGTTTTTCTGCCCAAGTTAGGCCCCATTGCCACGTTGGCCTTGTTAACCACATTGGTTCTGCTGTTTGCTTTTAAAGGGGATGTGATTGTGCAAAATCCCTTGCATATCGTCTTAATTGCCGTCCCCTTGTTTATTCAAACCAACCTCATTTTTGGAATTACCTATGTGGCGGCGTGGAAAATGAAAATGTCCTACGAAGATGCGGCTCCGGCGGCATTGATTGGGGCGAGTAATCATTTTGAAGTGGCGATCGCCACCGCCGTCATGCTGTTTGGCCTCAACTCCGGGGCGGCTCTCGCTACCGTTGTCGGGGTGTTAATCGAAGTGCCGGTGATGCTGATGCTCGTCGAATTCTGCAAACGCACCGCCTTCTGGTTCCCCCGCGAACCGGAAAAAGCCACCCTCACTGATCCCCGCTGTACCGACTTCATCCCCTCAGAATCTTAAAACCATGAAAAATGTCATGTTTGTTTGCAAGCGCAATTCCTGCCGCTCCCAAATGGCCGAAGGATTTGCCAAAACCCTCGGCGCGGGTAAAATTAACGTCACTTCTTCGGGACTCGAAGCCAGCCGCGTCCATCCCACGGCGATCCAAGTGATGTCAGAAATCGGCATTGATATCACCAACCAAACCTCCGATCCCCTCGATGCCTTCCTAGCAGAAGATTATGATGCCGTCATTTCTCTCTGTGGTTGTGGGGTGAATCTGCCGGAGGCTTGGGTATTGCGGGAGGTGTTTGCCGATTGGGAATTAGAAGACCCCGATGGTAAACCCTTGGAAACATTCCACCGGGTCAGGGATGAGATTAAAACACGGGTGGAGGCCCTAATCGCCCAACTGGTTTAGGTGTCCCGTGGGTTTTTGGGGTGGGGGGAAAATCCCCCCCACTTTGGTTTACAGTGGGGGAAAACCTGATTTTCCTACTGATAATGAACCTCCGCTCCTTAAAATTTCTCTCCAGTCTGCGCCGCGATAATCGCCAGTTTGCTGTCATTGGCTTAGGGCGCTTTGGGCGGGCGGTGGCGATGTCCCTGTACAACATGGGTTATGAGGTGTTGGGGACGGATATTGATGAAAAATTGGTGGCCTCAGCCCTGAATGAAAAAATTGCCACCCACACGATTCGCCTCGATTCCACCGAACCCATTGCCCTCAAGGAAGCGGGCATTTATGAGTTTGATACGGTGGTGGTGGCGATCGGGAATTATGTTCAGGAGAGTATTATTACGACGCTCAATGTTAAGGAAGGGGGCGTTTCCCATGTGGTCGCCAAAGCCTCCTCCCAGATTCACGGTAAGCTGCTGGAGCGGGTGGGGGCGGATCAGGTGGTGTTCCCAGAATATGAGGCGGGCTGTGCTTTAGCCTATACCCTGACTAAACCGGCAATTTTAGACCGCTTCGACCTCGACCCCAACCACAGCATTGTGGAGGTACTGGTTCCCGATGAGTTTAATGGCAAAACCATCGCCGAGATTCAACTCCGGAGCCATTACGGTTTGACGCTCTTGGCGGTAGCCGAGGATGAGGAAACATTCCAAATCAACCCCCTCCCCAATCAGCGCTTGGTAAAGGGGGCGGCGATGGTGGTGTTGGGGTCGA
>JAABSU010000105.1 GCA_011390265.1 Spirulina sp.
GGTGGCAAATTGCGGCAGGGGTAAACGCATAACCAGCAGGGTTATTTTTTACCCTGGGTGAGATCAACCGCTTCCAGTTCCGACAGTTGGAACGTCACCAACTTGTCCCAATTGCCCCCTTCAAACAGAACCGCAACTTTGCCATCACTGAGGCGCTGTACCAGCCCTTCAAACTGGTAATAGGTATCATTGGGGTTTGTGACTCGTACTGTTGCACCAGGTAAAATGATCATAATTAAGACAGTAAAAAGGTCAGGGATTCGCTAGTTAAAATGCCGTCGAGGGCGGTGATTTGCCACTGATTCTACCAAACCAACGGCGAGAAAATTGGCCAGCAATGCCGAACGCCCGTAGCTGAGCCAGGGCAACGGCAAACCCGTAATCGGAGATAAACCAATGGTCATGCCAATATTAACAAAAACCTGAAAAGCAATCATCGAAAGCACCCCAACCGCCAAAAGGGAGCCAAAATTCTCCTTGGCATTTTGGGCAATAATAATCAGCCGCAGGCACATTAGCCAAAACACAATCAAAAGGCTAATCGAGCCAATAAAGCCCAATTCTTCTCCCACAGCGGAAAAGATAAAGTCTGTATGTTGTTCCGGAATAAAGTTGAGTTGTGTTTGTGTACCGCCAAATAAGCCCTGGCCCCACAACCTTCCTGCACCAATGGCAATGCGGGATTGAATGAGGTGGTAGCCGCCACCGAGGGGATCTTGCTCAGGATCGAGAAATAGCACCAAACGCGCTTTTTGGTAATCCTCTAGCAGACCCCATAAAAATCCCCCCATTGCCCCTGCTGCACCATTGAGCAGTAGAATCAGCAGGGTTCCAAGTTTATTCCAAGGCAGAGTAAACCAGGCAATTAGACACATTAAGCACACCCAAACCAACCAACCAGGTAGGTAGAGATTATAGAGAATTGCCGACAAAATCGGCGAGACCATTAAAATTAACCAGCCCGGATTTGCATTTCCCCAGTAGAGCATTCCCAGGGTAATTGCCCCAAACACCAAGGATGTACCTAAATCAGGTTGTAAAAAGACTAAAGCCCAAGGCACAGAAGTGATAGCCAACGCTCGAAACACAGCGGTGAGGTTAGATGCAGGGCGTTCATGGAGTAAGGCTGCCATGGTGATAATCAAGGCAACCTTAGCGAACTCTGAAGGTTGAATATTAAAGCCACCAATGGTCAGCCAGCGCTGAGCCCCTTTGGCTGTGTGACCAATGATCATGACGCTGATCAAGGAAATATTCGTAATTGCGTAGGTAATCCAATGCCATTGGATCAAAAATTCATAACGGCAGCGGGCAATGATTAAAGCTAGGACTAGGCCCACACCCCCAATTAACCAATGTTGCCACCAATCTGTTAACCCTTGTCGGAGTTCTGTACTTTGGATGATTAACCCGCCAAACAGGGTTAAACCCACGACCAACAAGAGGAGGGAGAGGTCAATGTTTTGCCAACCACTCCACCAATTCCGCCATTCGTTGATTTCTTTGTAGGTTCGTTGCAGCATAGGTGTCGTTTTAAGCACTGAAGGTTTTAGGTGAGGGCGGCGACGGAAATTTTGGCTGCCACTTGCTGGGCAATGTGGATTAAGGCCTGGGCTGAGGCGGATTCGGGATGACTGACGACAATGGGGATGCCACAATCACCGCCTTCGCGGACGGGAATTTCTAAGGGAACACCGCCAATCAAGGGCACCCCTAGCTCTTCAGCGGTTCTTGCTCCTCCACCGGAACCAAATAAATCGTAACGTTTATCCGGTAAATCCGGCGGAATAAAATAGCTCATATTTTCGACAATCCCTAAAACGTTAACCCCGAGTTGTTGAAACATTTTCAAACCCCGGCGGGCATCGACTAAGGAAACGGTTTGGGGGGTGGTGACGATGACCACGCCGGCCATGGGGACGGCTTGGGCGAGGGTGAGTTGGGCATCACCGGTTCCGGGGGGAAGATCGACGACGAGGTAGTCTAAGTCGCCCCAGTTGACTTGGTAGAGGAACTGACGAATGATGCCATTGAGCATGGGGCCGCGCCAGACGACGGGTTGATCGGGGTCAATGAGAAAACCCATGGAGACCATTTTAACCCCGTGGTTAAAGGCGGGTTGGAGAATGTCTTGTCCTTGGGCATCTGGACGGACTTCCACTTGGGCGGTGGTTAAACCGAGCATGGTGGGGGCGTTGGGGCCATAGATATCCGCGTCCAGTAGCCCGACTTTGGCTCCACTTTGGGCGAGGGCGACGGCGATATTGATGGCAATCGTGCTTTTGCCGACCCCGCCTTTGCCACTGGAGACGGCGACAATGTTTTTAACGCCACCGATACCTTGGCGATCGGGGAGGGATTTTTGTTGGGGGGTTTCGGCGGTGACATCGACTTCGACGGCTTCGACACCGGGCAATTGCTGCACTGCTTTCTGGCAGTCTTCAACGATGAATTCCCGCAGGGGACAAGCCGGAGTGGTGAGGACAAGGGTAAAGCGGACGGTGCTGCCGCTAATTTGTACATTCCGGATCATGTTGAGTTCGACTAAGCTCTTTTGCAGTTCTGGGTCTTGAACAGGACGCAAAACGTCTAAAACCGTGGCTGAGTCTAGGGTCATGGGTGTGTTAAGGTTTGTAATCTTTGGTTCATCCTACCGTTTTGCGGGGCAGGGGCGATCGCCCCTTGGCCGACCATCAAGGGCCAACCATCAAGCCACTTGGCTTTCCACAGCCCGGGCGAGGTTCGCGGCGACGCGGGCAGCATAGGGACGAATGACCCACCACAACAGGGGAGAGAGCCAGCCTTGCATTGTGACTGAGTAGGAGATGTATGTCCCACAGACGGAGGATTCAAATTGATAGGTGATGCGGTTCTCCACGCCGGGAATGGCTAAAAAGCGAATACTCAGGAGACGACGGGGATCCACCTGCTCGACGAAAATGCGGATGGGAATGGGGGTGAATCGAGTCACGGCTTGGTAAATCAGACCGGGTTTAGGGATGAGGCCCTGGGGCACATTGGTACGATCCAGCAAGGGGTTCCAGGAGACATCGGCTAAGTTGCTCAATTTTTGCCACAGCACATCCACGGAGGCTCGACAGAGGACGCGATACCGTTTGTTGAGAGCAAACTTACAAAAAATTTTGCCCCGTGCTACCAGGAGTTGAAACGAAATCTGAAAAATCATACCGCTCGTGCAGCAACCGCGTTGTTTTAAGTGAATATTGTATTTTAGCGAGTTTAATCAAGGATCAAACGCCGCTGATTGTTTAGACTTGCGTTGATTGGGCGGTGAGTCTTGTTGCGAATTGTAAGGAGGTGGCGATCGCCTCCCCCCTGCTTATGGGAAGATCATGAAATTCTCGTACATTGTTTGCAATTTTGTTTTAAGGTCCTATGACAGCCTCTTCAACGCCGGCCAGCCCAGCTTCGACTCAAAATGTTCCCCCCGGGGACTCTCGCCAGCGCATTAGTACATTTATGCAGTCCCTCCAAGACAGCATTTGTCAAGGTTTGGCGGATCTCGATGGAGAACAGCAATTTAAAGAGGATGCTTGGCAGCGGGAAGAAGGGGGCGGGGGGCGATCGCGGGTGATCCGTGAGGGCCGGGTATTTGAACAGGGAGGGGTGAATTTTTCCGAAGTGTGGGGGAAAACCCTGCCGCCGTCGATTTTGCAGCAGCGCCCGGAAGCCGCAGGCCATGAATTCTATGCCACGGGCACCTCGATGGTGCTCCATCCCCGTAATCCCTACGTCCCCACCGTCCACCTTAACTACCGCTACTTTGAAGCGGGGCCGGTGTGGTGGTTTGGTGGTGGGGCGGACTTGACCCCTTACTACCCCTACGCCGAAGACGCAAAACATTTTCACACCACCTATAAAGCGGCGTGCGATCGCCACCATCCCCACTACTACGACGTTTTCAAGCATTGGTGTGACGAATATTTCCACCTCAAGCATCGCGGCGAAAACCGGGGCATCGGTGGCCTCTTTTTTGACTATCAAGACGGCCGCAGCGAACTCTATCGCGGCCCCAACCCCGATCAAGCCGCAGCGGAATACAGCCGCAACTTAGGGGAAATCGCTCCCCGCAGTTGGGAAGAAACCTTTGCCTTTATCCAAGACTGCGGCCATGCCTTTTTGGATGCCTATGTCCCCATTGCTCAAAAACGGCAGGATACCCCCTGGGGCGATCGTGAGCGGCAATTCCAACTCTATCGTCGGGGCCGCTACGTGGAATTTAACCTGGTGTACGATCGCGGCACCATTTTCGGCTTGCAAACCAACGGCCGGACAGAATCAATCTTGATGTCCTTACCACCCTTGGTGCGTTGGGAATACGGCTATAGCCCCGAACCCAACACTCCCGAAGCGGAACTGTATGAGGTCTTCCTCAAACCGCAGGATTGGGTCAACTGGGCTTAATCCCTCAGCCTGGGGATGGCTCCCCGTCTTCGGAACCCAGCTCAATTTTCCAATCTTCCGGGGAACCTCGCCGCGCGGTTGGGCCACCCCGCCATTTTTCTGGTAAGCTGAATACAAACTCAGCCCCTCCTACTTACGAGGGACTGAGCCGTAACACCCAACAGAGGAATTCGGCACTCCATGGTATCGTTGAGGTAGCATTGTTTTCCGTAGTCTGCGTTGTCATCCGGTCAGAGTTATACCCACAGCGGTTCTCTTGAGATGTTGGTAGATCATATTGCTTGAGTTTGAGGCGAGTTGACGAGTGATTCACATCGAACAGAAAGAACACACGACCCAAGATGGCGCACAGGTCATCGTTCTGGCCCCCAGTGGGAGGCTAGATATCACAACGGCCTGGCAATTTCGGCTGAAGTTACAGGAATGTATCTCAAAGCTGAGTCCTCATGTTGTGGTTAATCTCAGTCAGGTTAATTTTATTGATAGCTCCGGGTTGACTTCCTTAGTGGCAGGCATGCGGGACGCGGATAAGGTCAAGGGCAGTTTCCGGATCTGCAATGTCCATCCTGAGGCAAAACTTGTGTTTGAAGTCACCATGATGGATTCAGTGTTTGAAATTTTTGATACGGAGGAGGAGGCCCTTGATGGTGCTCCCCGTAGCCTAGCTACCTAGGCAACGCTGAAAGCTTGGTGTTGGATAAGGGAATAGGGGCCGGGTGACGGGCTTTAGATTGTGCTGCTGATGGTGGCGATGGTAGGGCGATCGCCTTTCTGAAAGGGGTCTTGCTTTCGCCATCGGAACTGTGGGCAACAGGGCTTCAATGGTATCCAAGTCCACAAAATACAATCCAGTATGCGACAATGGAAACACCGTCCCATCATTAAAATATTGGCTCTGTGGATACTGTTCGTACTGTTTCTGATACTAAACGAGAGTTTTATACGCACCATACACGCCCGATCAACTCGATTTATCGTCGCGTGATCGAAGAATTAATGGTGGAGATGCACCTCCTATCTGTTAATACTCTCTTCAAGTATGATGCCATCTTTGCTCTGGGGGTCGTTACTTCCTATGACCGCTTTATGGCGGGTTATGAGCCGGAGCGAGATTTAGACTCTATTTTTCACGCCCTTTGCCGTGCGGTGGGGCGAGATCCCCATCAATATCGTCATGATGCCGAGCAGATTCGCAATGCCTGCCAAAACCGGACGGTGGAGCAGTTAAGTGAATGGGGAAATGCCCTGGCATCGGAAGCTCAGGCTCAAGCGCTTTACGATTGTTTGCAGGCGATCGCCCACAACCCCACCTTTAAATACAGCCGCCTCTTTGCCATTGGTCTTTACAGCATCCTGGAAATTATTCATGGGGAAGCCTTAGGTGGTGACGATCTCCAGCCCTTGACCGCCCTCGGGGAATCGCTCCATCTCCCGGCGGAAAAACTCAAGAAGGATTTAGAACTCTATCGCAGCAACTTGGAAAAAATGACCCAAGCCCGGGCTGTGCTTGACGATGTGCTTCAAGCGGAGCGCAAAAAACGCCAACAGCGATCGCTGGAAAAAAATACTTCCCCCGATGGAGCCGCCACTTAACGGGCCAAACTGTGGTATGTTTAGAAGTGGCCCGGATCAATGCGATCGTCACGCCCAAATCTTGTCAGGACCGGAAGGTAGCAGCAATACGGGATGCTGATGATAGGCGTAGACTCCGGGTCTTTAACTATGAGTGATCAATGCGGGTGATGGTAAGCCCCTGCTTCCGGTCGAAATGGGCAAATTTCTTCAACTACCCTCAGGCCCAACTGCCCCAACATCGCTTTTAAGACCGGATCAGGACTGAGGCGCAAATAAGCCGCCGTCACTTCCAACGGCACATGGCGGTTCCCCAGATGATAGGCCGCCCGCAATAGCGCTTGGGGCTGTTCTGCGGTGACGGTTAAAACCGGCTCCGGTGCGGCAACCACCTGCGCCCATTCCCCCCGCTCCCCCCGCAGCCAATCGCCATCCTGCAAGATCGTTCCTCGCGGTAGGCAAAGAGTGACGGGCAGTCCAGTGGTGGTTTGGCAGTGGTGACGGCTGCGGTGGCGATCGCCCGCCTCGAGTGGCAACAGCAACGCCTCCCCCTCTAAAACCGAGGGAGTCTGCTCCACAAGCTCCACTAAACGGATGAGATCAGGATCTTGAGCCATTAACGACAAGCCGCACTAAACTCCGAAAGGCGGCAGAGTTCTTGCATGTGGGTTTGGATTTGTCCCCGCAGTTCTGGGCTGCTTTGGGCCAAGCGCGTAATTTCGTTGAAGCGATTATTGGTTAGGCCGTATTGACGCACGATCGTGGCGGCGTGTTGGCAATAGGAGCGGGCAATCTGTCCCCCAGGCAAACCACTAAACACCGATGAGCAGACAATATTCGGGTTTCCCCCCGCGCTGCGGATTTCCCGGGCTGCTTCTCGGCGGCGGGGTTCCATCGCTAAGACCGCCTTGGCATAGCGAACGACTTCATCAGTACTGGGGGGATTTTGGGCATAGGCCTCGGTGGCGATCGTTATCCCCACGGGAGTTGCTAAATCAGGAATCCACCCCGCCAGAGTTCCGGTGGTCACAACGATGCCCGCCAGCAAAAGAGACCGGAGTGAAAAAGCAGAATGAGCCATTAGTGAGCGCGCCATAGTACAAAACCGTCAGTGCAGAAGTGGACAGGAATAATGAAGAGCATGGAATGGATCGGGCTTCCGTACCGGCTGGGAATATCTCCAGATCGGGGGGAGCCTTATCGCGGTGGGGGTTTAATCCTGCAAATGGCTAGGCCATTGAAGCAAGAGATCCGCAAAATCAATGATGACGTTGGAGTGAGAAGGATTATGCGTCCTTACTCCTATGAACTATTTTAAAAACGAAAGTTCCATTCCGGTGGGTTTATGGAAAACTTTTTTTGGCGAGGGAGAAATTAAATCTGCTCGAGAGAAATAAGTTGGGCTTGAGGTGTGAAGAGATGGCGAGCAATTCCCAGGGTGACGAGGATCGCAGTTAGGGCCTCGGCGGCAGCGACCATGAAAAAAATTAACAATTGATAACCCGCTGCATCCAGGGGGTCTATGCCGCTGAGGATCTGACCGGTAAACATTCCCGGTAATGTCACCAAACCGAGTACAGTCATGCGGTTAATTAAAGGAATCAGGCTGGCGCGGATCGCCTCGCGGCGGTAAGTGGCGATCGCCTCATGGGGTTGCGCCCCTAAACTTAAATGGGTGGCAATGTCGAGGGGATTGCGCCGAATCGTGGTCAGGAGCCGCTCTCCCGCTAAGGTAGCAGCATTCATCGCATTGCCCAGTACCATACCCGCGAGGGGAATCAGATATTGGGGACTGTACCAATCTGGGGGTTGGATCACCACCCACAGGGCATAGCCCAGGGTCAGAACCGTACTGGCACAGAGGGCGAGCCACACCGTTGGCAACAGTTGCTTTTGGGGGGAAATGCGGTTGCGGGCAGTGATGGCGGCGATCGTTAACATCACCCCGACGATCGCCAAGACAGCCCAAGGTTGATGGAGGGCAAACACCAGATCGAGAATGGCCCCGGCGGCTAAGAGTTGCAGGATGCCCCGGGCGGTGGCGATCGCCAAAGATTGCCCCAAGCCCAACCGCTGCCATGCCCCCAAGGCCAACGTAATGCCGACTAACACCAGCGCGAGGGTTAAATCAAGCCAATCTAGAGTAATTAAGGGGGGCATTGGCGGGTCTCCATGACAAAATATAGGAAAATCTGGTTAGATCAAGTGGAAATTTTAATCTTAAACGCGCGTGAATAGGATTCCCCCCTTAGACCTGACCCGGCAGTACGCCAGTTTAGATGCTGATGTGAGTGAAGCGGTGCTCACTGTGCTCCGTTCCGGTCGTTACATTGGCGGGGCGGCCGTCAGCGACTTTGAAACCGTTTTTGGTCAATATATCGGCACACCCTACAGCGTGGGCTGTAACTCCGGCACCGATGCCCTTTACTTAGCCTTGCGGGCCTGCGACATTGGCCCCGGCGATGAAGTGATCACCACACCCCTGACGTTCATTGCTACAACAGAAGTGATTTGCCGGGTGGGGGCAACGCCGGTATTCATCGATATTGATCCCACCACGTTAAACCTTGATCCCAACCGGATTGCGCCTGCGATCACCCCCCGGACAAAGGCAATTATTCCCGTCCATTTATTTGGTCGTCCTGTGGATATGACCGCTGTGATCGCCATTGCCCAATCCCACAACCTGATCGTCCTTGAAGATTGCGCTCAATCCACCGGGGCCATGTGGGCGGGTCAAAAGGTGGGGAGTATTGGTACAGTGGGCTGCTTTAGCTTTTTCCCCACTAAAAACTTAGGAGCCTGTGGCGATGGGGGGGCGATTACGACGGGGGATGAGGCGATCGCCCACCGCATTCGCCAACTGCGGGAACATGGCCAATCCGAGCGGTATATTCACACCCAAACCGGGCTAAACAGTCGCCTCGATGCCCTGCAAGCCACAATCCTAACCATCAAACTTCGCCATCTAGACCACTGGAATCAACAGCGCCAAGCCGTAGCCCAACGCTACGACCCACTCCTAGCGCAGTTGCCCACGATCACCTTACCCACCGCTCCCCCCCAAGGGCAGGCGGTTTGGAATCAATACACGATCCGCATTGCTGATCCCCAAGGCGATGGCTCCCGCCGTAATGCCATTCAAGCCACGCTCCAAGACCAGGGCGTTAGCTCCATGGTTTATTACCCCCGTCCCCTCCACCTCCAACCGGTCTATCAACACCTGGGCTATCAACCGGGAGATTTCCCTCAGGCGGAACAAGCTGCGACGGAAGTCCTTTCCCTGCCAATGTTCCCTGAACTGACCCCGGAGGAGCAGGAACAGGTGGCCTATGGGTTAAAAGAGGCGTTAGCCGTCCACCAGGCTAAACCGTAGGCTTGGGTGGGGAGGTTCACCTGGTCTTGATAAACGACGCGAATTTTATACTCACCTGTTTGGGGAATGGGGCAAAACAAATGCTCAACACTATCGATCGCACTCACAGAGCGGCAAACACTATCAGCGAGATCGTCGCTCTGGGCCGGTAGAACGTAGAGATCCAGATTATTTAAACCGTAATCCCGGAAGGTTTCACCAATATCAAACTGTTCGTTGCTGTTGAGATCCTGCAATTCCACATGGCGATGCCAGGTCATGGTGACGGCCAGATATTTACCCGCCGGCAAGGGATTTTCAAATTGATAATCCTGATAGTTCTGAGCACCAATATCGCGATAGTCCCAACCGATGGGGGGCACTGACCCCGGCCCCCATTGGCCGGCTTGAAACTGTTGATAGGCCCGCCAAGCGTTGAGTTGCCCCGCCCCCATTTCAATATCGAGGGGAATAGCGGGGTTATTGGCGGCATCGCCATTGAGCCAATCCTGATGGCGTTTGCTGAGGATCGTGCGGCTTTGTCCTAAATAGCGGCCGTCCCCAGGATCCTGCTGTTTATCGGCGGCATTGAGCAAGACGGCTTTCATCACTTCACTTTGACGAGCGGCGAGAGACCATTGACCAGCGGCAATTTGGCGATCGCCAAATTCCTGCAACACCGCCACCACCCCCACCACCTGAGGCGAGGCAAAACTGGTTCCAGAAACCGCTGTAGCCCGACTGCCATCGTGAAGCCGTAAGCCACTACCGGGGGCCACCAAACCCAAGGAACGGCGCAGATTGACATTCACTTCCCGCTGAATCACCGTGCGGCCGATACCTTCAGGGAGAGCACTCAAATTCGCAAAGTCTAATTTACGAAACTCATCCTCAAACTGTACGGAAGAAGCCACGGTAATACCATTGTAATGATCCGTGGGAATGGAAATACCGCCGCTGCCTTGGTTGCCAGCAACGGCATAGAGGGTATTGTGAACCCGTGCTGACCAATCCAGGCAACGGGTGAGGAGGGCATTGCCATCCAGCACCGGGTTTTCCCGGGGATCGCGACTGAGGGGTTCCCCGTAACTCAAGTTAATCGCTCGAACATCGCCGCCATTCTGCTGGGCGACATGCTGGGCGGCAATACATTGGCGGTCTTGGCTGTCGCGGTTGAGGCTGCCGATGGCGGAAGCGTAGAGTTTGGCCCCCGGAGCCACGCCGGTTAACTGTTTATCGCGGCTGATCATCACCGTGGCCACCATCGTCGCATGGGAATCAACATTGAGATCGGCGCTGATGGGGCGATCGCGGAAAAAGACCTGCTCCACAGTGAAAAAAGCGTGGCCGGAGGCTTCTTTGTCTAGTCCCAATTTCAGGGGGCGGCCAATTTCCACCTGGCCAATCCCCACCTTACGACCCAACAAATTATAGGGGGGCGCGTGGAGACGGCGCACATCAATGCCGCGATCGCCCGTCGCCTCGCGCAGCGCCTGGGCGGGCAAGATTAACCCCAAAGTGAGGAAACTCCCCAACAGCCAATAGTAAGCGGTTTTCATTGCAGTTTGGAAAGGGGGGCAAAGCCAAAAAATTGATTTTGCCTATTCTAGCGGGGATTGGTCTGAGCTTGGGGGTGCGATCCTTTGGGGATGATCCCTTAAAAATAATCCTCTGCAAAGTTTTCTATCCGCTCCGTAACACTGCGGCCTACCCCGAAATTGCCGTGATACAATCAGGGACTAAGCTAGGGGTGCTTCAATTTCCATCGAAGCTGAGAAAGACCCTTAGAACCTGAGACTGGTTAGCACCAGCGGAGGGAAGCTGTTATTTTGAGGAACCAAATATGCGTACAGAATGGGTTGCCAAACGCCTCGGCCAAGCCAACGTTTCCCAGATGCACTATGCCCGCCAAGGCATGATCACCGAGGAAATGGATTATGTGGCTCGGCGGGAAAACCTGCCCGGGGAATTGATCCGCGCTGAAGTGGCCCGAGGCCGGTTGATTATCCCCGCCAACGTCAACCACACCAACCTCGAACCGATGGGCATTGGCATTGCCACCAAATGCAAAGTCAACGCCAACATTGGCGCATCTCCCAACAGTTCCAACCTCGATGAAGAGGTGGCCAAGCTCCAGTTAGCGGTGAAGTATGGGGCCGATACGGTGATGGATTTATCAACAGGGGGCGGAGATCTCGATGTGATCCGCACGGCGATTATCAATGCTTCCCCGGTTCCCATCGGCACTGTGCCCATCTACCAAGCCCTGGAAAGCGTCCACGGCAACATTGAAGATCTCACCCCTGAGGATTTTCTGCACATCATCGAAAAGCACGCCCAGCAAGGGGTGGATTATATGACAATCCACGCCGGGATTCTCATTGAGCATTTACCCTTGGTGCGGAACCGGATTACAGGAATTGTGTCCCGTGGGGGCGGCATTATTGCCCGTTGGATGCTCCATCACCATAAACAAAACCCCCTCTATACCCACTTCGATGAGATCATCGAAATTTTCAAACGCTACGATGTCTCGTTCAGTTTGGGGGATTCTCTCCGTCCCGGTTGTACCCATGATGCCTCGGATCAGGCCCAGTTGGCGGAGTTGAAAACCTTGGGGCAATTGACCCGCCGCGCCTGGGAACATGATATTCAGGTGATGGTGGAAGGCCCCGGCCATGTGCCGATGGATCAGATTGAGTTCAATGTGAAAAAACAGATGGAGGAGTGCAGTGAAGCGCCTTTCTATGTGTTGGGGCCGTTGGTGACGGATATTGCGCCGGGTTATGACCATATCACGAGTGCGATCGGGGCAGCGATGGCGGGCTGGTATGGGACGGCGATGCTGTGCTATGTCACTCCCAAGGAGCACCTCGGTTTACCGGATGCGGAAGATGTGCGCAATGGCTTAATTGCTTACAAAATTGCAGCCCATGCGGCGGATATTGCCCGCCACCGGCCGGGAGCGCGCGATCGCGATGATGAACTCTCGGCAGCCCGTTATAACTTCGATTGGAATAAGCAGTTTGATCTGTCTCTCGACCCAGAGCGGGCGCGGGAATACCACGATGAAACGCTGCCAGCGGATATTTATAAAACTGCTGAATTCTGCTCGATGTGTGGGCCGAAATTCTGCCCGATGCAAACGAAGGTGGATGCCGATGCCCTCACGGAGCTAGAAAAGTTCCTCGCCCAAGCCGATGCTGAAAAAGTGCTAGCGGCAAAATAAGGGCTTGATAAAATCAAGATCGGGTGGCTCAGGCCATCCCATCTTGGTTTTTTTTGCCAATTTTTGAGGGGGCGATCGCCATAGTGAGTCTAAAAACGTTTAACGCTGAGTTTTGCGATGCTTGAGCCGGCTGTGCTGATGGGACGGTGTATTGCTCTTGCCCACCAAGCAGCGGGCTATACCGCCCCCAACCCTTTGGTGGGGGCGGTGATTGTGAAAAATGGGGAAATTGTCGGAGAAGGTTATCACCCCAAGGCGGGGGAACCCCATGCGGAAATTTTCGCCCTCCGAGCAGCAGGGGAAAAGGCCCAAGGAGCAACCATTTATGTCAACCTTGAACCCTGCAATCATCACGGCCGCACGCCCCCCTGTACTGAAGCGCTGATTCAGGCTGGGGTGAAAAAAGTGGTGGTGGGGATGGTGGATCCGGATCCCCGTGTTGCGGGTGGGGGCATTGCCCGCTTGCGAGCAGCGGGAATCGAGGTGATCACGGGGGTGGAAGCAGCGGCCTGTTTAGCCCTCAATGCTGGTTTTTGTCACCGTATCACCCACGGCCAACCCTGGGGAATTTTAAAATACGCCATGACCCTCGATGGCAAAATTGCGACGACGACAGGCCATAGTGCTTGGGTGACGGGGACGGCGGCACGGCGGTTGGTGCATGAAACGCGA